>NZ_FWFO01000003.1 GCF_900172225.1 Falsiruegeria litorea R37
CCGTAGCGCCTCAGCGCCGCCGGTGAAGGGGGTTCTAGTCCTAACTCCAAACACCCGCAACCCAAAAATTCACAAAAATCACAAAAACATCAAAAAACTTGAAAACATAAACAAATTCAACATGTTAAAGGGGAAGCCGACATGTAAGATCGAGCGATATCTATCAGGGGCATCTCGTTGCATTGGGTTTTCAAGAGTTTTCCACAGACTCGCCCACAGACTCGCAAGTTCGGCTCCACAAAACCGAGGTGAAATCCGGAATCACGCGCGCTGAACCCGCCCGCGCCGCTTGGGGAACCGCAGCGCCAGAAGGGCGGTGGTCACGCCCAGATACACCAAAGGTTCGATTTGAAACCCTTTGGCCACCATAACATAGTGAACCCCACCCAACAGAGCCGCTCCATAGACGGCCTTGTGCAACGTACGCCATTTGGGACCAAGCTTTCGCACCGACCAGTTGTTGGATGTCAAAGCCAAGGGCAACAGGACGACAAACCCCGCCATGCCAATGGTGATATAGGGACGCTTGAGAATATCAGCCCAGACCTGGCTGAGGATCTGCACATCCAACACCAGCCAGACCAGCAGATGAAGAAACACATAGACAAAGGTTAGCACCCCAATGGCGCGGCGAAACTTCATCAGATTTACCCCTGTGAACTGGCGCAACGGGGTCACGGCCAAACCAAGGATCAGAAGCTGCAGCGCGCGCTCACCCATTTCGTGCTCGAGCACTTTGACAGGATCTACGCCCAACCCACCGGTGAGACCTTGATACAAAAGCCACGCCGGGTACACGGCACCCACAACATAAAGCCCCCAAGTCGGGAGCTTTCGCACTGTCGAATTCAAGTGATCAACAACTGTCATGTGCCGTCTTTCCTCGTGCGCTGATCTGCAAGCCACTGCTTAGTAGAATTTCGCCAGATCCATGCCTTCGTACAGGCTGGCCACTTCCTTTTCGTAACCGTTGAACATCAGGGTCGGGATTCGCTTTGCGAACAGCCCCCCGCCAATCTTGCGTTCGCTGGCCTGCGACCAGCGCGGGTGCGACACCTCAGGGTTCACGTTACTATAGAATCCGTATTCACGGCCATTGGCCTGGTTCCAACTGGTGGGTGGTTCTTTGTCAGTGAGCGTGATCCGCACGATCGACTTGATTGACTTGAAGCCATATTTCCACGGCACAACCAAGCGCAACGGCGCGCCGTTCTGGTTCGGGATCGGCTTGCCGTAGATCCCAGTCGCCATGATGGTCAGCGGGTGCATCGCCTCGTCCAGACGCAACCCCTCTTTGTAGGGCCATTCCAACACAGGGTACTGGGTGCCCGGCATTTCTTCGGGACGATAAAGGGTTTCAAAGCCCACGTATTTTGCGCCCTCTTGCACGCCAGCAAGATTCAACAGATCGGCCAGTTCAAACCCGTTCCACGGGATCACCATCGACCAGGCCTCGACGCAGCGGAAACGATAGATGCGCTCTTCGACCGTCATCTCGGACATGATCTGCTCAAAGCCATAATCGCCGGGACGGTCGACCATGCCGTCGATCTGAACCGTCCAGGGATCGGTCTTCATCAGATTGGCATATTGCACCGGGTCGCCTTTGCCGGTGCCGAACTCATAAAAATTGTTGTAGGTTGTGATCTCTTCCCAGCTATTGGGCTCCAGCTCTTCGGCCAATGCAGGTTTGGCAATCGACGCCAGACCAACCCCCGCAAGGCCAGCCATAAAGTGACGGCGGTTCAGGAATGCCGCCTCGGGTGTCACGTCGGCGTGGGTCAGGTCATTCTTCCAGCGGTGGGCCATCTCGGTCTCCGGTTGTTGATCGTTTGTTATCAGGTAGACGGTCCGGTCATTTGAACCAAACCAACTTGTCTCACGATTCAGAGACGGGACTGTAACTTGGCAGGATTTCGTTCATGGGAGTTGAACGGCCATTCTCCATCATGATCCGCACATGGCGGCGGCGCAGTTGCCGGGGCTCGGGCACGCCAACGGAATGCGCGATGGTTTCCACCTCGTGCCTGATTTCCTGCGCATAGCGGGCGACACGCTTGTATTTGTGTTCGACCACCAACCCTTTTTGAAAGCGCGGGTCATGGGTGGTGATGCCCGTGGGGCAGGTATTCTTGTTACATTTTAGTGCCTGAATACAGCCAAGCGAGAACATGAAGCCGCGCGCCGACGTCACGAAATCCGCGCCCGCTGCCAGGGCCCAGGCCACGTCGCTGGGATTGATCAGCTTACCACTGGACACCAGCCGGATGCGATCCTTGAGGCCATGTTGATCGCGCAGATTTGCCACAACGGGCAATGCCTCGCGCACGGACATACCAACAAGGTCAATAAGCGGCATGGGCGCAGCCCCTGTCCCGCCTTCACCCCCATCCAGAGTAATGAAGTCCGGCGCGCAATCGTCGCCACGCGCAACGATGGCATCAAAAAGTTCGGTAAACACCTGCTCGGATCCGACCACGGTCTTGATGCCCACTGGTTTGCCCGTGACCTCGCGCACATGGGCGATCATGTTCAGCAGCTCTTCGACATTGCCCGCCTCGCGGTGACGGTTGGGAGACTGGCTGTCGTGACCTTTCTTGATCCCGCGAATGGCGGCAATCTCATCCGTAATCTTTTCGGCGGGCAGAATGCCCCCTTTGCCGGGTTTGGCGCCCTGGGCCAGCTTGATCTCGAACATGCGCACGGTTTCATGGGCCGCCACTTCACGCAGCTTGTCGTCGCTCAGGTTGCCGTGCTCGTCTCGAACACCGTATTTTGCGGTACCGATCTGAAAGACGATGTCACAGCCGCCTTCAAGGTGAAACGGGCTGAGCGCACCCTCGCCGGTATTCAGCCAAACCCCCGCTTCTTTCGCCCCACGGCTGAGCGCCTGCACCGCCGGTTTGGAAATCGCGCCATAACTCATGCCCGAAATGTTGAAGAATGACGGCGCATCATAATGCGCACGCGCAGTCGGCCCAATCCGCAGCGGTTCAGACGTGGTGAACTGATCCCCCAGCGGTGGGAAAGGTGCATTCACGAAAATCGGCGTGCCAGGAACACTCAGGTTACGGGTCGAGCCAAAGGCGACCGTGTTTCCTTCTCCCTCAGCTGCGCGGTTGACCCATTCGCGCTGCGCCCGGTTGAATGGCAGCTCTTCGCGGTCCATGGCAAAAAAGTACTGCCGAAAGAACTCCCCCAGCCCGCTGAACAGTTTCCGAAATCGCCCGATGACAGGATAGTTTCGGCGGATGGCGTCGTGGGTCTGGAACCGGTCGATAAAGAACAGAACGATCGCGCCAAGGGCCACCACCCCGATGACACTGACAAAGGCAAAGGCCATAAACTCGATGGCGTTCATTGCAAATCCCATGTGGGGACCTCCGTTCTGTTTTTGCTGCGGTTTTAACGTTGCTGGTCTGTCTTAGAGACTGGCCACAATGGCACAGGCAATCAAGCCACGCGCAATCACGTTGCGAAAAGCAGATTGAAACAGAAATCGGCGGGCTTACCCCACATGTAGATGTAGCGAAGAGTTTCGCACCACATCTAGATCACCTATGCAAATCAGGCATTGGGCAAATGTTACACAGTCCAAGTCGTCCGACACCTCAAGCCGTGCGCATCCCTTCAATCCGCTTGCGCACCAGCTCGACATGCATCCGCGCGTGATAGGCGGCCTGACGATAGGCGGCGGGCAAACGCACCTTGGACAGCCGATCATCCAGCTCAACCAATTCCGCATCCATACGCTTAAGGTCCTCGACCGAGGGGTTCTCGTCCAGCTCATCCTCGATGGCACGAATGTCGGGGTAATGCTGCCAGACTTTCCAGCCCATGATATAGGCGTAGATCCCCGGCAACGCGCGCAGCATGGGGACCACGATGAACAGAATCGGCAGCAGCAGAAGCAGCGTCCGGTTCACCTGTGCCGCCATCCAATATGGCAGCCAATCGTGCCAAGTTGATGGGCCTTCCGTGATCAACTGCCGCGCCGCGTTGTTCACGGGCAAATCCGTGCCCTCGACCGAAGGAAAGGCATCCGGATCCGTGATGATATCGCGCGACGCATGCAAGGCCTTGGCGGCCATTGTAACGCGGTTGATCAATGCGGGATGCAAGTCCGGTGAGACGGCAAGCCGCGCCTCAAGCGCCAGGATCGACTGAGGTTCGGCTGGGATAACCGGGTCCAGCGAGATAGCCCCAGTTGGAACGGTCACTGTGGCGGCATAGGCCAAGCGGCGGGCAATCGCATTACTGTGGTCCAGCGGTATGAACTGAATGTCCGGATGACCATAGGCACGTTGCAAATACGGCGCATCAATTGGCGCGACAAAGACGGCCATGTCTATCTCGTCAGAAATCAGAGCACTGATGGCGTCATCATAGCCGATGGAAACCGTTTGGTTTGCCAACAGATCCAGCTCGATCGCGGCCAAAAAGTCAACATATGCCGCCGCTGTCCCAGATCCCGGGCGCCCCCCATTGATCTTCAACCCCCGCCACAGCGCAGGATTGCCGGGCAACTCAAGCTCACTGCGCGCCAGAAAGATCATCGGCTCAAAGAAGATCGCGCCGATGGCTTCGACCTCGGGATCACTGACCGCGATCCCCCCCTGCAAAAGCGCGGCATCGACCTTACGCTCAGCGAGCAGTTGCTCGTTTTCGACGGAACCCGCGGTCTCAATCACCTCAAGGGTGATGCCATCAGCTGCCAACTGCTCAACGTAACGCTTGGCCACCTGGTCATAGGCCCCACCCACCGGTCCGGCCGCGATTTTCAAGGTTTTTGGCGGGTGCAATTGCAGAAACACCAAAACCAGGCCCGTTCCAAGCACTATGACCGCGAGCAGGGTCCAGATCCTCATGATGCGACCTTTCGGATTTCGGGGATTTCGTAGCAGGGCAAAACCTAGCGGGCTGATGTAAACGGGGCAAGGCAGCAATCTCTGGAAAATGGCGACGCAATGTGACCGTTGAAAATGATCCACACCTGCGTTTCAGGAGTATCAAATGCATACACCAACTCTTGAGGGCCGTTCCAATGACCCCAAAATTCAACCTGATCACTCTGCTGGTCTCTTTGGCCATGCTGCCGACAGTTACCCTGGCCGGCAATGAATCCCGTTCCGCCGCCTATGACATCGGCGACGGTCTGATCGAAGTGGTTGCCGATTTTTCGGAAAACGCGATCTATTGGTGCGGTGTAGGTGATTACGCTCTGCTACGCCTGTCGAAACGCGGCAACGCACGGATTTATGTCTGGAGAGGTCCCGCCCCCAGCACCGCCCGCCCCGGAGAACGCGCAGTGACGTTCGGCTTTACACCACCACCAGGGGCCAGCACCGGCACCTCGTTCACCACGGACGTTTCCCTGGTCGGCAACTCTCTATCGGTTGGACAGGCCAAACGCACCTGCGACGAAAGAACCGCCAGTGGCTGATCACTGTCTTTGCATCAGTGCCAGATAAAACCCGATCCCGCGTTCCAGGTTCTCGATCGACAACCGCTCGTTCAAACCGTGAAACCGCACCAGATCCTCGCCGGTGATCATGAAGGGGTTGATGCGATAGGTGTTTTCACTGGCCTTGGCGTAGTGCCGTGCATCAGTGGCTGCAATCGTCAACCCCGGCACAGCCGCCAAGGGGCCAAAGACCGCGCGGATGGAGGCCTCGACATCCAGATATCCCGGCGCGGTCGAACTGGACACGGGCGAGGCATCGCCGCCGTTGTCTCGATCCGCCACAATCTCGATCTCGTCGTCATCAATGACAGTGCGCACATGCTCGACTACGCTGTCGATGTTGTCTCGGGGATGGATGCGGAAATTGATGACCGCGCGGGCCTCGGTTGCCAGAACGTTTTCCTTGGTCGATCCCGACAGCATCGTGGGCGCTGTTGTCGTCCGCAGCATCGCATCCGTGGACGGAGCCCCCGACAGAATATTTTCCAGCAGCGGGTCAAACAACCAGCGATTGGCAAAGACCACCCGCTGACCAAATGAGAAATGACGCCCCAGGGCATCAAAGAACTCGGCCGACACACCAGTCAGACCGCCGGGCATCGGGTTGGTCTGCACCCGGTCCACTGCACGCGCCAGACGCCCCACCGCCGTCACGCGCGGCGGCATCGACGAATGCCCCCCTTCGGCGCGGGCAATCAGTGTCAGGGTCACATAACCCTTTTCGGACAGGTTGATGCTGGCCACCGGCTCGCTCAGCCCCGGAATGATCTTGTCCAGAACAAACGATCCTTCGTCCAGCGACCATTCCAGCAGCACACCCTGTTCTTTCAGGTGGTTGGCAACCGAGATCGCGCCCTTGCCGCCCACCTCTTCATCCCCGCCAAAACTGAAATAAATGGTGCGCTCGGGCCTGAAACCGGCCGTGATCATGGATTCGGCGGCCGAGAGCATGGCGATCAGCGCGCCTTTGTTGTCCAATGTGCCCCGCCCCCAGACAAAACCATCCGCAATTGCCCCGGAATAGGGATCATGCACCCATTGATCCAAATTCCACGGCGCAACGGGCACCACATCATAGTGAGCCGCCAGCAAGACCGGTTTCAGATCCGGGTTGGAGCCCTGCCAGCGATAAAGGGGGGTCTTCTGATCCAGAACGACCCGCTCGGTCGCGCCGTGAACGGCGGGATAGGTGGTTTCAAGGAAAGACAGAAACCCGTCGAAATCCGGGTGATCGGGCTTGGTGCTGTCCGTCTCGAACTGAATGGCCCGCGACAGCTGGGCAGCGGCCTGGTTGACGTCAACCTCAACCGTGATCGGGTCCGAGGCGGGAACGGGCGGTGGACCGTACTGAAAGGTATTGAACAGCAGAACCCCCGCCAGAACCACGATGGCCACCCCCAAAACGGCGACGATCCGCTTGACCCATTTCAACATCTTTCTCCCCTTCCCGATCCAGATCGGTTTCATCCGCATTGTGACGGCTGCTTGGGGCAATGAAAGACCCTAGTTGGCCCATTTACTCCACGTTATCTGCTTTGATCCGACGCAGGCCCTAGAGCAGCTCGGCAGTTTTGACGGCGTAGCGGTCCGTCATGCCAGAGACGAAATCGGTCAGCGAATGCAGCGCCGAATAGGCGTTGGTCACATCGCGCAGATCCAAGGCAAACGCACGGGCAAGCTGCGTTTCATATGCAGGAAGCTCGTCCTGCTGCCACTGCGCTGCGGCCAGGGCTTCATACACAGGCCAAACACCTTGCAGCACGCGCCGGATGGTATTGCGGCCCTGAATTTCAAGCTTGGTTTTGCGCGGCGCAGTGAAAAGACGATTGCGCGCGCAGTCCTTGATTGTAGCGAATGCCTCTGCCTTGTCCGAGACCGCAATCAGCTCGTCTGAAAACTGGCCCGCAAGTATTGCCGTGTGGTGGTCGATGAAAGCCTCAACACACGCATTAATCGCACCGCCGATGCTGCGGGCGCGCAGATAACTGACGCGCTCATAATCTGAATAGCCCGTTATGTCGCGATTGGTCGGGATCGCTATGGGATCGAGCAAATCCCCAACTTGCTTGAGGCTCAGATCACCGGAAGAGAACCCGTCTTCGAGGTCAACAATATTGTAGCAAATATCGTCAGCAGCCTCGACCAGAAAGACCAGCGGATGACGTCGCCACCATGTGCTGCCGTCTGGCGCGGTTTCTTCTGGCAAGCCAAGTGCACGCGCCGCTGTTTGCAGATAGTCGAACTCGCTGTGAAAGACGCCAAACTTCTTGGCGCCCACATAGGGCGCTTTACCGCCGTTGGCCTCGCAGAGCGATTTGGAGGCGCTGGCAGTCATGGGGTACTTTGTGAACGCTCCCAGAACCGCGTGGGACAGGTTCATGCCGCCCTGATTGCGATACATTTCAAGCCGGGTGATGATCCGAAACCCCTGCGCGTTGCCCTCAAGCGGGGTGAATTCGGCCCGTTTGTCTTCTGGGATTTCGTGGAAAAGGGCACGCTTGGCCTGGAACTGTTCCTCAATCCAGCCGCCCATCGCCTCTTCGCCCGAATGACCAAATGGCGGGTTGCCAATGTCGTGCGCAAGACAGGCCGCGTGGACGATACCCGCAACCTTGGTGGCCTCACCGGGAGCGAGGTTCCCCTGCCCCTCGAGCCAATGACCGACCTTCATCCCAAGGGTGCGCCCGACGCTGGCCACCTCGACCGAATGGATCATGCGGTGACGCAGATGGTCATGCTCGTAAAGTGGATGAACCTGGGTCTTGTTGGCGAGCCTGCGGAATGGGGCGGAAAAGGTGATCCGGTCCGCGTCCTGAACGAAATTCTGGCGCAGTGGATCTTCTTCCTTGCCGTGATCCCTGCCGCGGTCGGTGTTGATGAGGGTGTGCCAGTCCAAAATCCAAGGTCCGTATGTAAGTGCCAGAAAAAAGCCCGCTGCGAACAGCGGGCTTTTTGTGAGCTATTTCAGGTCAATGCACAACCGCATCATCCGGTCGTGGACGATCGCTGGTGCCCAGGCGGTCGCCGATGATCAACCCGTCCGCGCCTGCCGAGACCGGAACAGTTTCACCATCCTTGATGTCCCCTGCCAACAGCGCTTCGGCCAGCGGGTTCTGCAACGCGCGTTGGATTACACGCTTCAGCGGGCGAGCCCCAAACACCGGATCATAGCCTTCGTCGGCAAGCCAGGTCTTGGCGGCCTCGTCCAGCTCGAGCCCGATCTTGCGGCCAGCAAGGCGTTTCGCCAAACGACCCAACTGGATGTCGACGATGCCATCCATGTCCGCACGGGCCAGGCGATCAAATATGATCGTCTCGTCCAGACGGTTCAGGAACTCGGGCCGGAAATGGGCCCGTACCGCGTCCATCACGTCGCGCCGCGCATCCGCCGCATCCGCGCCGTCGGGCAGTTGACTCAGCGCTTGAGCGCCCAGGTTCGAGGTCAACACGATCAGCGTCTGCTTGAAATCGACCGTGCGACCCTGACCATCGGTCAGCACACCATCATCCAGCACCTGCAACAGCACGTTGAACACATCCGGATGCGCTTTTTCGACCTCGTCAAACAGGACAACCTGATACGGGCGCCTGCGCACGGCCTCGGTCAATACGCCGCCCTCGTCATAGCCGACATAGCCCGGAGGAGCGCCGATCAGACGGGCGACCGCGTGTTTCTCCATGAACTCGGACATGTCGATGCGCACCATGGCGCTGTCGTCGTCGAACAGGAAATCTGCCACCGCTTTGGTCAGCTCGGTCTTACCCACACCCGTCGGCCCGAGGAACAGGAACGAACCCAAAGGCCGCCCCTCGTCGTTCAGACCGGCCCGCGCCCGGCGCACTGCGTTTGCAACGGCGGTCACAGCCGAATGCTGGCCGATCACACGGCGGTGCAACTCGTCTTCCATCCGCAGCAGCTTCTCGCGCTCACCTTCCAGCATCTTGGAGGTGGGGATGCCCGTCCACCGCTCGACCACGGCCGCGATTTGCTCGGGGCGCACGGTCTCTTCTGCCATCATGCCGCCATCTTCGCGGTCTTCCGCCTGCCCCAGCTGCTTTTCCAGCTCGGGGATGACGCCATAGGACAGCTCACCCGCCTTGGCGAGGTTGCCCTCGCGCTTGGCGATCTCCAAATCGGCGCGCGCTTTGTCCAACTGTTCCTTGATCGACTGAGCAGCGTTCAGCTTGTCTCGTTCAGCCTGCCATTGGGCCGTCATCTCTGCGGATTTCTCTTGCAGGTCCGACAGATCCTTTTGGAGTGTTTCCAGACGGTCCTTGGACGCGGCATCATCCTCGAGCTTCAGTGCCTCTTCTTCGATCTGCAGCTGCAGGATCTGACGGTCGAGTTGATCGAGCTCTTCGGGTTTGCTGTCGACCTCCATTCGCAAGCGGCTGGCAGCCTCGTCCACAAGGTCGATGGCTTTGTCGGGCAGGAAGCGGTCGGTGATATAGCGATGCGACAGGGTCGCGGCTGAAACCAGCGCCGAATCCGATACACGCACACCGTGGTGCAGTTCGTATTTCTCTTTGATACCGCGAAGGATGCTGATGGTATCCTCGACAGTCGGCTCGCTGACCAAAACAGGCTGGAACCGACGCGCCAGGGCCGCGTCTTTTTCCACGTACTTGCGATACTCATCCAGCGTAGTTGCACCGATACAGTGCAACTCCCCCCGAGCAAGCGCAGGCTTGATCAGGTTGGCGGCATCCATCGCGCCATCGGATTTACCGGCGCCTACAAGCGTGTGCATCTCGTCGATGAACAGGATAATTTCGCCCGCGGCTTCGGTCACCTCGGTCAGAACCGCCTTGAGCCGCTCCTCGAACTCACCCCGGTATTTCGCACCGGCAATCAACGCCCCCATGTCGAGCGACAGAAGTTTCTTGTCCCGAAGGGATTCAGGCACATCTCCGTTGATGATGCGCAAGGCCATTCCCTCGGCAATCGCGGTTTTACCAACGCCAGGCTCACCGATCAGAACCGGGTTGTTTTTGGTCCGACGGCTGAGCACCTGCATCGCGCGGCGGATTTCCTCGTCCCGACCGATGATCGGATCGATCTTGCCGGCGGCCGCCGCTTCGGTCAGGTCGTGCGCGTACTTCTTGAGCGCATCATAGCCATCCTCGGCACTCGCTGTGTCAGCTGTTCGGCCCTTGCGGATATCATTGATCGCCTCGTTGAGTTTTTGCGCGCTCACTGCGCCCGCATCCAAGGCTTCCTTGGCCTTGGACTTAACCATGCAAAGCGCCATCAAAACCCGTTCGACCGGCACAAAGCTGTCGCCCGCCTTCTGCGCCAGTTTCTCGGCCTCTGCCAAGACTTTACCAGTTTGCCCATCCAGATAGATCTGGCCTGCATCGCCGCTGACCTTGGCCTGTTTCGACAGGGCAACATCCAGCGCCTCGACCACGCGTCCAGGCGCTCCGCCTGCGCGGGTGATCAGGTTGCTTGCCAGCCCCTGCTCGTCATCCATCAGTGCTTTGAGAATATGTTCGGGCGTCAGTCTTTGATGCCCTTCGCGCATCGCAATGGTCTGCGCCGCCTGCACGAAGCCTCGTGCCCGCTCGGTGAACTTGTTCAAGTCCATCACTCTCTCCTTTTCCAAGCGCCCGGTCGTGTCGGCGCCCGAAATCGGCACGCCTTTTGTTGGGCCTCGCATTCAATTTGGGTAATGCTATCTGGTCTTCAAGAGGCTGGATGACGGAAATTCAAAATGAGTTAAATTCTCAGAATTTCACCTCAACCCTGCCTCACTTTAGTAATATTTCCTCGGTCATACTAAGGTCCAGAGTGGAGGCTTTTATGCTAGTAACCAATGTTGAGATTTCACAATACACCTACTGCGAGCGGACCGAGCGACATACAGCGAACGTTTGCATGACACTTGGGGACATGTTCGTCACCTTGTTCTGCGCGTTGGACATACCGGCAAACGAATGCCCCAAGACGCGTGCCAAAGCCTTTGTCGGGGACGCGATGCGACAGCTGCGCCGCATGCCCGAATATCGCTCGGGCCACAAATCTATCGAGCTTTCTGAACAGGTCGATGCACCCCTGCCCATGTTGGCCTGATCCCGCAAGGACACTTGCATCGCAAGTGGCAGCTAATTAGAGAGGCGCGACCCCACAAAACAAGGATCGCGCCCATGTCCGCCACACCTGCGCCCGCCACACCTGCGTCCGACGACCGCCTGATTGTTGCGCTGGATGTACCCAACGCCCTGCAAGGTCTGGCACTGACCGAACAGCTGGGAGATGCGGTTTCCTTTTACAAAATCGGCCTCGGAATGCTTACAGGCGGGGGCTTGGCCCTGGCAAACGAGCTGAAGCAGGAACATGGCAAGCGCATCTTCCTGGACATGAAGCTTTTTGACATCGGTAACACCGTCGAAAACGCAGTCCGGGGTCTGACCCAATTCGATCTGGATTTCCTAACCGTCCACGGTGACCCGCATGTTGTGCGCGCCGCCAAGGAAGGCGCAAGCGGCAAAGATCTGAAAATCTTGGCCGTAACCATCCTGACCTCTCTTAACCGCGACGATCTGGACGCTGGCCTGATCAAACCGGGCGATGTGCAAGAGCTGGCCATCGAACGCGCTGCCAAGGCCTTTGAGGCCGGCGCCGATGGCATTATCGCCTCCCCCCAAGAGGCCGCACTGATCCGCGCTCTGCCACAGGCCAAAGGCCGTTTGATCGTCACCCCTGGTGTACGTCCCGCCGGTGCTGATTTGGGCGATCAGAAACGGGTGGCGACTCCTGCAAATGCTATCTCGGATGGCGTCGATCATATCGTCGTCGGGCGCCCAATCTATCGCGCAGAAGACCCTCGTACCGCTGCTCAGGCGATTCTGGACGAAATGCGCTCGGCCCAAGCCACGACACCAAACCGGCCCTGAGTACCGCAAAAGGTCCTGTGCCCCCGAAAGCACATTTTGGACATACATTTGGGGCGTGGGGAATTCCCTACTATGCCTGAGCCAGATTTTGGGCGAGTCTAAGATTGAGACACTCCCCAACGAACCTTATCTTCCTGTGGTTCGTCTCCTCCCCCGCTCAAACAGCGGGGGTTTTCTCGGAGAGGGCCCCTGTTCTTGCTCTGTTCAACCCACTAAAATGAGCGGACTGGCACAACCGCCAGTGCTTGCAAAGCTGACTTGAGCCTGATCATGCCGTCCCTGTGCCGCGATTGCCTGACCCAATTCGATGTCGGACGCCGCTGTCCGTCCTGCGGCAGTCCGCGTGTTGCCAGCAACCCCGAGCTTTTCGATCTGTCCATTGCCCACATGGATTGCGACGCTTTCTATGCCTCGGTCGAAAAACGTGACAATCCGGAACTGGCTGACAAACCCGTCATCATCGGCGGCGGAAAACGCGGCGTTGTATCCACCGCTTGCTATGTCGCGCGGATTCGGGGGGTGCGATCGGCCATGCCAATGTTCAAGGCGCTGGATTTGTGCCCCGACGCCATCGTCGTCAAACCCCGCATGAGCGTCTATGCCGAGGTCAGCCGCCAAATCAGGGCGATGATGGACGAACTCACTCCAGCAATCGAACCCCTGTCCCTAGACGAAGCGTTCCTAGATCTGTCGGGCACGCAGAAACTTCATGGCGCGCCGCCGGCCGTGATGCTGGCCAAACTAGTGAAGCGGATGAAAGACGAACTGGGGCTGACCGGTTCCATCGGGTTGAGCCACAACAAGTTCTTGGCCAAAGTGGCCTCAGACCTTGATAAGCCGCGTGGCTTTTCTGTGATCGGGGTGCAAGAGACGGCCGCATTTCTGGAGAACCAGCCCGTGCGGCTGATCTGGGGTATCGGCCCTGCCGCGCAAGCTTCGTTGGAAAAGGCAGGCATCCGGACCTTCTCGGATTTGTTGAGGTGGGAGCAAGACGCGCTGACCGACCGGTTTGGCTCGATGGGGTATCGGTTGTGGCACTTGGCCCGCGGTCAGGACAAGCGGCGGGTCTCTAACAACGAACCGATGAAGTCGATCTCGAACGAGACCACGTTCTTTGAGGATACAAGCAACCCCGACATATTGGACGGCCATCTTTGGCGAATGGCGGAAAAGGTGGCTGACCGGGCCAAGGCCAAAAGGTTGGCAGGGCGCGTGGTGACGCTCAAGCTCAAGCGTGCCAACCACGCCATTTTGACCCGACGCGTGTCCCTCAGGGATGCTACGCAAATGGCGGGCACGCTTTACCGGACCGCACGAGGGCTGTTTGATCAGGTGGGCGATCAAGGCCCCTATCGCCTGTTGGGTTGCGGCCTGTCGGATCTGTGCCCGGAAACCGAGGCGGACAAAAGCGGCGACCTGCTGGACCCCGGTGCGGCCCAACGCAGCGAGGCAGAACGTGCCACAGATGCCATTCGCAAGCGTTATGGCTCGGATGCCATCATCAAAGGACGCACGTTGCGCTGATCATTCGGCCGCCAATCGGGCGCCACCCTGGCCAAAGGCAACAATTCTCGCAGCGACCTGGCTCAGCAATGCGCGCACCTGGTCAAAGTCCGCGTTGGGGCGAACGCGTTTCTCGTCCATATAGATCGACCGATCGATTTCGATCTGGACGGCGTGCTGCTTGCGTGATGGGCGTCCATAGGCCTGCGTCACATAAGCCCCCGCAAAGGGCGTGTTTCGCATCACCGTCAAACCCGCTGCGGCAAACGCGGACTCAATCTCATCCACGATCTCTGGCGAAGCTGCCGCGCCAAATCGGTCACCAAGCACGATGTCAGGACATTTTCCACCCTTGCGACACACACTGTCCAACGCCTCATGCGGCATCGAATGGCAATCCACTAAGATGGCTTCACCGAACATCTGATATGATTCGTTCAGCAAGGACTGCAAGCGTGCGTGATAAGGATGCCAATATCCGTCGATCCGACGCTTGGCCTCGGACATGGGCAATTTGCCCCGATAAATCGCGCGCCCATTTGCTACAACGCGGGGAATCACCCCCAAACCTGATGCCACCCTCGGATTGTGCCCTGGCTTGCGGACCCCCACGATCAAAGCCGGGTCCAACTCTTCGGGACTGCGATTGAGGTCCAGAAACGCCCGCGGCGCACCCGCTTTTAGAAAAGGTGCTCCGTAATCCGCCACGTCCTGAAACAATAGATCGACAAAAGCATCTTCGGACGAGCGAATCGTCTTAGGATTCAGCACCGTTTGCTTCAGAAACCAATCCGGATAGTCGCTGCCACTGTGCGGAGAGGCAAAGACCACACAAGACGTGCGTTTGTTAGGCTCGGACAGGTAATATGCAGCACGGGGCATGAGGTCTCCTTACAAAGAAAAACATAGACCGGAAAATAGTTCGATCAAAAGCCCTTGATCCCCCCGACGACTCCTTTTATAGACCCCGCTACCGGCGCGGTTCTCCGCGTCCTAGTTTTTTCTGGGACAGGGATCGCAAGGGTATTCATGGGCGATTAGCTCAGTGGTAGAGCACTTCGTTGACATCGAAGGGGTCACAAGTTCGAACCTTGTATCGCCCACCATGAATTCACTGTTTCGGATTTCCGGGACACCCGTAACACCAGGCGCTGGCCACCTTGCAAAGGCGCCGCAGGAACAGGAGACAGGCCATGAAGGTCAAGAACTCGCTCCGCTCGCTCAAGAACCGGCACCGTGATTGCCGTGTTGTGCGTCGCAAAGGCCGCGTTTATGTGATCAACAAAACGCAGCGTCGGTTCAAAGCTCGCCAGGGCTGAACCAGACCGCATACCCAAAGAAAACCGCGCCTTCGAGCGCGGTTTTTTTGTGCGCCCTGCCCTGACCCAGGCCTCACTCCGAGAATTCTGTGGCGATGTGCCGATAGCTGTTACTCTGAATCGGCAGCACAGCACCGGAGGTCCGCCATGTCTCGTCCCAACGTCATCCTGATCCTCGCTGACGACATGGGGTTTGCCGATCTTGGCTGCACCGGCTCTGAAATCCGCACACCCAATATCGACGCCCTGGCCAAGGGTGGCACCTTGCTAAGTGCGATGTACAATTGCGCCCGGTGCTGTCCCACGCGCGCTTCGCTTTTGACCGGGCTTTATCCCCACAACGCAGGCATCGGGCACATGGGAGCCAATCTGGGCACGCCTGCGTATCAGGGATTTTTGCGCAACGATTCCGCCACTGTTGCCGAACATCTGCGCGCCTCCGGGTACCGCACGTTGATGAGTGGCAAATGGCATGTCGCCGGTGATTTCGAATCCCGTGACTATGACAGTTGGCGCCCCGGCGACGTCGAACACCCCACCCCGCGTCAACGCGGCTTTGACCGCTTCTTTGGTATCATGGACGGCGCCACGCATTTCTTTTCGCCGCATTACATGATGGAGGATGACAGCCGGGTCGAGGTTCTGCCAGATGACTTTTACTTCACCGACGCGATCACCGACAAAGCCATCGGAATGATCGAAGGGGCGGTTCAAGATGACGCCCCCTTCTTCCTCTATCTTGCCCATACAGCGCCGCATTGGCCCCTGCATGCCCACCCCGAAGACATCGCTCGCTACGACGGCGTCTATGCCAAGGGCTGGGATGCGACCCGAACCGCCCGACACGAAACGATGAACGGCTTGGGCGTGTTTCAGACACAGTGGGACATCTCGCCCCGCGATCAGGATGTGCACCGCTGGACTGACGAGGCACATCCCGATTGGGAAGCCGCCAAGATGGCCACCTATGCCGCCATGGTCGACCGGATGGACCAATCCATTGGGACACTTGTGGCGGCGCTGCGGCGGATGGAGCAACTGGACAATACCCTGATCCTGTTCTTGTCTGACAACGGCGGCTGCGCCGAGTTCATGGCAGAAGATGGCTGGGCGCAATTCTATCCAGACGTCACCCATGACGGGCGCAAGATCACGATGGGCAACGTGCCGGGTCTGCACCCCGGTGACGCGCAGACCTTTCAAAGCTATGACAAGCCTTGGGCAAACGTGTCGAACGCGCCCTTTCGCTTGTTCAAACACTTTGTCCACGAAGGCGGGATTTCGACGCCCCTGGTGGCGCATTGGCCGAATGGGTTTGGTCCGCAACCAGTTCGCCATGCCCCCAGCCATGTAGTCGACATCCTCCCCACAATTCTTGAGGCGACAGGAGTGTCCTATCTCAAAGAGTTAGACGGTCACGAAATCCAACCCACACAGGGTGAAAGCTTGCTCCCGCTTTTGCAGGGAACCGATTGGGCCCGCGAACAGCCAATCTTTTTCGAACACGAAGGCAACGCCGCCGTTCGCCTGGGCCAGTTCAAACTTGTCCGTCTGCATGGTCAGGACTGGGAACTGTATGACATGGAAGCCGACAGGACCGAGTTGCACAACCTGATTCACGGCGAGGCTGATCGCGCCAAAGCCATGCGTCGCAGCTATCAGAATTGGGCCGACACTGTGGGTGTCATGGATTGGAATATCGCTTTACCCAAACTCCTCAAAGCCTGGAAAATGGACAGCGCCGACGGCTGAGTCCCTCTTCCCGAGTGTTTTTATCGGATTTCGATTGTATTCGGACAGGATTGCTATATTTCACTGGGCAATCGGGTTCTCGTCTGGATTCGTCAACACTTGGGAATTGCAATGTTCAAAGCATCGACAGCACTTGCCACCATCGTGGCCACCACCCTCACCACGGCCGCATGGGCCGAGGGAGAAGTCAACCTTTACTCGTCGCGCCACTATGACACCGACGAACGGCTCTATTCCGACTTCGAAGAGGCCACCGGCATCACCATCAACCGGATCGAGGGCAAGGCGGACGAACTGATCGCCCGGATGAGCGCCGAAGGCGCCAACTCGCCGGCCGATATCCTGCTGACCGTGGACACCTCGCGCCTAGAACGCGCCAAGGATGCAGGCGTGCTTCAATCCATCGACAGCGAGGTTCTCGAGGCCCGTGTCCCAGCCTACCTGCAGGACAGCGACAACCAGTGGTTTGGTTTCTCGCAGCGCGGGCGCGTGATCTTCTACGACAAGAATGACGTCGCCAACCCGCCCCGCACCTATCTGGATCTGGCGGACCCGCAATATGCAGGCAAGGTCTGCATCCGCTCGTCCAGCAACACTTACAACCAGACCCTGCTGGCCTCGATCATCGAGCACCACGGCGAAGAGGCTGCTCTGGCCTGGGCTGATGGCGTGGTCGCCAACATGGCGCGTGCCCCCAAGGGGGGCGACACCGATCAACTGCGCGGCCTTGTTTCGGGCGAGTGCGAAATTGCCGTTGGCAACACTTACTACTTTGCGCGTGCCTTGCGCAAAAACGTCAAGGGCGTCAGCGATGACATCGACATGATCGGCTGGATCTTCCCCTCGCAGGATGCCGAAGGCGCGCATATGAACCTGTCGGGTGGTGGCGTTGCGGCGCACGCTCCGAACAAGGAAAACGCGATCAAGTTTCTAGAGTATCTGGCGTCAGATCAGGCGCAGCAATATTTCTCGGGCGGCAACGATGAATACCCGGCTGTTCCGGGCGTTGCCCTGTCCGAAACCGTCGCCAAACTGGGCCACTTCAAACCCGACGACGTGAGCCTGTCAGCCGTGGCCAAGAACATCCCCACAGCTCAAAAGATCTTTGACGAGGCAGGCTGGCGCTAAGCCCGCCCAAAATATGATCGTCTATGAGGCGCGAGAGAAATCTCGCGCCTCTTCTCTTGCAATCACATTAAATTTCAGCGCAGCATTTCCATAATTGAGAATCTGTCTCGGATATGATCATGCTTGATGACCTGTCGAACCGCCTGAGTGAACGCCTCAAGGAGCTGCGTCAAGGGCGCGGCTGGTCTCTGGATGAACTGGCCACTGCCAGTGGCTTGAGCCGCGCCACCCTGTCCCGGATGGAGAAGGGCGAGGTCAGCCCAACGGCCGAAAGCCTGGGCCGACTGTGCCGCGCATTCGGCCTGCCAATGTCGCGTCTGATGATGATGGTCGAGGATACGTTTACCCCGCGCGTTCCAGTGGAACGTCAAACAGAATGGACCGATCCGGAAACTGGCTATGTCCGCCGCTCCGTCTCTCCTCCGGCCCCCGGCCTGTCGGGTGAGGTGATCGAATGCCATCTGCCGCCGGGGACTCGCGTGGCCTATGACGGCCCGCCCAAACCTGGACAGGAACATCACGTGATCCTCCTGGATGGCGCTATGTCACTGACCGTGGACGACACCCGCCACAACCTGAGCGCGGGGGATTGCCTGCGTTATCATCTGTCAGGACCCACGGTGTTTGAAACCTCAGAGCGCCGTGGCGTGCGATACATGCTGGTTCTGATATGATCGAAGAGGCCTCATCTTCAGCCCTGCCCACGCTCCTCGGGGATTTGGCCGATACCCTTCATGCCTGTGTCCATGACGGCGCCAGTGTTGGGTTTGTCCTGCCATTCTCCGAACAGGATGCTCAGGAGTTCTGGCAAACGCGAATCTTCCCGATGGTGTCCACCGGGGCAGCGACCCTATTTGTGGCGCGACACAACGGACGTGTTGTCGGCACAGTTCAGCTCGTGCCCGCGTCGATGCCGAACCAACCCCATCGGGCGGATGTCTCAAAGCTTTTGGTGCACCCAAGTTTTCGTCGGATCGGTTTGGCGCGGGGCTTGATGACCGCTCTACGGGACAAGGCCTGCGAACTTGGTCTGTCCTTGCTGGTTCTCGACACGCGCAGCGGTGATCCTTCCCAAGCGCTCTACCACTCCCTTGGTTTCCAAGTGGCAGGTGAAATCCCGAAGTTCTGCCGCAATCCACATGACGATCGGCTTGAACCCACCACCTACATGTACAAGCACCTGCAATGATCCTGCTGTTGGTCGTGGGCGTTATCCTCGGCGGGGCACTGATCGCAGCCCAAGGCCCGATCTACACCCGAATGGCCGAGCTGTTGGGTGGCCCGCTCCAGACCGCCGCACTGGCCTTTGGCCTGGGAACGCTGGCATTGTTGATGTTGTTGTTGACGACCGGCAGCACATTGCCGCGCAAATCGGACCTGGCAAGCGTCCCCCTATGGATGTGGGCAGGCGGGTTGATCGGGGTATATGTGGTTCTGGTCTCCATCCTTGCGGTGCCGCGCTTGGGCGTTGCCTCATACATGGTCTGCGTGATCGTCGGACAACTGGCGGCCGGATACGCGCATGACCGAATTGGCGCCTTTGGGATGGGCGTCAGGGATTTCTCAACCGCTAATCTGATCGGCCTTGGCCTTGTCGCGGTTGGGGCCGGATTGACCGTCTGGCGCTAATGGCCGCGCCCCACCTGGCGACAGATCAGGATCACAGGCAGCAGCCCAACGGCCAGGATGACCAGCGACGGAACCGCCGCACCCTCGAGCCGCTCATCCGAGGCCAAGCGGAACGCCTGCACCGCCAAAGTGTCATAGTTGAAGGGGCGCATGATCAAGGTCGCGGGCAGCTCCTTCATCACATCTACAAAAACGATCAGCAAGGCCGTCAGCAACGACGGTGTCAGGATCGGCAGATGCACCCGGCGAAGGGTGCCCATCGGCGTCTTGCCCAGGGATCGCGCAGCGGCATCCATGTTGGGATGCACCATGCTCTGCCCGCCCTCATAGGCAGACAGCGCCGCAGACAGGAAGCGCACCATATAAGCCGCAACCAAGAGCCAGATGGACCCAGTCACCAACAGACCGGTCGAGACCCCAAAACTCGCCCTCATCCAGCCATCCAGCAGATTGTCAAAGTTCGCAAAGGGCACCATCAGGCCAACCGCGATCACCCCGCCCGGCACTGCATAGCCCAGGCGCGAGATATAGACGGCTGACATCGACTGGCGCCCCGGTTTCAGGCGTTGAAAGAAACCCACGCAGATCG
Organism: Falsiruegeria litorea R37; assembly: GCF_900172225.1. Lineage (NCBI taxonomy): Bacteria > Pseudomonadati > Pseudomonadota > Alphaproteobacteria > Rhodobacterales > Roseobacteraceae > Falsiruegeria > Falsiruegeria litorea. The sequence continues at coordinate 20,282 of NZ_FWFO01000003.1, forward strand.
CCGCACACACCGTTACCACAGCTGCGATCGACGCCAGCGTCAGAGAATTCTGGATGAAACCGATATAACGACGCGACAGCAGGTTCTGCTCGGACTCAAGCCCCATCTGGAACAGGATGAAAACCGGCAGTGCAAAGCCCAGGACAACTGGAATGGCGCAAAGAACAAACGCCCCAAAAGCCGCAAACCCACGCAGTTGCGCCGACGGCAAGGCCGCGTGACGGCGTCCGGCCTGGTGGTACTTTGACTTGCCGCGTTGCGTGCGTTCCGCAACCGCCAGCATCAATGCGGCGCCTAACAGGCAAAGCGCCAGCTGAGCCGCTGCAGCACGGTCAGCCATCGTAAACCAACTGGTGTAGATGCCGGTCGCAAAGGTCTGTACCCCGAAATAGGCAACGGTGCCAAAATCCGCGATCGTCTCCATCACCGCCAAAAGAACGCCACCGGCGATCGCCGGGCGCGCCATCGGCAGCGACACCTTCCAGAACGCGACAAAAGGGTTCGAACCCAAGGATCGCGCGGCCAAAAAGGCCGTCGCGCTTTGCTGTAGGAACGCGGCCCGCGCCAAAAGGTAGACGTACGGGTATAGCACCAAGATCAGCATAACCGCCGCGCCCTCGGTCGAACGGACCTCGGGGAACCAATAGTCGCGCGGTCCCCAACCCATCACGTCTCGCAGGGTGCTTTGCACGATACCCGGATGGTCTAGGACAAAGGTGTAGGCATAGGCCAGCACATAGGCCGGAAAGGCCAACGGCAACACCAGCGCAATCTCCATCACGCGTGCCCCCGGAAACCGCGTCATCGTCACCAGCCAGGCCGCGCCCACTCCGATGCAAAAGGTCCCTGCGGCCACCAAAAGCACTAGGATCAAGGTGGTCGTGGCATAGCGCGGCAGCACGGTCGACAACAGGTGCGAAACCGTATCCGTCCCGCCCGTGACTGCCGCCAGAACAACCGCCATCATCGGCAACAGACAAGTTGCGGCAATCACCATCGCAATCCAACCCAGCACCCGAGTGCCGGTGGAATTGCGGTGGCGCGTGCCCTGATCTGAATACTCTATGTCAGCCATGATCGGTTCTGTACGAGGCGTTTCGCCCTTATTCGATCATTTTTGTCGGTAATTCCAGTGGCAATCCCACCTGAGGTGCCACAACCCGAATTTCAACTTTGCCTTGTTCCAATCCCATACGATAAGCTGAATTCGATTTCGCATCACAAAGGTAATATGTTTATGGCTGCATTGGATTACTTTGCCTGGGTTGTCCTGATCGTTCTGATTGTCACGGCTCTGATCGGTTTTGTTGTCTTGGCCCGCTTGCCTGGCCAAATCGCTCATGGCCGCAATCACCCACAGGCCGAAGCCATCACCGTCGCCGGTTGGCTCGGCGCGCTGATGGTCGGCGTGTTTTGGCCGCTCGCCCTGATCTGGGCCTTTACCAAATCACAACCAGAGGCGTCCAAACCATGATCGTCTTTCTAACTCTGATCTATGTCGCCCTGCTTTTTGTCCTGATCCGCCTCAAAGTGGTTCCAAATTCAGGGCTGACTTGGGCCACGACGTTGGTCTGGATGGTGGTGCTGTTCATCTTTCTCTTCATCCCGCTGCAGTGGGGCGCTCCGCAGGGTTCGACCCGTGTTCTGACCCGCGCAGTGCAGGTGATTCCCAACGTGAACGGGGAGGTGATCGAGATCACAGCCGAACCAAATGTTGCGATGAAAAAGGGTGATTTGCTGTTCCAACTGGATCCCGAACCATTTCAGATCGCGCTGAACGCAGCCGAGGCGCAACTGGTCCGCGTTGAGGCACAAGCCAAGCAGGACATAGATGCACTGCGAAACGCCGAAGCTCAGCTAAGGCAGGCGCTCGCTGCCCAAGTCCTCGCTCAAAACCGATATGACGACGACGCTCAACTTGTCCAAAGCGGGGCCATATCTGAGAACCGGCTGGAGCAGCGTGAAACAGACCTGGAGGCTGCCGAAGCCGCTGTCGATCAGGCAAGCGCAGCAATTTCCCAGGCAGAAACCGAATTGGGCGCAGTGACTGCCGATGGAACCGTGGCAAAGGTTGCCGAGGCGCAGGCAAACTTGGATCAAGCGCGTTGGAACCTGAAGCAGACCACCGTTGTGGCGCCGAGCGACGGGTACATCACCAATCTGGCTTTGGCCGTGGGGCAACGCGTTACCAGCTTTCCGATTGCCCCTTCGATGGTGTTTGTTGATACCTCTGAGAAAACTCTCGTTGTGAACATCCAGCAGATCTACATGCGGCACTTGAAACCCGGGCAAGAGGTTGAGATCGCGCTAAAAACCAAGCCCGGAGAAATTCTGACCGGGAAAGTGCGCCTGGTGACGGAAATTGCGTCTCAAGGACAGGCGCTGGTGTCGGGCACAGTTTACTCTGCCGGGCAAATTCAGGCCGAACCCTTTGTGGCTCGGATCGATTTGGACGACCCGGCATTGCTAACGGCACTCCCCCCCGGCGCCGTTGGAACGGCTGCTATCTATACCGAGTCTGTAAAGCCCACACACATCATACGCCGCGTGATGATCCGCATGCAGAGCATCATGAACTATGTGATCCCACCACTTTGAAATTGGAATGCCCCACCGGTCCATGGATCGGCGGGGCATCCCAAGCATTTCAATCTGAACTTAGTCGTAAACGCGTTGATCTTCGATCACTAGGCCATCCTTGGGCAATGATCCCGGCGCCACCACTTCGATTGCGCCTTTCAGCTTGAGCACCTCGACTACCGATTTAGCGTAGCTCATGTCGTCACCGCCTGGGCTTTCGATCTGAACGGTCATGGTGTCCATCTCTCCCTGACGTGAGGCGATCACGCGGGCCTTTACGATCTCGTCATGCTTGTCGACCAGGGCCGCAACCTGCTCGGGGCGCACGAACATGCCCTTGATCTTGGTGGTCTGATCGGCGCGACCCATCCACCCCTTGATGCGCATGTTGGTCCTGCCACAGGGCGACACGCCAGGCAGCACGGCGGACAAGTCACCGGTGGCAAAGCGGATGAGCGCGTAGTCAGGGTTCAGGGAGGTTACAACGACCTCGCCCACCTCGCCTGGGGCCACCGGTGTACCCGTACCGGGTGTCACGATCTCGACGATGACATGCTCGTCGACGATCATGCCTTCCATGGCCGGACTTTCATAGGCGATGTTGCCCAGATCAGCCGTGGCATAGCTCTGCAAACAAGTGATGCCGCGATCTGCGTACTCCTGGCGCAGTGATGGGAACAGGGCCCCACCACCCACAGCCGCTTTCGAAATCTTGAGGGTCACCCCCATCTCGTCCGCCTTGTCCAGGATCACTTTCAAGTAGTCCGGCGTCCCTGCATAAGCCGTGCAACCGATGTCGCGCGCTGCATTGACTTGAAGCTCGGTCTGACCCGTGCCTGCGGGCAGAACCGCTGCCCCTACCGCCCGTGCACCATTTTCAAAGATCATGCCCGCAGGCGTCAGGTGATAGCCAAAGCAGTTATGAACGATATCCCCCTGCCCGATGCCAGCCGCATGCAGGAACCGCCCCATGCGCCACCAGTCATGATCCACGCCGCCCGGCTCATAAATTGGGCCTGGCGATTGAAAGATATGAGCAAAACCCGCAGCCGGTTTTGCCGTGAAACCACCAAAAGGCGCACTCTCGGATTGGGCCCGGCTGAGCTCGGATTTACGCAGAACAGGCAATCCAACAAGATCACCCGCGCTGCGGATAGCAGTTGCATCCACTCCGGCCAGGCTTTCGACGTAACCAGAGGCCGACTGCGCACGAGCGATCTGTTCTGGCAGGGACCGAGCCAAATCTGCGGCGCGTTCATCATCACTGCGAGTTTCAAGGGTATCAAAATGCGTCATGACCTGATCCCTCATCAGCTCAACCACCGCTTGCGGCGGCGATAAGATCGGACATCACGGAAGCTCTTGCGCCCTTCTTCGGACACACCGAGGTAGAACTCTTTTACGTCCGGGTTTTCGCGAAGGTCGGCGGCCGGACCGTCCATCACGACACGCCCCGATTCCAGAATGTAGCCATAGTGCGCAAACCGCAGCGCCACGTTGGTGTTCTGTTCAGCCAGCAAGAAGGACACGCCTTCTTTCTCGTTCAGGTCCTTGACGATGCCAAAGATCTCTTCGACCAGCTGCGGGGCCAAACCCATCGAAGGTTCGTCCAGCAGGATCGTTTCAGGGTTGGCCATCAGGGCGCGGCCAATGGCCACCATCTGCTGCTCACCACCCGAGGTATAGCCCGCCAGGGATTTGCGCCGTTCCTTGAGGCGCGGAAAATAATTGTAGACCAGTTCAAGGTCACGCTGCATCTCAGCCTTGCCAGATTTACGGGTGTAATAGCCCGTCAGCAGATTTTCCTCGACCGTCAGGTGTTCGAAACAATGGCGCCCTTCCATGACCTGGATCACGCCCTTGCGCACCAATTCCGCCGGATCAGAATCGTGCACATCCTGACCACGATACTTGACCGATCCCTTGGTTACCTCGCCACGTTCCGAATGAAGCAGGTTCGAGATCGCCTTGAGCGTCGTGGTCTTGCCGGCACCATTGCCCCCGAGCAGAGCGGTGATCCCACCCTTGGGCACATTCAGGCTGACGCCTTTCAGCACGAGGATCACGTGGTTGTAGATCACCTCGATATTGTTGACCTCCAAAAGGGTCTCGACACCGACGTCGTTTGTGTTGGCTGCATCCAGCATCAGTTGTTGTCCTCACGCATGCCCGGTTCCCATGCCGGGCTTTGGGGAATGGAGCGGCAGGCACACCCGCCGCTCCAATGGATGTTCAAACCGGGCCGATCAGCAGCGCGGCTCGATGTTGTTCTCCGCCGCATAGGCACCGGAATCTTCTTTGACCAACGCTCCGATGACTTCGGCATCGGTCGGTTTGAAGTCCGAGATCAGCGACCAGGTTTTGGACGCCGCATCCCACTGGTTCACACCAACCAGACCAGGGCCACCGTGGTTTTCGCAAGACACCTTGAACGAAGGACCAAAGTTCGGCATGCCAAGCGCAGCCATCTTGTCTTCGGTGATTTCCAGAGCTTCCATACCGTCCCGCATCTGCTGCGGGGTGATGTCGGTCACGCCGTGCATTTCCTGTGCGGTTTTCACAGCTTCGGCCGCCAGCATCGCCGCATACAGACCACGGTTGTACAGGACCGTACCAACCTGATCGCCAGCGCCAGCTGCCTTGCCTGCGTCGATGACGTGCTTTTTGATGTCGTCAAAGACCGGGAAGTCGCTACCAACATTGTGGAAGGTGATCGCCTTATAGCCGTTGGCCGCGTCGCCTGCGGACAGAACGTCATGCTCGGCGCCCGACCACCAGACACCGATGAAGTTTTCCATCGGGAAGCGGATGTTTGCAGCTTCTTGAACAGCAACCTGGTTCATCACGCCCCAGCCCCAGATCACAACGTAATCCGGACGGTCGCGACGGATCTGCAGCCACTGCGACTTCTGCTCCTGACCAGGATGATCGACAGGCAGTGCTTTCAGATCAAAGCCATACTTCTTGGACAGCTCTTCCAGCGTACGGATCGGCTCTTTGCCGTAAGCCGAGTTGTGATAGACCAGCGATACTTTCTTGCCTTCGATGTTGCCACCGTTGACCTCAAGCAGATAGTTCACAACGCCCGACGCACCGTTCCAATAGTTGGCCGGGTAGTTGAACACGTTCGAGAACACGTCACCATTTGCAGCCGATGTTCGGCCGTATCCCATGGTGTGGATCGGGATGCCGTCAGCGGTTGCTTTGGGGATCAACTGATAGGTGATACCGGTCGACAGCGGCTGATACACCAGAGCACCTTCGCCCTTGGTAGATTCATAACATTCCACGCCTTTTTCGGTGTTGTAGCCGGTTTCGCATTCGACCAGACGGATTGGCTCGCCACCGATACCACCGTCCCGCTCGTTGAGAAGGGTAAAGTAATCGGCATAGCCATCCGCAAACGGAATGCCGCCTGCTGCGTAAGGTCCTGTCCGGTAGCTCAGCGATGGGAACACAAGGTCTGCCATCACAGGTCCGGCGGCCATCAGCGCACCAAGCGCCAGAGTGGTCAGTTTCATTTTCATCGGCTTTATTCCTCCCTAGGTATTATCCGATCGTGAACGAGGTCCTCCGCCCCGCAATTCCATGCCCGGCCCCGCGTCAGTGCGGGAACGGCCAGAGACGCAATTTCTCTTTGGCAACACGCCACAACTGTGCCAGCCCATGCGGTTCCATGATCAGGAACACGATGATCAGCGCGCCAACAATCACCAACTGCAGGTGTGCCACGATGTCCGTAGGCCAGCCCAGCATGTCCGCACCCACAACTTTCAGAACCACAGGCAGCAGCACCAGGAACGCCGCGCCAGCAAACGATCCAAAGATCGAACCCAAACCGCCGATGATCACCATGAACAGAACCAGGAACGACTTCTGGATGCCAAACACCTCGCCCACTTCGACCGCACCCAAGTAGACCGCAAAGAACAGCGCGCCCGAGATGCCCACAAAGAACGAGCTGACCGCAAAGGCCGTCATCTTGGCTTTCAGCGGGTTCACCCCGATGATTTCGGCCGCGATGTCCATGTCACGAATGGCCATCCACTTACGGCCAACAGTGCCGCGGGTCAGGTTACGTGCGATCAAGGCACAAAGTGTCAGGAAAATCAGACAGAACAGGTATGTCGCCCAGGCCGGCGCGTTGGGGCCGGTGATGATGATGCCAAAGACATCGCGCTCAGGCGCATTGATCTGTCCCGAGGCTGAATAGTTGTAGAACCACGGCACCCGGTTAAAGAGCCAGACGAGAAAGAACTGCGCCGCAAGCGTGGCGACCGCCAGATAGAACCCTTTGATCCGCAAAGACGGCAGACCAAACAACACACCCACCAGGGCCGTGATCCCGCCGGCCAGCAGAACGTGGATGAACATGCTCACATCCGGGAACGCGGTCATCAGCTTGTAACAGGCATACGCCCCCACCGCCATGAACCCGCCGGTGCCCAGCGACACCTGCCCGCAATAGCCGGTCAGGATGTTCAGCCCAATCGCCGCAATCGCATAGATCAGGAAGGGCAGCATGATCGCATTGGCCCAATAGTCATTGATCAGGAACGGGACCACCGCAAAGGCGAACACCATGACGGCATAGTAACGATAGCGATCAAACCGGATCGGAAAGGTCTGGTTGTCCTGAGTGTAGGAGATTTTGAAATCTCCGGCTTCGCGGTAGAACATGTTCAGATGCCCCCTTCGGACTGCGCGCGGTTCCGGGCCGCGGCGTCGAGTTGATTTGATTTCCTGGCATAGCCGCTGGCCTCCGAGGCCCGCACCAGCCGCATGTAAGCAGCGATCCCTGTCACCAGCCCGCCAAAGGCCAGCAATGCGGCAATCACCAGTTGGCTCTCCGTCAGCCCTTCGGCCGTGACGGCAAGATACCCGAATGCCCAAAACCCGGACCACGCAATCACATTGATGATGGCGATCAGTTTGTTCATCTTCGGATATCCCTTTCGTTTCTCATATCAGGCGAAGGTTTCGGGTGGGCGGGTCTCGTTGCGCATCGCGCAACGGGGTCGCCCACCGGAGCTTCAGACCCTTTCGATAATCTTGTCCCCGAACAGGCCCTGTGGACGGAACACCAGGAACAGCAGCGCCAGCACATAGGCGAACCAGTTCTCGGTCGCACCGCCAACCAGCGGGCCAATGGCAAACTCGAAAAGCTTCTCACCAACCCCGATAATCAAACCACCCACAATGGCGCCTGGGATCGAAGTGAACCCACCTAGCATAAGAACCGGCAGCGCTTTCAGCGCGATCAGGGACAGCGAGAACTGTACGCCCGACTTGCTGCCCCAGACGATCCCGGCAACCAGAGCCACAAAGCCTGCGACCGACCAGACCAGAACCCAGATGAAGTTCAGATTGATGCCAACCGACAGTGCCGCCTGGTGATCATCCGCCACAGCCCGCATGGCACGGCCCTGCTTGGTGTACTGACTGAACGCCACCAGCGCGATTACCAGTACCGCAGCAATCACCGTGGCAATCAGATCCAACTTGTCCAGGAAGAACCCATAGAAGTTCTCATTCCCCATGCCCATCCACTGCGTGTTCTCTTCGATCCAGAAGCTACCACCCTGCGGCAGACCGACGTCCAGAGCCTTGATTTCCGACCCCCACATCAAATCGGCCACGCCTTCCAGAAAGTAAGCCAGACCAATAGTTGCCATGAACAGAATGATTGGTTCCTGCCCAACCAGGTGACGAAAGATGTACTGTTGCACCAGCCAGGCAAACAGCACCATGACAACAACCGTCAGTACAATTGCAATGACCGCCGGAACTTCCCACCCAAAGTGGTGAATGTGCGTTCCAAAGATAGCGTTGATCAGATGCGCAAACGGCACTTGGCCAACCATGATCCCGTACAGGGTCATCGCAGCGAACAAAGCCATGACGCCCTGTGCATAGTTGAAGATGCCCGATGCTTTGTAGATCAGGACAAAACCCAATGCCACAAGCGCATAAAGAACACCCGCCATAAGACCGTTCAGAACGACCTCGGTCCCGAATAGAAGTGAATCAGGCATCCTGCTCTCCCCTCGCGAACTTCAGCACTGAAATTCGTTCAAACTTCTTAGAAATGCTGGAAAACTCAGTCATGGCTCACCCCCAGATAGGCGTCGATGACGTCCTGGTTGTTGCGCACCTCGTCTGGTGTGCCGTCGCCAATTTTTTTCCCGTAATCCATCACAACCACACGGTCGGACAGGTCCATAACCACGCCCATATCGTGCTCGATCAGCGCGATGGTGGTCCCAAACTCGTCATTCACGTCCAGAATAAAGCGGGACATGTCCTCTTTTTCCTCGACGTTCATGCCAGCCATAGGTTCATCCAGAAGCAAAAGTTTGGGTTCGGCGGCCAGGGCACGCGCCAACTCGACCCGCTTCTTCAAGCCGTAGGGCAACCGCGAAACAGGCGTCTTTCGGATGTGCTGAATTTCCAGAAAGTCGATGACCTTCTCCACGAGTTCGCGGTTCTCGGTCTCCTCACGCTCGGCCTTGCCCTTCCACAGCGCCTGAGAGAATAACCCCGACTTCATATAGTTCAGACGGCCGGTCATCACGTTATCCAGAACGCTCATCCCCTCAAACAATGCAATATTCTGAAAGGTCCGCGCGATCCCTTGGCGTGCCACCTCATAAGGGCGCATCTGCGGGCGCTTCTTGCCGTGAAAGAACACCTCGCCTTCCTGCGGCACATAAAAGCCCGAGATCACGTTGAGCATCGACGATTTGCCAGCCCCGTTCGGACCAATGATCGCCCGGATTTCGCCTTCACGAATATCGAACGAAATGTCCTTGATTGCCACCACACCGCCAAAGCGCAGCGTGATGTTTTTCATCTCCATCACCACACCGCCGATCTTGCGACCGTCCTCGGTGATGTAGCCTTCAGATGCATCCAGCATCAAACTCTCCCTCATTCTTCAGGCGGGACTGCTCCCTACGGGACGGCGGGCGGGGCGATGTCCCCGGCACGGGGACAAGCGTCGTCCTCCCGTCCCTCACTCCGCTGCCATTTTTGCCGAAACCTGCGACACGGCCGCATCGCGGATATCGAGCGTCGCGCTGATCGACCCTTTGCGCCCATCCTCATAGGTCACTTCCGTGGTGGTCGCGATCCGCGGCGAGCCGTCATACAGCGCCCCGATGATGTCGGCGAACTTCTCTTCCACGATCCGGCGGCGCACCTTGCGAGTCCGGGTCATCTCGCCATCGTCGGCATCCAGCTCCTTGTGCAGCACAACAAAACGATGCACCTGGCAGCCCGACAGCATCGGGTCCTCGGCCACGGATTTGTTCACCGTCTCCACATGGTTCTGTATCGTCTCCAGAACCTTCGGATGCCCAGCCAGTTCCTGATAGGACGCATAAGCGATGTTGTTGCGCTCCGCCCAGTTGCCCACGGCCGTCAGGTCGATGTTGATGAAAGCCACGCAGCGGTCTTTGCCGTTGCCAAACAGAACCGCCTCAAGGATATCAGGGTAGAACTTCAGCTTGTTCTCGACATATTTGGGCGCAAACATCGCTCCATCGGCCATTTTACCCACGTCCTTGGCACGGTCGATGATCCGCAAATGGCCCGAGTTTTCCTCGAAAAAGCCCGCGTCACCGGTCGCAACCCAACCGTCGGAGTCCTTGGTCGAGGCCGTCGATTCCGGGTTCTTGTAGTACTCAACAAAGGTCCCCGGCGAGCGATAGTGGATCTCGCCATTGTCGTCGATCTTGATCTCGACGTCGGGGGCCGGAACGCCAACCGTGTCGGCGCGCACTTCGCCATCGGGCTGCACGGTGATGAACACTGTCGCTTCTGTCTGCCCGTAAAGCTGTTTCAGGTTGATACCAAGCGAGCGGTAGAACTCGAAAATCTCGGGCCCAATCGCCTCACCCGCGGTGTAGCCCACACGCACACGACCCAGTCCAAGTGTGTCTTTCAGCGGGCCATAGACCAGAGTGTTGCCGATCGCATATTTCAGGCGGTCTGCGGTGCTGACGGGGTTGCCGTCCAGAATGTCTCCGCCGACCTTCTTGGCGTGTTCCATATACTTGTGGAACATGTTCTTTTTCAGAGCGCCCGCGTCCTCCATCCGGATCATGACGTTTGTCAGCTGGGTTTCGAACACACGCGGCGGGGCAAAGAAATACGTCGGTCCGATCTCGCGCAGATCGGTCATCATCGTGTCGGCGCTTTCTGGGCAGTTCACGCAGAACCCGCACCAATAGGCCTGACCAACAGAGAAGATGAAGTCCCCGACCCATGCCATCGGCAGATAGGACAGGATGTCCTCTTTGTCCGTCAGCTTGTCGAATTCGCTGGCGTTCTTGGCGCTCTCGATCACGTTGCGGTTTGACAGCACGACGCCCTTTGGCTTGCCCGTGGTGCCTGAGGTGTAAAGCATCACGCAGGTGCTGTCGTATGTCAGCTTGGCCCGACGCGCATTCAGATCGGTGATCCACTCGTCATGGGCTGCACGCCCCTGGTCCTGCACATGGCTGTACTGATGCAGCGTGTGATGGTCGTACTTCCGCAGACCACGCGGATCGAGGTAGATCAGATGCTCGAACTGATGCAGTTGGTCCTGCACCTCAATCACCTTGTCGACCTGTTCCTGATCACTCACGATGACAAATCGCGCACCACAGTGTTGCAGAACGTATGCCATCTCTTCGGCATTGGCGTCTTGATAGAGTGGAACCGGCACGGCCCCAACCGACTGCGCGGCAACCATCGCCCAATAGAGATACGGGCGGTTGCGCCCGATGATGGCAATGAAATCACCTTCATTCACGCCAAGATTGATCAGCCCCAAGGCCAGTGCTTCAATCTCTTTTTCGGTCTGGGACCATGACCAGGTCTGCCAAATCCCGAATTCCTTTTCCCGGTATGCGGGCGACGACCCATACTGGGTCGCATTGCGATGAAGCAGCGCCGGAAGGGACTGCATCCCTTCGACGCCAGACTGCGTCTGAGCCAATGTCTTTCTCCTCCCCAATCCGACCCCCTCCACTGGGTCGGAAACGACCACCTTGGGCACCCCAAGGCGATTCTGTCCCAATTAGGAACGCGCCCAGTGTTCAGCGTCAACTTTTTCGTGATGTTTTCCCAAATCTTACGAATTGTAACAGCACCCAAGCAGTTACCCGATTTCCGTTACATTCGACCAACCGAATGGCTACCCCCCACATCAAAGCAGTGTTAGGAACAACGCGGGAGAGAGGACACAATTGAGCACCACGGACGCATATATCAAGACGATGACCACGGCGGGATTGAACCTGATCGCGCAGGCCATCTCGATATATGATGACGATCTGAAACTCGCCGTATGCAACCGCCGGTTTCAGGAAATGTTCTATCTGCCGGACGCCTTGGTGCAACCTGGCGCACGGTTTGACGAAACTATCCGCTACATCGCCGAGCGTGGAGACTACGGCCCCGTCACCGACATCGAAACATTGGTCCAGAGCCGTGTTGACCAGGCATTGGCCTTTGTGCCCCACTACTTCGAGCGTGTTCGTCCCAACGGTCAAGTGATCTCGATCGAAGGGGCGCCACTGACCGAAGGTGGCTGGGTCACGGTTTATACCGACATCACCCGCACCAAACGGGTCGAGGAGTTGCTACGCGCCAGATCCGAAGAACTCTCAGATCAACTCCTTAGCCATGCCGAGGAACTCTCGGCCACCAACCGCGAACTGGCCGCAACCAACAGCGCGCTTGAGGAAACCAAAAGACAACTTACGGTAACCGAAGCCCGCACCCGCCTGACAACCGAAATGATGCCCGCCCACATCGCCCATGTGGACGCGAAAGGTTACTATACCTATTCGAACCGTCGGCTCAGCTCGGTTATCCCCGGTCGACCCTCCAATATCTTGCGGATGCATATTGCCGAAGCCTTGGGGCCTGCATTCAACAAGATCGAACCCCATCTCAAAGCCGCCTATTCCGGTGAAAGCTCGGTTTTCGAATTTACCGAGGATCACGATTCCCGCCGCATCCGCGTTGCTTTCACGCCCGAAGAAAGCGGCGGCGTCTATATCCTTTCGATGGACATTACCGAGGAAACCCAGGCCCGTGTTGCCCTGCAGCAGTCGCGCCGTCGCGCCATGGCTGCCCAGATGACCAGCGGTCTGGCGCATGACTTTTCCAATCTTCTCACCATCATTCTGGGCATGCAGTCGAAACTGGAACGCATGGGCTTACCCGAAGAGGCCGCAAAACTGATTGCGGCCACCCAACAAACCGCACAACGCGGCGGGCGGCTTTTGAACCGAATTGCCGACATGACGGGAAACCGCACGCTACGCCCTGTCGCCACCGACATGCATGGCGTGCTTGAAGACCTCAAACTGCTGGCCACTCCATCATTGCCGCAAGGAATCGGGTTGAGCGTGCTGGACCACACGCCAGACGAGGCCTTGATGCTGGATCCCGGCATGTTGCAGGACGCGTTGCTGAATCTGATCCTGAACGCACGCGACGCCTGCGGCACCAGCGGGCAGATCACGATCAGTGCGCACACGATCGGCAACATCTGGATCGAAATCACCGTCAGCGACACCGGCCCCGGGTTCTCGAAAGAGGCGCTAGAGAAGGCGCTGAACCCGTTCTTTACGTCCAAGGGCAGCGAGGGGTCCGGTCTGGGACTGCCAATGGTTTATGACACTGTCAAACTCGCCGGGGGTGATTTGCAACTGCGCAACTCGCCGTCTGGCGCCTCGGTGGTCCTGCGCTTACCCTATCGTGCGGCTCCGCACTCCAAGGGTGGCTTGGCCCTGCTGGTCGAGGACAACGAAGATCTGCGCGCCACCTTCCGCGACATGCTTGTCGAACTGGGTCATACAGTCATCGAAGCCACGTCCGTGGATGAAGCCTGCGCTTTGGCAGCGGACTTGCCAGACATCAGCTTTGTTCTGTCCGACATCAAGCTCGAAGGGCTGGCAACAGGGCTCGATTTGGCCGAACGGCTCAAGAATGATCTGCCGATCATTCTGATGACGTCGCTGCCGCTCAGCGACCCGTTGCACCGACAGGCCTTGGCAATGGGGCCGGTCATGCGCAAACCTTTCACCCGCGCGCAGCTGTCTGCGCTGCTGAGATCCGAGGCCCACCGATGACTGCACCGCTCGTCACAATTCTCGACGACGAACCCGAAATCCGCCAAATCCTGACGGATGTGCTCGAAGATGCTGGTTTCCGCACTCAGGCGTTTTCCCGTGCGCGTGAGTTTGAAGCCTCTCTCAAGCGAGTAACGCCGGACGTCTGCCTGGTGGACCTGTCGCTGCCCGACACCGACGGGCTGGCTTTGGTGCACCGGCTTGCATTGGAACAGGGTGCGTCGGTGATCATCATTTCAGGCCGGGCGCAGGTGCAGGACCGCGTGACCGGACTGGAATTGGGGGCGGATGATTATATCACGAAACCCTTTGAACCGGCCGAGGTTGTGGCCCGCGTACGCGCCCGCCTGCGCGATGGCACCAAGGTGGTACAGCCCGGCGGCAACACGGCAGTCTTCAATGGTTGGATCGCCCATTTCGACCGCTACGTTCTTGAGGATGAAACCGGCACGGAAAGCCCGTTTTCCCACGCCGAAGGCGAAGTTCTACGCCTTTTTCTGGAAAGCCCCAAACGCCTGATCAGCCGCGCACAAATGCAAGAGATGTTGGGCGGCGGCGCTGGCGAAAGTTTCGACCGCGCCATGGACGTACGCATTTCACGGCTGCGTACCAAGTTGAAAGAGGATCCCAAGAACCCCCGCTTGATCAAAACGATCTATGGGGCCGGGTATATCTTTCTGGGCGAAGTCGAGTGGCGCTGAACTAACCCCAGTCTGCAATGGCCAAGAGCCCAAAGGCGGAAATTGTCAAACTGTCTTTGACAGCACCTTTATTGATCATCTCGATGATTTCAGCCCGGCTAAACTTGGCCGTGATCATGTCCGCCTCTTGACTCTCGCGTTCCGTCGGACCGGGCTCCAACCCGGTTGCAAGATAGATATGACATACATTGGTGGTCAGGCCCGAGGCTGGGAATTGCTCTCCAAGCTTTGTCATCACTTGCGCGCGCAATCCCGTCTCTTCTTCCAGTTCGGTGCGCGCAATCTCGGTGGGGTCTGCATCAGGGTTCTCTTCCAATGCCCCGGCCGGAAACTCCCAGAACCGGCCAGACACCGGATAGCGATACTGCTCAACCATCTGAAATCGGCCGTCTGCATGCTGTGGAACAACCAGCGCAAAATCGGTCTTTTCCACGAGACCGTAGATCCCGGACTGCCCATTCGGAAACCGGATCTCATCCTCATGCACGGTTGTCCATCTATTGCGATAAACAGTTCGGCGCGACAGCCTTTCGATGATGTCCAAAACAAACACTCTCAATAAAATCGATTTGCAGCCTGCATACTCCAAGCCGCGCGTCGGAGCACCCCTAATCCAATCAGGCAACAAAGCAATCTTTGTGTGCCTTGAACCACGGCACCAACAGATCGCGAAACGCCTTGACCTTGGCCGATGGCCAGACATCGCGATGCGCGACAACCCAAATGTCGGCGTAGCTCTGTGGTGGTAGTATAGGTACCTGCACAAGCCCTTCGGTGGCACGCCCAAGAAACATCGGCATGCGAACCACACCCAACCCGGCTTTGGCTGCACCGATCATCGCAACCATGTCATCGAACACAAGCCTGACCCGGCTATTCGGGTACCGCTCTAAAGCGGGCTTGGGAACGCCAGGGGTTTGCTCGTAAACGATCCAATCAATTGGATGCTGCGGCGTATCGGCCAAACTCTTCGCCACCGACAGAGAAGCGAAACTTGCCACCTGCTGCTCACACAGACGCAATCCCATAAGCGTATCTCCGGGCGTGCGGCTGATCCGAATGGCCATATCCGCCTCGCGTCGGTTCAGATCAAGCAGATCATTTGTTGCTCTCAGAAGCACCTCGACCTCGGGGTAGGCGTCAGAAAACTGAGCCAGCACTGGCGCGATATGGGGGCCGATCAACAACTGCGGCGCCGTGAGAACAAGACGCCCGCGCAAGGTTTGGTCTTGTCCCTGAACCGACCGAAAAAGGTCATCGGCCCGGTGGTCCATCTCGGCGGCTTTTGCTGCCACCAATTGCCCGGTCTCGGTCGGCTGATATCCCTCAGGCAATCTGTGAAACAGCGTTACACCCAGAGCAACTTCGGCCCTTTGGATACGACGGGCGACGGTCGTGTAGTTCAGCCCCAACGCCTCGGCCGCGGCAGCCAGTGTACCTCCTCGCGCAACGGCCAGGATCGTTTTCAGATCATCCCATTCGGCATTCATGCAAGCATTTTCGCATGGCCAGCAAGCAAATACACGCGTTTTCGCAAATCAATCTCGTTGCTAGCTCAATGTCACGCAGACACCCACATCAGGAGAGCAAAATGATCTATGCCGTTTTCAAAGCCAAATTGAACAACCCCCAGGCGCTCGCAGAGTACCGCGAACAGGCGGGTACAGCCCTGGCCAAACATAGAGGCAAAGTTGAACACGCAACCCCGGTGGCGCAAGCACTGGATGGCGCCCCAAGTGTGCCAGATGTCGCGGCACTTCTGTCCTTTCCCTCGATCCAAGCCGCGCAATCCTGGATCAACGACCCAGAGTTGGCCGATCTCCACGCTCTGCGACGGAGCGCAGGGGAAACCGAGATCCTGCTTCTGACTTGACCTTATCGGTTGTCGAACTGAGTAATGACCGACGCCAATTTCCGGCCGATGATCCGGCTGGACTTGCGCGACGGGTGGATTAAGTCGGGCGAGAAATAGGTGATACCGCCACTTGGCACCACATCCTTGTTCGACACAAAGATGACCCCGTCCTCTTGGCTGGCCAGCTTGATCAATCGCGCCTCAAGCTCGTCGCCTGCCGATTTGCAATGTTCGATGGGCGTTAGCAGACCTGGGCTGCGTAAGTAGCCAGTGAAAAGAACCCGCGCGCCGTCGTCTCGGACCCGGCGCGCAAAGGTCGGGATCTGCCCGCTCATCCCGTCTTTCGAGATCATGCGATCCAGCATCCCGCTGCACCGCCCACAGCCACAACCAAACAACAGATCATTGCCCCCGCCGTTGACAACAACCCAGTCCCAATCGCCAGCAACGTATTGGTTCGGAATATTGATCCCGCCCTTGGTGTTGTTCGGATCGCGGACCGTCATCCAGGCACCGCGGACGGACCTGTCAACGACGGCCTCGCCCAGAACGTCTTCCATCACATGTGGGATCGAACTGCCCCAGGCCGAATTCCAGGCCATCAGGGAATCACCAACCGCAAGAATACGCGCGCCTTCATTGCGCGTGACGCTTTCCTGGCAAGCCGCGACCAAGCCTGTGAGGAAAATCAATATGATACCTAATTTTACACCAAAGAAACGCATTGAAAAGGAAACCTGCTTCGTTGTTCGCTATCAAGATCCTAACCAAATTTTGGTGGCAAAATCAGGGCGAGAGACAGGCTTTTCTTTAAGACAGACTGTTCACAGCGCCAGAAAGAACATGCAATCCGGCCACCAAGTCCGCTTCGTCTGTATCCTCTTCGAATGCATGGCTAATGCCACCGATCGAAGGAACAAACAGCATGGCAACAGGCATGAGTTCCGCCACATTGGTTGCATCATGCAAGGCGCCCGAGGGCATCTTGCGCCATTTGCCCGGTGCCACCTTTTCAGCGGCTGATACTAAAGCGGCTTGCAATTTCATATCCATGGCCACCGGCTCCAAACCCAGGAGCGGGCCAAAGCCGACCTCAATCGCCTTTTTCGACGCGATATCGCTTGCCGTTGCGCGCACGATCTTTTCCATGCGGTTCAGGCGGTCGCCATCCCCATCGCGCCATTGCATCGAAAACGTCACCCGCCCCGGCACGATGGATGAGGCGTTGGGATGCAGGCTGACGTGGCCGATGGTCCAGACCGTGCGAGGGGTCACCACATTGCGAAACCGGTCGTTCAGCTCGGTATTGAAAGCTGAAAGCGCCTGAAACGCGTCGCGCCGCAGGTGCATCGGCGTTGTCCCTGCGTGATTTTGCTGCCCGTCAAAAGTGATCTTCATGTCCCGGATGCCGACAATTTCGGTCACCACACCGATTTGCTCGCCTTCGGCATCCAGCGTCGGACCCTGCTCGATGTGCATCTCGATGTAGCCCGAGAACTGCGCGGGATCGACAAACTCTCCTGCCAGATCGCCCAGACACGCCCGTGCCTGGGCAAAAGGAACGCCTGCGTGATCCTTCAACCCTTCGGCCTGTTCCAAGGACAGGTTCCCCGACCAGATAGCCGATCCGGTGGTGACGCCGAACCGCCCTTCCTCGTCTTGAAAACTGACAACCGAAACAGGCACGTCAGCGCTTCGAGCAACCTCAAGCGCGGCCATCACGCCCAGTGCACCGTCCAGCCAGCCGCCTTCGGGTTGGCTGTCCGAGTGTGAACCCAACAGGATCGACGGACCATCCGCCAGCCCAAAGAGATTGCCCACCGGATCGAAATGCGGCGTCAAACCAGCCTCTCGCATCTGATCGGCCAGCCATTTGCGTGCAGCGATGTCCGTATCTGAATAGGCAGGTCGGATCACGCCCTTGCCAATCCCCGACGCGCCAAATTGGCGCAAATCATGCAGAGATTTCAGATACCGTTCGGGATTGATGGACATAGCAGGCGCTCCTCATCGTGAGGCTTCAACATATTCAGCTTGTGGCCCGTCACAAGACACCGCGACAGTTTTCATCAACCATCGTTCAAACGCCTCTGGTCCCTGCCTGAGACCTCGCCTAAGACTTGGCCCGAACAGGAGCGCCCGAATGTCCCACATCACACTCATCCGTCACGGTCAGGCCAATACCGAAGCCCGTGACGAAGACAGCTATGACAAGCTCAGCCCGCTGGGGCATCAGCAAGCCGCCTGGCTGGGCGCGCATCTGTCAGATGCTCAGGCCCACCACCCGCGCGTCTATTCCGGTACCCTGACCCGGCACATCGAAACCGCGGCCAGCATGGGACTGCCCGCGCCCGAGCAGGACGCCCGGCTGAACGAGATCGAGTACTTTACGCTCGCCAACCTGCTCGAAGAACAGCACGGCGTCGCAATCCCGATCGAGCGTGAGGGATTCATCCAACACCTGCCGCGCGTCTTCACCGCCTGGCAGAATGGCGAGCTTGATGGTCCTCCTGAGACCTTTCAAGAGTTCGAGGCTCGCACCTATGACGTGATCCACGAAATCGGCAAAGGGGCTGGACCTGCCGTGGTGGTCACCTCGGGCGCGTTCATCTCGATGGTGATGCGGCAGGCAATGGGACTGGACATACCGTCGATGTCGCGGCTGGCTCTTGCCATCATGAACACGTCGATGCATCGTCTGTTCCCGATTGGCGACCATCTGAGCCCGGTTCTGTTCAACGCGGTGCCGCACCTGGAAGCCCCCGATCGGCATTACGCCCAGACCCACCTCTAGGAGACCTCGGATGCAGCTGTATTACGCCCCCAGAACAATTTCGATCGCCATCGCCATCGCGCTGGAAGAGGCAGGGTTGGAGTATGAACCTGTCAAATTGGACTTTGCCTCTGGCGAGCAGACGACCCCAGCTTATGCCCAGATCAACCCTAAAGCGCGGGTGCCTGCTCTGGTGGTCGACGGCGGTATTCTGACGGAAACCGGGGCGCTGCTGGATTACGTCGCCGCCAAGGCGCCCGAAGCCGGGCTGGTGCCCGCCGATCCGGTGATGGCGGCCCGTATGCGTGAGGTGATGTATTACCTCGCCTCGACCATGCATGTGAACCACGCCCATAAGATGCGAGGCCCTCGGTGGGCGGACAAGAAAAGCAGTTGGGCGGATATGAAGGGCAAAGTTGCCGAAACCATGACCGCTTCTTGCGCATACATCGAAAGCAATGGTCTGCGTGGGCCGTTTGTGCTGGGCGACAGCATCAGCCTTGCAGACATCTATCTTTATGTGGTGTGCAGCTGGCTTGAAGGGGACGGTGTCGATGTTTCGACCTTCCCCAAGATTGTAGCCTTCCGCGCCGCGATGGAAGCGCGTGCCTCGGTTCAGGCCGTCAAAGCCGCCGGCATGCTTTAATGGTATGCTCTGAAAAGGACGTAACATGACACATCTCTGGGTTCGGGCCGAACAGCGCCTAAACGAAGATCGCGTGGGCCTGACGCCTGCGGGCGCGGCCAAGCTGATTGCAGCAGGCATCAAGGTCACGGTCGAGGAAAGCGGCACACGCGCCATCGGCATCGACGGGTACCGAGACGCAGGCTGCGAGATCGCAGCCGAGAACAGCTGGCCGCAGGCCCCTGCTGAGGCCATCATCTTTGGCCTCAAGGAACTACCCGAGGACGGCACGCCCCTGCTGCACAAACACATCATGTTCGGCCATGCGTTCAAGGGCCAGCATTCGGGCCGCGCCCTGTTGGAGCGGTTCAAGGCCGGGGGCGGAACGCTCTATGATCTTGAATATCTGGTGGATGAAACCGGCCGTCGCGTCGCCGCCTTTGGCTATTGGGCCGGTTATGCCGGCGCTACCGTGACGCTCAAAACCTGGGCTGCGCAACAACGGGGCGAGGAATGCGGCCCGGTTGGGGCCTATCCGGGCAAGGACGCCCTGCTGGCAGAATTGAGCTCGGAATTGGACGAAACCGGCGTCGCCCGCCCTTCGGCTATCGTGATCGGTGCGCTTGGCCGCGTGGGATCGGGTGCCGCGGACCTGTGCGAGGCCATGGGCGTTGCAGTCACTAAATGGGACATGGCCGAAACCGCAAGCGGCGGACCATTCCCGGAGATCCTGGATCACGATCTGTTCCTGAACTGCATCTTCGCCCGCCCCGGAACGCCCGTGTTTGTGCCGCAAGAGGCCTTAAGTGCGGACCGCAAGCTGACCGCCATCGGCGATGTCGCCTGCGACCCGGACAGCGACTATAACCCCGTGCCTGTCTATGACCGCGCCACCACTTGGGATGCGCCTGCACTGCGTGTGGCAAGCGACCCGGTGCTGGATGTGATGGCCATCGACAACCTGCCCTCAATGCTGCCTGCCGAAAGTTCCGAAGATTACGCCGACCAGCTTTTGCCTTCGCTGCTGATGCTGGCTGATCTCGACACCGGCGTCTGGGGTCGGGCACGCGACACGTTCAAAACCCACATGCAGGACGTCTGACATGGAACTCTACATCGGTATCGCTGCGGCGATATTTGGCACCGTCTGCTGGATCCCGCAGGCGTGGAAAGCCTGGAGCAGCCGCGACACATCCGGCCTGTCGTTGCCATCCAACCTGATGTTCCTGCTAACCGTCTCGTTGTGGCTGATTTACGGCCTGATGGTGGGCGACCTGCCGCTGATCCTGGCCAACGTCTGTGCGGTCACGGCGGTTCTGGTCATCGTCACCGCCAAATTGAAATTCGGATAAGGGAGAGATCCAGATGACAATCCATTGGTGCGGAACCGGCCTGTCGGCCATCCCCGGACTGCGACGCCTGATCGAGGCTGGTCATGATGTGACCGTCTGGAATCGGACCGTCGAAAAGGCGCAGGCCGAGGTCGGCGACCTGACCGACAAGATCAAAGCCTTTGACATCGACGTTCTGGCCGGGGAATTGGCCAAGGAGGACGTCATCGTCTCCATGCTGCCAGGTGACTGGCACGTGCCGCTGGCGGAACTGGCCATCGCCAAGGGCGCGAACTTTGTCAGCTCGTCCTACATCGCGCCGGAAATGCGCGCGCTGGACGAGCGTGCCCGCGAGGCCGGAGTGGTGATCGTGAACGAGGTGGGTCTGGATCCGGGTATCGACCACCTGATGGCACATGCGCTGATCGACGACTATCGCGCCTCGGACGCGTTTGATGCCGATAACCACCTGAGTTTCATCTCATATTGTGGCGGCATTCCCAAAACACCGAACCCGTTCCGCTATAAATTCAGCTGGTCGCCCCTGGGTGTGCTCAAGGCGCTGCGCTCGCCGTCGCGTTCGATCCGCAACTATGCTCCGCTGGACGTGGCACGTCCGTGGGACGCGATCAGCAGCTATGTGGCCCCGCTTCCCATGCCGGAAAGCTTTGAGGTCTACCCAAACCGCGACTCGCTCCCGTTTCAAGCGCAGTACCATTTCGAAGAGCACTGGCCGGTCAAAGAGTTCGTCCGCGGCACCCTGCGTCTGAATGGCTGGGCCGAGGCCTGGGACGGTGTGTTCAAAGAGGTTGAAACGCTGTCGGGTCCCGAAGGTGATGCCCGTCTGAAAGAGATGTCCGATCAGTTCTGGGCCGAGAATGCCTATGACGAGGGCGAACCGGATCGCGTGGTGCTTTGCGTCGGCCTCAAGGCCGAAAAAGACGGCACCGAAGTCTGGCACAAGACCTATGTGATGGACGCCTGGGGCGACGAACGCGGTACCGCGATGGCCCGTCTGGTGTCGATCCCGGTGTCCCTGGCGATCGAAGCGGTGATGGATCGCGCCATCGCGGCCGGAGTTCACGCCGCCCCCAGCGACCCGAAACTGGTCGGCGCCTGGATGGGTGAGATCGATAAATTGGCGCAGCACCTGCAAATCGTGGATCATACTGCCTAGTTCAGGCCAAGGGCACCTGCCCTAGGATTGCGCCGCAACTTGATCGACCCGCCGGGAACCTGGCGGGTCGCCGTGTTTCAAGCCTGCCGCCACTGCCCGGCTATGCATAGGACACCGGCGTGCGGTGCCTGGGTGCATCGTGCAATTGCCAATACCGGTCCATGATGCGCTTTGACTGGGTGCCGATCGCTCCGGACCCAATTGATCGACCGTCGACTTTCGAAACCGGCATGACACCCCCGGCTGTTGAGGTAATGAAAACCTCGTCCGCGTTCAGCAGATCACTGCGCGAGATTGCTCGCACCTGGCACTCCAGCCTCATTTCCTTACAAATTTCAAAAACAGTCTGACGTGTCACCCCAAGCAGGACGCTGGCACCCGGTGTTGAAACCGCACCGTCCTTGATCACAAAGACGTTGAAGCCGGGCCCTTCAGAGATATCGCCACTGCCGTCAACCAGAATGGCCGTGTCAGCACCAAGGTCATAGGCCACATAAAGCGCCTTGATCATGTCCAGCCAGTGATAGTTCTTAACCGTTGGGTCAACCGACAACGCAGGGATACGCAGGATATCTGTCACCGCCAGGTGAAGGCCCTTTTCCAGCTGCTGCTTGTTGGCCACCGACCCAAACGGGATTGCGAACGCGATGAAACGGTTCTCTGCGTCTCGGGGATCGCGACTGAAATCGGGCGACGTTCCTCTGGTGCAGATGAATTCGACATAGGCGTTTTCCAATCCGGACAAGGCCACACAATTGTGCAAGATTTCAGCGACCTGCGCCCTGTCATATGGGATCGACATGTGCAGCTCGCCCATGCCCCGAAAGAACCGATCCAGATGGTCATCCAGGCGGAAGAAGGCACCTTTCCATACATGGACAACGTCGTACGTCGCGTCCGAATGCAAGAAACCGTAGTCGAGAACCGATAGCTTTGCTTCGTGAATCGGCAGGTACTGACCATCCATAAAAGAAACGCCGGGCGGGTAATTACGGGCATCGACATGGCGATCGGATAACTTGGGCAAGGTGCTCATAATCTAACTTTCCATTGACCTGAAAGGATCGTTTGGAAAAGATTACTTTAGAAAGTCGATCATGATGCCCGAATATCCAACAAAAATCGGGTAAAATTCATCAAAATAGAAGACAATAACAAGCAAAATGCCCATCCACCTTGATGAGACTGACAAAAGGCTTCTGGACATCCTTCAACACAACAACCGCTTGACCGCCGACGAGTTGGGGGAGCGCGCCGGGCTTTCGCGATCCTCGGTGCAGCGACGCTTGAAACGCTTTCGAGACGAGCAGATCATCGAGGCTGACATCTCGGTTCTGTCCGCACATGCGGTCGGGCGCGCCATGACATTTATCGTCGAAGTCGAACTGGAGCGGGAACGCACGGATTTGCTGGATGAATTCCGCCGCTCAATGCTCCTGCTCGAGGATGTTCAACAGTGCTATTACGTGACCGGTCATACCGACTTCATTCTGATCGTGACTGCAGTCGATATGGCCGCGTATGAGGAATTCAGCCGCAAGGTGTTCACCGACAATCCAAACATTCGAAGGTTTCATTCAAATGTCGTGGTGAATCGCGTCAAAGTCGGGTTGCACGTCCCTTTGTGACCTTGTCTTTGACAGCACCTAGAAGACGCCTGTTCGATCTCACATCAGATCGTTTTCGACATCTTCGGCCGACACGCCCAAGGCATCCAACCCGTTTTCCAGATGATCGGCCAGATGCGGGGTTCCGATCAGGTAGTCCGCGCATGGGGTCGAAGCTTCGGACCGGGCAGTCGCAATCGCTTCGGCCAGGTCTTCGGCGAAAAAGCTCTCGCGACCGATCCACATGATGGCCACCAATTCTGCCTGCTCGTCCTCGCTCATCCGGTCAACAAAGGCGCGCAATTCACCTTCGGCACGGTTCAATTCTCGCGCCATCATTGCCACCTGGGCCACTTTGCGTGTCGAAATTTCCAGCATCTTCTGATCCTCCTGTTCGCGTCTCGCCTGTGATGTTTCGGGGGTTGGCCGCCAACTGTCTTTGATCTTGCGCAAACCTTCGGCCTGCTCTTTTCACCAAAAAATGACATAGATGCCCGAAAACCGGCGCCCAAAGTACCAGTATTCGCGCTAGGGTCTGGGCATGAGACTCGACTTACCTGATGATGATATCCTGTATGGCGCCTTGCTTGCCCGTGACCCGGCTTGGGATGGTCGCGCCTATGTCGGTGTGACCAGCACCGGCATCTTGTGCCGCCTGACCTGCCCTGCCCGCAAACCCAAGCGCGAGAACTGCGTGTTCTTTGGCACCATTGGCGCCGGGATCGAAGCCGGGTTCCGCCCCTGCAAACGCTGCCATCCGTTGCAGCCTGCTGCGCAGGCGGATCCGGCTGTCCAAGCCCTGATCAAGGCGCTTGAGGCTGATCCCTCTCGCCGCTGGCGCGAGGGGGATCTGGTGGCATTGGGGCATGATCCCTCGACCGTTCGTCGCGCGTTCAAGCGCCACTTTGGGATGACCTTTCTGGATATGGCCCGCCAAACCCGATTGCATGCAGGGCTGACAACGCTTGCCCAAGACGGTCGGGTGATAGACGCACAGTTGGATGCGGGGTTTTCCTCGGGTGCCGCATTTCGGGCGGCCTTTGCCCGCCATCTGGGCTTGCCGCCCGGAGCGTTTCGGTCAGATGCCTTGCTCAAGGCTGATTGGTTCCAGACGCCCCTGGGCCCCATGATCGCTGTCAGCGATGCCACGCATTTGCATCTGCTGGAATTCACCGACCGCAAGGCATTGCCGACCGAACTCAAGCGTCTGCACAAGGCCTGCAAGGGCTCGCTCGGCTTTGGCCGTTTGGCCCCCACAGATCGGATCGAGGCGCAGCTGGATGAATACTTTCACGGACGTTCCGCGCAGTTCGACGTGCCCTTGGCCTTGCATGGCACCCCTTTCACCTGCGCAGTTTGGGACATGTTGCAGACTTTGCCCGCGGGCAGCATCCACTCTTATTCCGACATTGCCCGGCGCATGGATCGCCCTGAATCCACCCGAGCCGTGGCCCGTGCCAACGGCGCCAACCAGATCGCCATCGTCATCCCCTGCCACCGTGTCATGGGCGCGGACGGCTCGCTCACCGGATATGGCGGCGGGTTGTGGCGCAAACAGAAACTGATCGACCTGGAACGGCAATACGCCCCAACCGAAAGCATCCCCGCATGACCCAATCCGACACCGCCCGAACCTTTGCAGACCTGCACCGTCCTGGCACACCGCTGATCCTATACAACGCCTGGGACGCAGGCAGTGCCAAGGCCATTGCAAAGGCAGGCGCCCCCGCGATCGCCACCGGCAGTTGGTCGCTCGCCCATGCGCAGGGCTTCGACGACGGGCAGGACATGCCGCTGGAGTTCGCACTGCATATTCTTGCCCGCATCACCACTTCCGTCGATCTGCCTGTGAGCTTCGATTTCGAAGCCGGCTATACTGATGACCTTGGGACGCTGGCCACAAATATGGAGCGCGTGATCGCCGCAGGCGCCGTGGGGGTCAATTTCGAGGATCGGGTCATCGGCAGTGCCGGTCTCCTGGCCGTCTCAAGCCAAGCCGAACGGATCGCCACCCTGCGCAGAGCCGCGCAATCAACCGATGTACCCATTTTCATCAACGCACGATGCGACATCTTCTTCCAAGGTGCTAAACCCGAGGCCCATCCCGAATTGATGGCCGAGGCCATCGAGCGCGCGCAGGCCTATGCGCAGGCCGGAGCAGACGGGTTCTTTGTGCCGGGATTGGTCACCCCCGAACTGATCGGCGGGATTTGCGCGGCGACGTCCCTGCCGGTGAACATCATGCAAACCGGCAATGCTCCGGATCACCAAACTCTCGCCGACCTGGGGGTGGCAAGGATCAGCCACGGCCCGGCCCCTTACCTGACTGCCATGGCAGGCGTAACTGAGGCCGCTAAAGCCGCGCTTGCGCTCTAACACAACACCTGCGCTCTGCAGTGCCGCGCCGCGCGCAGCGCGGCGCCCGGCCCAACGGGAGGAGTTGCCCCAAGGGGCATCGACGACGGGCGGGAGCACCCCCAGCTTCGTGAACGCCTTCGGTAACAAGAACCTAGGCAGCAACGGCCTCTTCCAAAGGCGGGACAAAGCGATGGTGGCTGATCTGACCATCGTTGATTTCAATAGCTTCCCCAGTCGGCACCTCGACCCACTTTTTCTGTTCATCATCCAGCGGCTCGGACGACACGATGATCCCATGGGCACAGCGGCGATGAAACAGGCTGGGCGCAAATTCGTCCGAAGCATAGCGTGCCGCAAAGAGCCGCTGTCCATCGGACCAACAGGCTGCAAACCGCATGAACGGCGACACACCCCGTCTGCGCGACAGCGCTTCGACCCGACCAACCGCGCGAGCCATCGCGCCGATTGGATCGGTGTCCAACCCTTCGCCAAGGGCAATCAAAAAGATCGCTTCGCTTTCGGTCGCGCCCAGGCGGTGCTCGTAACACTCAGGCGGGATCATCCCGTCCAGTTCCTGCCGGATACGCTCGTGCCCCCCCGCTTGCCCATTGTGCATGAAGCTCCAGCGCTTGTGCCCAAAGGGGTGGCAATTGTTGCGCGACGTGGCCGTCCCAGTCGAGGCCCGCACATGCGCCAGAAACAGACGCGACCGCGTGTGATGCGCCAGTTGCCGCAGGTTCGCATCTGACCAGGCCGGGTTGGTGTCCTTGTAGAAACAGGGGCTCTCACGCTCGGAATACCACGCCAGACCAAAACCATCCGCATTGATTGGCGTCTTGCCGATCATCGCATTGCGGCTTTGTTCGACCAGCGATTGTTCTTGGTTGAGGACCAGTTCATCAAAATAGCGTGGCGCACCTGCCCACGCGAGAAATCGGCACATTTGGGAATTCCATTTGGGGCTGTCTTTGTGCAGAGCATACGCCCCAAGGAATGAGATTTTTCACCAAACCGGTTGCCGAAAATCAGAATCCATCAATCATCTGACCCAGATATTGCGGCTGCGTCGTGTCAAACCCTCACTCACCCGGCTTGGTCAATGGCACAACCGACCCCGTCTCTTCGGGTGCCAGCTCTTCGAAATCGAAATTGTCCAACCGCAGAGCCCGACGACCGGCCTTGTCGGCGCTTATCTTGATGTCCGAGATATCTTTGGCCGCCTGCCCGAAATGCCGATCCAGATTGGCCACTCGGTCGCCCAGACGTTCCACATCCTTGTGCAGCAATCCCAATTCTTTGCGGATTGCACCCGCCTGTTCGCGCATCCGGGCGTCCTTGAGAATCGCGCGCATGGTGTTGAGCGTCGCCATGCAGGTCGTCGGTGAGACGATCCAAACCCGCGCTGCAAACCCTTCGCGCACGATCTCGGGAAAGTTTGCGTGCAACTCGGCATAAACCGCCTCGGATGGCAGGAACATCAGCGCGCCATCAGCGGTTTCGCCTTCGATGATGTATTTCTCAGCGATCGCCTTGATATGAGCCTTCAGCGCTGTGCGCATCATCCGTGCGGCCTCGTTCAACTCACCCTGCGTCTCGGCCCGGCGCAGCGCCTCATAAGCTTCGAGCGGGAACTTGCTATCGATCACGATGGGGCCCGGCGGGTTGGGCAGGTGAATCAGACAGTCCGCCCGCTTGCCGTTCGACAGCGTGTGCTGCAGGGCATAGCTGTCTGACGGCAGCGCCTTGGACACGATGTCATTCAGCTGAATTTCCCCAAATGCCCCGCGTGTCTGCTTGTTTGACAGGATGTCCTGCAAGCTCAGCACATCACCCGACAGTTTCGTGATGTTGTCCTGCGCCTTGTCGATGGTCTTGAGCCGTTCTTGCAACTGCGTCAGCGAGGTCGCGGTCTGTTTGGATGAGCCATGCAAGCTTTCTTTCATCCGCTCCTGCATTTCGGCCAAAGCCCGCGCCGAGCGCATGGCATTGTCCGCCAACCGGTCGTTCATGTGTTGCTGCACATCCCCCAGGCGAGCCTCCATCGTTTGGATCACCTGCACCTGCGCATTGGCCTGCGTATCCGAGACATGTTGCAACCCACCGCGCAACTGCTCTTGGCCAGCGCCCAACTGCTGCACGTTTTGGCCCAGAATCGCAATCTGCTGCGTCAAAGGTTCCGCCATCCGCGCCGAACGGTTGGCTGCCCGCAGGCTGAGAAGCACCATCAAGGCAATCAGCAACAGGATCGCAGCCGCACCAAGGGCCAAAAGGACGATCGGGTCCTCCAACGAATAGGTCTGTCCTGCAATCTCGATCATCTGCGCCTCGCCTGTGTTCTCTTTTTGTTTCCCCAGTCTCTAGCGAGGGGACCGGGGAAAATCAACTGCGTCCGAACAGCCGTTCGATGTCTGCCAGCTTCAGCTCGACATACGTTGGCCGCCCATGGTTGCATTGGCCGGAATGGGGCGTTGCTTCCATCTCGCGCAACAGCGCGTTCATCTCTTCGCCACGCATTCGGCGGCCCGAGCGGATTGAGCCATGGCAAGCCACGCGGCTTAGAATCGCCTCGATCCGGGCCTGCACCATCTGGCTTTCGCCCTGGTCGGCCAATTCATCCAGAATATCCAGGATCATCGCCCGGGCGTTCACCTCGCCCAGGATCGCGGGCGTTTCGCGCACGGCCACGGCATTGCCACCAAACGCTTCGATGGTCAGCCCGAATTTGCTCAAGTGATCCGCCACCTCTAGCAGCCGACTGCAATCGCCGTCCGACAGCTCGACAATCTCGGGGATCAACAGCGCCTGAGCAGCCACGCCGTTTTCGGCCATCTGAGTTTTGAGCTTTTCGTAAACCAGCCGCTCGTGCGCCGCGTGTTGATCCACGATCACCATGCCGTCGGCGGTCTGTGCAATGATGTAGTTTTCATGCACCTGCCCACGTGCCGCACCAAGGGGCAGCTGTTCAACAGGTGTCTCGGGCGTTTGGTCATCGACCACCGCTGTGGGCTCTATCATCTGGCCGGAATAGTTTTGCGATAGCTCGGCAAACCCCGGCGTTGGCATCGGTTCGGGCGCTTGCGCGCGGTAAGCGGCGGTGCGTGCACCCATGGACGGTCGATCCATCTGATAGACGCGCGCAGGGCCGGGGTGCGGTGCTTGCTCGGGTCGCATCGCGCCCAAAGTGGCATTGGCTACGGTGGTCGACGCTCGGTGACCAGCGTCCGCCAAAGCATGGCGCAGGGTTGAGATGATCAATCCGCGCGCAATGCCAGGGTCGCGAAAGCGGACCTCGGATTTGGCGGGGTGGACGTTCACGTCGACCAAAGTCGGGTCACAGTCCACGAATAAGGCCGCCGCCGGGTGGCGGTCGCGGCTGAGGAAATCGAAATAAGCAGCCCTTAATGCACCGTTCAGCATCTTGTCGCGCACGGGCCGCCCGTTGACGAACAGGTACTGAGATACGGCGGCACCGCGGGAATAAGTCGGCAGAGCGGCATAGCCATACAGGCGAATGCCCTCCCGTTCGGCTTCAATCCGCAGGGCGTTTTCGGCAAACTCGCGTCCAATAACACGGGCCAGGCGCGCGTGCAGCGCATCAAACAGATCACCGCTTTCGGCATCGGCCCGGAACACGATCCGGCCTTCGCCGCCACCTGACACATCGCGCAGGGTCAGCCCGATCGACGGTTCCGCCATCGCCAGCCGTTTGATTGTGTCGGTGATCGCCTGCGCCTCGGCCCGGTCGGTTCGCATGAACTTGAGCCGCGCAGGCGTGGCAAAAAAGAGATCCCGCAGCTCAACCACGGTACCCGAGCGCAAGGCTGCCGGTTTGACTGGCTCAGCTTGTCCGCCCGCGACGCGGATGGTCGCGGCCTCGGCCTCCGGAACCCGGCTGGTGATGGTCAAACGCCCCACAGCCCCCAGCGAAGGCAGCGCCTCCCCCCGGAACCCGAAGGTGTGGATGTCCAACAGGTCCGAGCCGTCGATTTTCGAGGTCGCATGGCGCGACAAGGCCAGCGGCAATTGCTCGGGTGATATGCCACAACCGTCATCCGTGACCCGGATCAGGGTCTTGCCCCCGTCGGCAATGTCGACGGTGATCCGCGTGGCACCTGCGTCGATGGCGTTCTCGACAAGCTCCTTGACGGCAGAGGCCGGGCGCTCCACAACTTCGCCCGCTGCAATCCGGTTGATTGCTGCGTCGTCAAGTTGCCGGATGACCGGTCGAAAACCGCTGATATTGGGGTCGAGGCTTGCCATACCGCTAGACCTAGCATGGTCACACGCGATTCTGCCACCCGTTTGCTGCGGAAAGCAAAAGACCCGGTGCCTCTCTATTTGCGATCAGTGTGATCATGCAATGGGGCACCGGGTCTTGAGTGAGTGGTGGTCATCTTAGGGCTGAAATTGCCCTTGCCATGATCTGAAACTGGGGGTTTTGGCACCCGTTGTTAAGCCCCTTGTCACATGAAGGTTACAATTGGCGCATTTCAGCAATGGCTTGACCCGGTCTGGGAATGCTCAGGCCTGCGCCGGAGCACCTGCACGTTTTCGGCAGGGACCAAACAGGGCTGTCAGCGCCAGAATAAGACCAGAGACCGTCGCGATCATACCAGCCGCGCTCACCGCATCCGTGGCTCCGAGCCACAGCGGACCGTACCCTGCCAGGACATAACCGAACACGGCAGAAAGTGTGGCGAACAGAACGCTCCAGGCGATCTGGCTCTCCAACTGATTGGTCATCATTCGTGCCGCAGCGGGCGGGCAGATGAACATGGCGATCACGATGATTGACCCCACAGCGTCAAAGGCGGCAACGGCGGCAATGGCCGCAACCACCACCAGCGCGAGGCCCAGAACATTTGTATGGATGCCCATCGTCTGGGCGAACCCTTCGTCAAAGGTCGAGATCTTTAGGGGGCGCCAGAAAAGCCAGATGAAGGCGATGACCCCGATCAGTGTCGCGGCGATCCGGCCTAGTTCCACTGGCAACCCGGCCAAGGCTTCTGCGTCCAGCAGTGAAGACCACCCTGTGGCATCGAGCCAGATCAGACTTTCCAGATTGCCATAAAGCGCATGCTCCACGTCCAGATGCACCGACGAGGTGTCGGTTTGCTCCAGCAGCAGAACGCCGCCCGCAAACATGGTGGTGAACACCACTCCCATGGCAGCGCCGGGTTCGATCCGGCCCAGACGGCGGATGGCCTCGATCATCACAACGGCCACGAGGGCCGCACCGGCCGCGCCCAACATCATGGGCCAGGCCGAGATCACACCGGTCAGCAGAAAGGCCACAACAATGCCCGGAAGAACCACATGACTGATGGCATCCCCGATCAAGGCTTGTTTTCGAAGCACCAGAAAGTTGCCGGGCAAGGCGCAGGCCACAGCCGCAAAGATCCCGATCAACAAGGGCGTCAAAGACAGGGGGACAAACTCTTCGCCGATCATACTGGCACCTCCTGCGGCCCACCGATTCGGCGGTCGATGTCTGCGATCTGATCCTTGGTCAGAACCGTTTCGATATCACGCAACCCGTCATAAAGCGCCGCAGCCGCTTCATGCGCTTGATCACTGCGCACCACTTCCCATCGCTTTTCGTCACGCAGGGCCTTGGCGGCGCGGGCGCGGCCAAGCTCGGTTGCAACCCCATCAGCACGGGCAAACCCCGCACGTGACAGTAGGCGTACGGTCAGGCGTTCATAGATCGGCTGCCCTTGGGCCAAGGCCAGCAGCCCCTGACGTAAGTGTACCCGACGCTGGAACCGCAGATGCCCAAGGATTGCGGCCAACACACCGCGATTGGGGGCAAGCAGCAAAGACAGGGCAAAGAGAGCAAAGCTGACCAGCACGATGATCGGCCCCGTGGGCAGATTGGGGGCCGAGGCCGAGATCGCCGCACCGACAAACCCGGACACCCCGCCCGCCAGACCGCTGAGCAGAACCACGCGGTCCGAACGTTCCGTCCAAAAACGCGCCGTCACGGGTGGGATGATAAGCAATGCGACGATCAGGATCAGACCAACGATTTTCA
The DNA here is from genome assembly GCF_900172225.1 of Falsiruegeria litorea R37. Taxonomy (NCBI): domain Bacteria; kingdom Pseudomonadati; phylum Pseudomonadota; class Alphaproteobacteria; order Rhodobacterales; family Roseobacteraceae; genus Falsiruegeria; species Falsiruegeria litorea. Next base: position 52,455 of record NZ_FWFO01000003.1, read on the forward strand.
GCCCCACAACCGTCACGGCCATCACCAGACCCATCATCGCCAGATCAATCCGCGCCACCGGCAGACCGCGCGCGGCGGCATATTCGGGATCAAAGGACACAAGCGTCATCGGGCGGCGCAAAAGCAGGATCAACAGCAGCGTCGCGCCGCCGCCAATCGCGATGACCATCGCATCGGCCCACAACATGCCTGCGGTCGAACCGAGCAAGAACCCCTCGAGCCCCGCCTGCCGTCCAACACCTATGGTCTGGATCACGGTCAGCAACACCACGCCAAAGCCAAAGAACACCGACAAGACAGAGCCGATGGCCGCATCCTCGGCCAATCGGGTGTGGCGCGTCAGCCAGTTGAGGCACAGGAGCCCGACCCATGCGGACAAGGCAGAACCCAGCAAGAGCCCGATCAGATTGCGGCCATCCCCGCCCAGCGCAACCATGACCATGAAAGCAATGCAGACACCCGGTAGGGTCGCATGGCTGATCGCGTCGCTGACAAGGGCGCGTTTGCGCAAGAAAAGAAAAGTGCCGGTCACCCCGGCAGACACACCCAAAAGGGCTGCGCCGATGGCAACCAAAGTGGCATTGTAGCCAAGCTGCAGCAGCAGAGCATCGCTCAACATAACCGTGGGTTCCGTCTGTTAACTGGCGGCGCGCGACAGTTGGTCGATCTGCGCGGTTGCCAGGCGACCGCCATAAGCAGCCTGAAGCGTTTCAGCGGTAAAGGCCTCGTCCACGGGTCCCTCGGCCACTTTGCGGGTGTTGATCAGGAACACGTGGTCGAAATAATCGGTCACTGTTGCCAGGTCGTGATGCACCACAACCACCGTCTTTCCCGCGTCCTTGAGCGATTTCAGTACCGCGATAATTGCCTTTTCGGTGGCGGCATCAACACCAGCAAAGGGTTCATCCAGCAGATACAAATCCGCATCCTGTGCCAGCGACCGGGCCAAGAAGACGCGCTGTTGTTGCCCGCCAGATAGCTGCCCGATCTGGCGATCGGCAAAGTCGCGCATGCCCACGCGGTTCAGGCAGTCCATCGCCTTGGCCTTATGCCGCCCGCGAAGACGGCCCAGCAGACCAAGTTCGCGGTAAAGCCCCATCAGCACCACATCGATCACGCGAGTCGGGAAATCCCAATCCACGCTGGCGCGCTGCGGGACATAGGCGATGCGAGCGCGCTGATCCTCGAGCGGTTTGCCAAAGGCCGTAACCTGCCCTGAAAGTGGTGTAACAATGCCCAATGCGGCCTTGAGCATGGTCGACTTACCGGCCCCGTTGGGACCAATAATTGCAGTCATCGCCTCAGCCTGCACCGTCATGTCGACTGAGAAAACCGCCGGTTTCTGACCGTAAGAGACTGTCAGCCCCCGGATCGCCAGCGGGCTTTCAAGCAAAGCATCGTTGGTGTTTGCAATGCCGTTGCTGCTTGCGAGTTCCAGCATCACTTAAAACCCCGCCGACAGTTTGCCGTCCATGCCGCGCGCAGGCACCTTTGCGCCCAATGCGCCAGCAATGACGGTGATGTTGTGATCGAGCATGCCGATATAGGTGCCCTCGTAGGTGCCATCTTCGCCCATGGCATCGCTAAAGAGCTCGCCACCGACATGTACCTTGTGCCCCTTCGCCGCGGCTCCTTCGATCAAGGCGCGAATGGAACGGTCCGAAACCGAGCTTTCGACAAAGACGGCGGTGATCTGACGGTCAACCAGCAGATCCACCAGTTCACCAATCCGGTTCAAACCGGCCTCGGACTGGGTCGAGATGCCCTGGATGCCCATCACCTCATAGCCATAGCTGCCACCGAAGTAACCAAAGGCATCATGCGCTGTCAGTAGAACGCGGTTGGTGTCAGGCACCTGCACCAGCGTTTCGGTCGCGTAGGCTGACAGACGGTCCAGATCAGCGAGGTGCTTTTCCGCGTTAGCCGCAAAGACATCCGCCGCCTCGGGGCGCACGTCGGTCAGGGCCTTTTGCACTTCGACCACCACATCACGCCACAAGTCCGGCGTCATCCAGACATGCGGATCAAATTTATCGGCATAGTCGTCATGGGCGCGCAGCTTGGATTTGTCTAACCCTTCGGCCACAGCCACCACGGTGCGCTTGCGCTCGAGGTCGTGAAAGAACTCTTCCATCTGCGCCTCAAGATACAGGCCGTGCCACAGGATCAAATCCGCGCGGGTCATGGCCACGATATCGCTTCGGGTTTGACGGTAAGCATGGGGGTCAACGCCCGGCCCCATCAGGCCCTTCACCTCAACTTCATCCCCGCCCACCTGGCGTGCAGCATCCGCGATCATGCCGGTTGTGGCCACCACCTTGAGCGGGTCCTGCGCCCAGGCCGTGACAGGCAGAGCCAGCAGAACACCAGCAATCAGCAAAGAGCGTCGCAGAATCATGTCGAACCTCTGGTTTGTGCTTCCAACATAAATTGAGAACAATTCGCAAGTAAGTCAATGCTATTGAGAATTATTCGCAAGAAAACCTGCAATCGCCTGTAAAATATGAGGTTTAGTTCATACTTGCAGCCGTCAGATCATCCAAAAGAGCAAAAACAAGCCGACGCAATGACTTGGAATAGAGCCGATCCTCGGGCCAGGTCAGCCAATATCCGTCCCGCGTTTTCAACTTTTGATCCGTGGTTTGTACCAGAGTTCTTGCTGCGAGATCCGCATGCGCCAAGGGCAAAGACCCCAAAACAACGCCCAGGCCTACGCGGGCGGCGCGTAGACCGTGCGCCATGGAATCCACGCTCAGGCCCGCGCCGCCGGGGACCGTGCCGCCAGTCTCACGGCTCCAATCCTGCCAGCCGGGACGCTCGCCGCGTACCTCGATCCGGGGCAAGTCCTGCCCCTGTGCGTCAGGCGCGATCATGGGCACCATGACCTCTTGTTCAATCAGCCGGGCCCTGCGCCCTGCCCATGCCCCGCGCCCATAACGCAGCTGCAGCCAGGTGCGTTCCTCGTCAAACTCGGATCGTTTGGCGACAGAATCCGTCACCAGTCGCACATTGGAGTATTGCGTCCAGAACGTCCCAACCCGCGGCAGGATCAGCGTGTCGATGTGCGAGCTTAACGCCGCCAGTCGCAACTCTTTCGGCACCGTTCCAAACAGGTCTTCGGTGTTTCTTTCCAACGCGGTCAGGCTGTCCTGCACCAGCGGCAGGTAACTTTCACCATCGGTGGTCAGCGAAACACCACGCGCCTCGCGGACAAAAAGACTGCGGCCCAGCCATGCCTCAAGGTTGCCTATCCGCTGACTGACGGCGGCCTGCGAAATCCCGAATTCACGCGCGGCCGCAGAGAATCCACCCAATCGCCCGGCAGCCTCGAACACGCGCAACCAGTCCAGCGGCGGCAAGCCGACCTTTTTCTCATCCATAAGAATTTCCAAGCCTGAGGTAGAATAAGGTTTAATTGTCGTGATGGCATGCAGCGGCTATTTCCTCAAGGGAAAGCTCGCGCCACAAGGAGAGACCCCATGCTGCGCTCTGCCACCCATGATCCGTCCGTCGTCACGATCGAGTTTGACGATGGCACCACAACCCGCTTCCACGCCATCTGGCTGCGCGACAACGCGCTGGACCCCGAGACCCGCGCGCCGGGCAATGGGCAGCGGCTGATCACCATCGGGGACATCCCTGCCGACATTGCAATCAGCGCGGCTGGCGTCGTGAATGGCGATCTGTCTGTGACCTTTGCGCCCGAAAACAAAACTGTCACATTTCCTGCCGATTGGTTGGCCGAACACAGCTATGATCGCGCGCAATCCATCGCATTTGGTCGCATCGCGCCGGGCATCACGACCTGGGAGCGCGGCATCGATGCACCAAGTGGCGAGTGGGCCGCCGTTCAGTCGACCCGTGCCGCCAAACGCGATTGGCTGGCCGCAGTCGCTGAGTTTGGGTTCGCCAAACTGACCGGCGGCCCGACCGAGCCGGAATCGCTGCTGAAAGTTGCTGATCTGTTCGGTTACGTGCGCGAGACCAACTATGGCCCCTATTTTGAGGTGCGCACCGAGGTGAACCCGACCAACTTGGCTTACACAGGCCTTGGTCTGCAGGCGCACACCGACAACCCCTATCGCGATCCGGTTCCGACATTGCAGATTCTCTACTGCCTGGAGAACTCGGCCGAGGGCGGAGATTCGATCGTTGTTGATGGGTTCCGTGCCGCGGAAAAACTGCGCGATGAAAACCCCGAAGGGTTTGCCTTGCTTGCGGGTTATCCGGCGCGGTTCGAATACAAGGGGTCGGATGGCGTCTGCCTGCGTTCGCGCCGACCGATGATCGAACTGTCGCCTGATGGAGAACTGGTCGGCATCCGGTTCAACAATCGCTCCTCCGCGCCGATTGTCGATGTACCGTTCGACAAGATGGAAGCCTACTACGCTGCCTATCGTCAGTTGGGCGAGATCATCGACGATCGGGCCATGGGCGTATCGTTCAAGCTGGAACCGGGTGAAAGCTTTATCGTCGACAACACCCGTGTGCTGCATGCGCGTCTGGGGTATTCCGGCGCGGGCTCACGTTGGTTGCAGGGGTGCTACGCCGACAAGGACGGGTTGCTGTCGACCTTGGCGGCGATGGAAATGGCGCAGCCGGAGGCGGCGGAATGAAGCCCGATTTCTCGACATTGGACCGATCCAACATCGTGGCCTTCATCGCCGACATCTTTGAACGGCGCGGTGGGGAGGAATATCTGGGCGAGCCAGTAACCATGGCCGAGCACATGCTGCAAGGCGCCACCATTGCCGAACAGAATGGCCAACCCGAAGAGATCATCGTGGGTGCCCTGCTGCACGACATCGGCCACTTCACGTCCGAGTTTGGCACCTATCACCCCGACGACACCGAAGACCGCCATCACGAGGATGCAGGCGCCGAGGTGCTGGAGCAGTTCTTTCCATCCGTGATCACCGACTGCTGCCGCTATCACGTGGCGGCCAAGCGGTATCTCTGCGCGACCAAGCCTGAATACTTCAACCGACTGTCTGCCGCTTCGGTCCATACGCTTGAACTGCAAGGCGGGCCGATGAGCGCTGATGAAGTTGCCGCGTTCGAGGCCAACCCGAACCTAAAAGAGATCATTCAGGTGCGATATCTGGACGAGGCTGGCAAACGGGCAGACATGGACACCCCAGATTTTACCCATTTCGCCCCCATGGTGCAACGTATGGTCGACCGGCACCTGGGTGCCGCATGAGCGCGCCCGAGTACATATTCGAGGCGAGCTCGAAACCCTCACTGCCCTGGCATGAGGTGCCTTTGATCCGGGCCACGGACGCGTCGGTCAAAGGATACGGTTGCCTGGTCGATAACCCCGATACCTTTGAGATCGAAATCGTCCGTTGGCCACAGCAAGGCTGGCGTCCGATTGATGACGGCACGGGGGACGAGGCAGGCTGGGTCGAGGGCACGTTCAAATGCGACTGGCAGGGTGATGTGCTTTATGGCGAGAACGAAGCGGTCAAGGGCCACTATGTTCTGGGCTGGTCCGCGGATCCGCAGCACGCCAAGACCGAAACGCAGACCGCGGCGCGCGATCAGGTGTTGTTGTGGCACATGAATTATCACCCCGACGGGGGGCAGATGTTCTGGCCGCTAGACAACAAGCCGTTCATCGTGCCTGCCGCCCTAACGGGAGACAACCTGACGCCGGACAAGGTGGTCGCGTTTTGGTGTGATGGCTCGCGCGGGCTGTATATTCATCCGGGCATCTGGCACGAGGGGATTTTCCCGGTCGAAGACAGCCAGCGTTTTCTGGATCGCCAAGGCAAGGTGCACGCCCGCGTCAGCGCCGACATCGGCAAAGAGTTCGGCGTCTACCTGTCCTGCCCGCTGCGCGCGGACAAGGTGAAAGACCTGTGATCTGAACACATGCGCGCCGTCAGGCGGTGGCGCGCACATAATGCACCTGAGCCGGCACCCGAACTGTGTCCCCCACCGTCATCTCGGAAAATACATCTATCAGCTTCGAGCGCACCGCGTCTCGATGAGATTTGCCCAGAGTTCCCTTGGCCTTCTCTGCCCCCATCCGCATGGCTGCTGCTCCGACGGTCATGTATAATCGAGCGACCTCTTCGGGCCCCCCGCGCGGTGTAAGAAACAGGTCTTGGGTGTCAATTTCGACCGTCCAACCTGCACCGTTCAAAAGCCGCGAGATCTTGTCTGCATCACTCAAGGACAGCGGGCCCGGAGCATTTGGATTGAAAGCTGGGCCTGCTCCGAACACTTGATCTGCCACGCGAGCAGGCGCATCGAACCAATGGTTCGCCTCGGGCGCACCCCAGCAGGCAAAAGTCAGCACCGCACCAGGTTTGAGAGCGGTTCGGATATGGGCAAATGCGCGCGACGGATTGGCGAAGAACATCACTCCCAGCATCGAAATAGCGGCATCGAATTCTCGCCCCATGAATGGATAGTCAGCCGCATCGCCGACCTGAACGGCAACGTTCCCGGGCACACGAGCAAGCGCCCGTTCCGCAAACGGTGGGGCAATCTCGACCCCGGTGATGTGCCCCGTTGGTCCAACCGTCTTGGCTGCGGCAAGCAACGAAACGCCACCACCCGGCCCGATGTCCAAAACGGACTGTCCCCGGTGCAGACCCGCTCGGGCAATCAACCCATCCAGTACCGGGGCATGGGCAGCGTCGGTTTCGGCCTCAACCCGCAGCCAGGGTTCTGCAATTGCTTTCCAATCCACAGCGCTCTGGCCTCCAGCTTAAATTGATTGATCACAAGCGCGCGTCAGTCGAACGCAAGCTCGGTTATTGCCGTGTCTTGGTAATGCGTGCCCGGATAAACATCCATGATCTCAAAGGTGATCCACGAGACCGGCCCATATTCTGACAGGGCCGATGTTCCCTGCCAATCCGGCGTGTCATCCATGGTGAAATGAGTCTGCTTGCCGTTTGAAAACTTCAATCGCAATTCCCGCACGCGACTGTTGCGCGTGTAGGTCTTGTTCGACTTGGCATACCCGTTGCGCAAACTCCAGCGGTTGATCAGCACCGGTTCATTGAACACGATTGTAAACGCTTCACCGATCCCCTGCCCCTGCGCGCCCTCCACCCAGGCCGTGCGGTGATTGCCGTCGGTCACGTTGCGTGGGCCGTAGCTGTTGCCGCTTTGAGATGCCAGAACCGAGGTGAAACACAACTCGGCCCGGCGGTTGACAGCAGTCACACCGGTGCAGTTGCGCATGGCCCAACCAGGCGGTGGTGGATGCTTAGGAGCGGCCGGTTTTGCGACGGGAACGGCTGGCGCGGCAACAACCGGCGTCTGCCCTTGACGTCGCAACCAACCGCGTTCGATCGCTGCAAGTCGTTGATGCCGTGGTGGGTGCGTGACCGAGCCCTCGGCAGGCAGGGTGGCCCAAAGCGATTGCGCTTCGGTCAGGTTTGCCCCCAAAGCGGCAAGGATGAAGCCCGCGTATTCGTCCGCCTCCAACTCTGTCGGCGGGCGAGAGCCTTCGCCAGTCAGGGTATGGCCTTGCAGATGATGCCCGACCTCATGCGCCATGACGCCCAAAAGTTGCCAGCGCCCGTTTGGATCGGTCTCGTATTGTGCCAGCCAATCCGGGTTGAACGCCAGATAGCGTTCACCGTCGATGATGATGGCGGCCGCATTGCCGACCTCGCCCGTTTCAACAACCTGAAAGTTGGGCAGCAATCCCGACACCGCCAAGATGTTGTTCACTACGCTCCAGACCTGCTGCACCGAAAAGGCGCTGGCGTCGTTGTAGCGTGGTTTTTGCAGCGTAATTTCTTTGCAGCCAGACACGGTGCAGGCCACCTGCGTATTCCCACCTTGCTGCGCCCATGCGCTGCCTGCGCCCAGTGCCAATAAAAAAGCCCCAGTGATACCCCTGTGCACCTTGCCCTCCCCCGTGCGATGCCTGCCCAAGGTTAGGCAGAACATCGTGAACCGGTAAAGGGCGCGAGGCAAAAATCGCCAATTGGCGTGGGGTTACAAGCCCAGAACGTCGACCATATCGTATTCACCGGGGGCTTTGCCCTGCCCCCAAAGCGCCGCCTTGAGTGCCCCGCGGGCAAAGATGGCCCGGTCGGTGGCCAGGTGGCGCAAAACGATGCGTTCGCCGGGGGCCGCAAAAAGCACGTCATGCTCGCCCACGATGTCGCCCCCACGCACCGCGTGGAACCCGATGTCGCCCCGCTTGCGCGCGCCGGTGATGCCATCGCGGCCTCGGTCGGACACATCGTTCAGATCAACGCCGCGCCCTTCGGCGGCAGCCTCGCCCAACATCAACGCTGTGCCCGAGGGCGCATCAACCTTGTGGTGGTGGTGCGCCTCGATCACTTCGATGTCGAAATCTTCGTCCAGCGCAGCGGCGACCTTTTTGGTCAGTTGCACAAGCAGGTTCACGCCCAAGCTCATGTTGCCCGCGCGCACGATGACGGCGTGGCGCGAGGCTGGTTCCAGCCGCGCAATCTGCTCATCCGACATGCCGGTGGTGCCAATCACATGCACGCAGCGCGCCTGTGCGGCGAGCGCGGCAAATTCCAGCGTCGCGTCGGGTGCGGTGAAATCGATGACTGCCTGCGCATGGGAAAACGCCTCAAGCGCGTCATCGGTGACGGTAACGCCCACGGGCTGGCCGCCCATGGCCTCGCCCACATCACGCCCGACCCAATCGTGCCCCTTGCGCTCGACCGCACCCACCAGTTTCGCCGCGTCGCTGTCCAGCACGGTTTTCATCAGCATCTGACCCATGCGGCCCGATGCTCCGGTAATGACGATCCCTGGTGTGTGGGTCATGGCACGATTCCCTTTTTGTCGGCTCATTGCCTCCTACCCGCTTCGCGCCCGCTTGGCAAAGCCCGGCTTTGGCCTTAGATCGGGGTTATGGCCAAGAACAAATTCCACGACGGGCCAGGCCCGTCCCAACGTCAGCTGCGCGTCGGCGAACTTATCCGCCGCACCTTGTCCGAGGTGCTGGCGCGTGGCGACGTGCATGATCCCGATCTCAACCGCTTGTCGATCACCGTGGGAGAGGTGCGCACCTCTCCCGATCTCAAGATCGCAACCGCCTATGTGCTGCCCCTGGGCGGCAAAGGCCAGGATGAGGTGCTTAAACTGCTGGCACGTAACAAGGGTGAGTTGCGTCGCGTCATCGGCAAGAAGGTGGGGCTGAAGTTCTCACCAGACCTGCGGTTCCGTCTGGACGAGACATTCGATCAGATGGACGACACCCGCCGCTTGTTCGAACAGGACGCGGTGCGCCGCGATCTGGACGAGTGATCCGCGCGCTGCTGATCGGATTGGCCGCCTTGGTTGCCAGCCCGGCAGCAGCGGTGGACTGTCGCGACCTGGCGCATGCGGGCAACAGGTATTCGATCTGCGAGGTCGATCTGACCACCGAAGACCTGCGCCTGTTCCTGCGCGACGAAGCCGGAGAGGTCCTGGGGCAGTTTTCGGCGGTGGATTCGGAACTGCGCGGCGAAGGCAAAGAACTGACCTTTGCCATGAACGCAGGCATGTATCATTCCGACCGCTCTCCGGTTGGGCATTACGTCGAAGACGGCACCGAAGAGATGCGGGTTGTGCCCAACGCAGGCCCCGGCAACTTTGGCCTGTTACCCAATGGGGTGTTTTGCATCGAAGTCGGCAAGGCGCGTGTGTTTGAGACACTAAAGTTTCTGGACACCAAGCCCACCTGTCGCTTTGCCACCCAATCCGGCCCGATGCTGGTGATTGATGGGGCTTTGCATCCCCGCTTCCTGCCAGACAGCACCTCGCGCTATCTGCGCAATGGAGTGGGTACCAGCACGGATGGCACGCGCGCCGTCTTTGCCATCTCGAAAAACGCCGTCACCTTTCACGAGTTCGGCTCTTTGTTTCGGGATGTTCTGAAAACACCCAACGCGCTCTATTTCGACGGCAATATCTCGCGTCTTTACGCGCCACAGTTGAACCGGTCGGATGCCGGGTTTTCCATGGGTCCGATCGTGGGCGTTGCTGCGCCAACGGAATGAGCTTTAGCGCCATTTGACAGAGCGGGATCAATCCGCTAGGTGGCGCGCCTCTAACACATTCGAGGGGCATCATGGCACGCAAACGCAAGGGTCGCGACATTTCCGGTTGGCTGGTGGTGGACAAGCCTGCAGGTATGACGTCAACCGCTGTGGTCAACAAAGTTCGTTGGGCCCTGGACGCAAAGAAAGCGGGTCATGCGGGCACCTTGGACCCAGATGCAACCGGCGTGCTGGCCATCGCCCTTGGTGAAGCAACCAAGACCGTTCCCTACATCACCGATGCACTCAAGGCCTACACCTTCACAGTGCGGCTGGGTCAGGCCACCAACACCGACGACGCCGAGGGTGAGGTGATCGCCGAGAGCGATCAGCGTCCAACCGATGACGAGATCAAAGAGGCACTCGCCCCATTTTTGGGTGACATCATGCAGGTGCCGCCCAAATTCTCGGCCGTAAAGATCGACGGGCAGCGCGCCTACAAGCTTGCGCGCGACGGGGATGAAGATTTCGAACTGGCCGCTCGCCCTCTCTGGGTCGAAGAGCTGATCCTTGTGGACCGCCCCGACGCCGATCACGTGACGCTCGAGATGACCTGCGGCAAAGGCGGGTACGTCCGCTCGATCGCGCGCGATCTGGGCGCGGCGCTGGGGTGTCACGGGCATGTACGTGAGCTCCGTCGCATCTGGTCTGGGCCATTTGAAGCCGAAGACGGGATCACCATCGAGCAGATCGACGAGATGGCCAAGACACCTGCCCTGGACCAACACTTGCACCCGCTGGAACAGGGTCTGGCCGAGTTGACCGAGTTGAAATGCACCCCTGAGGGGGCCGCGCGCCTGCGTAACGGCAACCCCGGCATGGTACTGGCATCCGACGTGGAATACGGGGACGAGGCCTGGGCCTCGCTCGATGGTCAGGCGGTTGCTGTTGGCACCTACAAGGCAGGCGAGCTGCACCCCACCCGTGTCTTTGTGCAGCCGAAATGATCCTGGTGGCCTGGCCGCACCGGACGTGCTAGCCAGCGGCCATGATCACGCGCACTCATACCAAGGGCGACGCGCCCTCGACCGCCGTTTATTCGGATTGCGAACGCTATCGCTATAGCCTGACCCGGATCTGGGATCCCTCGGGCGGCAAGGTTCTGTTCGTGATGCTGAACCCGTCGACTGCGACCGAGGTGCAGAACGACCCCACCGTGGAACGCTGCGAACGTCGCGCCCGAGCGCTTGGGTTTGGTGCGTTTCAGGTCACCAACATCTTTGCCTGGCGCGACACTGACCCCCGCAAGATGCGCGCCGCCGCCGAACCGGTTGGTCCCGAGAATGACGCGACCATCCTGGCTGGTGTGGACTGGGCAGATCAGGTGGTGGCGGCTTGGGGCACCCATGGCGAGCATCTGGATCGCGGCCCGGCAGTAGAGGCCCTGCTGCGCACCTCCCAAAGCCCCGTTTATCATCTGGGCTTGAGCAAGGCCGGGCACCCCAAACACCCGCTCTACATCTCATACGCGCAACAGCCAAAACTCTGGTTCCCGACCTGATCGCGTTAACCATTTCCCCAATCCTGCTTTGACCGCCTCCCCTTTGACGTGGCCTAATGACCCCCGTGGGTGACGTGTGTGTGGAGTGCAAAAATGTTGGCAATTGCAGGATTACTGGGCCTCATGGCTGCCGGTAGCGTCGTGTTTCTTGGGGATGACAGCTCGAACGACACAGAGGTGTCTGACGATGTGAGCCCTGATGATCCCATTTTGGAAAATGACCCCACACAGCCAGAAAACCAGCCGACCGATCCATCTGATGGTGACGCTGAAAATCGCCAAGATGAAACAGGCCTGGTGATTGCCGGGGACGAAGGTGACAACTCCATCGATGGCCAAGACGGCAACGACCAGATCAACGGTTACGGTGGTGATGACACAGTGTCCGGCGGGCAAGGCAACGATACTCTGCACGGCGCCGAAGGGGATGACGCCCTGCAGGGCGGAGCAAACGACGACCTGTTGCACGGCGAAGATGGCACCGACACCCTGGACGGTGGTGACGGTGATGACGAGATGTATGGCCACTTCGGCTCGGACCATATGCAGGGCGGTGATGGCAACGACACGCTTTACGGCGGCCAGGACACCGACTCTCTGAGCGGCGACGCAGGCGACGATGCCCTGCACGGTGGCTACGGGAATGATACCCTGATCGGCGGAGAGGGCGAGGATTCCCTGTTTGGCGGGCGAGATAACGACCTGATCATAGGGCGGGATGATGACAGCGGTGACAGCGGCCCCGACTATCTGAACGGCGGCGAAGGCAATGACACCATCGTGGCCGGAGAAGGCGACATCGTGACGGCGGGATCCGGGGCAGACCAGATCATCCTGGGCGATTGGGTCCTAGACGGCGAGGCTGCAGACATCATGGACTTTGACCCCTCGCAAGACCGCCTGTTGATCAGTTGGGACTTTCAAGCCAGCCCTGATCCGCAGATCGAGGTGCAACCGGACCCGAACAACGCCAACCTCAACCGTGTCCTGATCAACGGTGAAGAGATTGCGTTGCTGCGGGGCGACGCCCAAGTCTTGGCCTCGGACATCATGGTTGTGAATGAAAGCGAAGTCAGCCAATTCAGCCTCGCAAGCTGAAGCACCATGGCTTGAGGCAAGCACACAAGGCGCGCGACAAACCCTTTGCCAATCCCCCCAAAACCGCATATATCCCCGCATCTGTCGGGGATTCGGCCATGTGGCTGGGTTTGCGACAGACATCTCCACGGGCCTGTGCTGGACGACATCCCGGCCTGCGCCATCCACTCTAACCTTGTAAAGGAGACCCCGATGTCGATCACAGCTGCAGAAAAAGCACGCGTCATGACTGAATTCGCAACCAAAGAAGGCGACACCGGTTCGCCCGAAGTACAGGTTGCTGTCCTGAGCTCGCGTATTTCGACTCTGACCGAACACTTCAAGACCCACAAAAAAGACAACCACGGCCGCCGTGGTCTGCTCAAGATGGTTGCTCAGCGCCGCAAGCTGCTGGACTACCTGAAAGGCAAGGATGAGGCCCGTTACCAGGACCTGATCAAGCGCCTGGGTCTGCGTCGCTAATCCAAGCGCCGCACCAGAGGTTTCAAGGCCGTCGCCCGATCTGGGGGACGGCCTTTCTTTTTGCGGACTATGTTGGGTCCAGCGTATACAGTTCGCGGCGCATGATCTTGCCTGTGCTGGTCTTCGGAACGTCCTCGACGAACTGAACGCTGCGCGGGCATTTGTAAGCTGCAAGGGACTGTCGGCAGAACGCGATGACGTCCTCCTCAGTACATGTGGCACCGGGTTTCAAAACGACATAGGCCTTGGCCAATTCGCCCTTGATCGCGTCCGCCTGTTTGCCAACTGCGGCCAAAGCGACGTCCGGATGCCCCGCCAACACGCGCTCAATCTCGGCTGGGTAGACATTGTAACCACCGGTGAGAATCATGTCCTTTTTCCGGTCCACGATGTAAACGCACCCGTCCGCATCCATGGTGCCCAGATCGCCCGTGTGCAGCCAGCCGTCCGGCTCGATGGTTTCACGTGTCTTTTCAGGTGCTCCAAAGTAACCCATCATCACGACCGGCCCCTGCACCATCAGCTCACCAACTTCGCCCTTCGGCATCGTGACGCTGGCATCCTCCACGTCAGCAATGCGCAGCTTGCAGTAGGGAATGGCGCAGCCGATGCTGCCGTGCTTGTTGTCACCATAAAGAGGGTGCGTTGACCCTAGTCCTGCGATCTCTGTCATCCCCCAAAGCTCATAAAGCGGCACCCCAAACCCCTCTTCGACGGCCGCCATTGTTGCGGCTGGCATGGTTTGACCACCCACGTAGCAGCGGCTCAAATTGCTCAGATCAGCGGCGGCAAAGTCAGGATGGTTCAGCATGAACATGTACATCGTCGGGACACCGTCAAATATGGTGGCCTTGTGCGTTGCGATATCAGCCATGACGGCCTGCGGATCAAAAGTGGCATGCAAGACCAGCTTGGTTCCCAACATCATCATCCCGTTCATCAGGACGTTGGCGTAGACATGCGGACAGGGCAGCGCACTGACGACGGTGTCTGATGGCCCCCGCATGTGCATCTGACTGGTCATGGCCCCGTTGATGATCACCGCACGGTGCGATTGCATGGCCCCCTTGGGATGCCCCGTCGTACCCGAGGTGTAGGCGATGGTCGACAAATCCTCGCCTTTGACGTCCGGCAGCGCTGGCGCGGTTGTGCCGTTGTCCATCAAGTCCTCGAATCCCATGGCTTCGGGCGTCGAGGCCCCAAGGGATACCACTGCCTCAACTCCGGCTGCCGAACACACGTCCTTGATCGCAGCGATCTTGTCTTCCGAAGCCAGCACAGCACGGGCTTTGCAGTCTCGAACAACGTATTCGATCTCAGCCGGGGTCAGCATCGTGTTCACCGGGTTGATCACCGCACCCAGCCTGGCAATTGCGTAGTAACTGACAACCCATTGCCAAGAGTTGGATCCATAAAGCGTTACGACGTCGCCTGGCTGGATGCCCAGTGCGTGCAAACCGCCTGCCGCCTTCTCAATCAGAGTGTCGAGTTCGATGAAACTGAAACTCTGTCCCTCAAACACAAGCGCTTCGCGATCTCCAAACCTTTTGGCAGCGCGCCCCGGGATCTGACCAATATTGTCCAACATGCGTTTTCCTCCCTGACATTTCACTGTTCAATTCTGGGAAACCCAAGGAATTGAACAGTTGATCATTTATCGAAATATCAAGGCAACGGGTCAAACACACATTTTGCAGTGCATTGATGCTTATATTGTGACATTTTCTAAGGCATTGAGCTGCTTTCCGAATTTCACACCTCCAAGGCGGCCTTGTCAGGGCAATTTGCGGCTAAGAAACCGAACCTGTGCCCCGAACCTCCCTCAACGCCCAATGGACCTTTCAATCCATAGCGAAATCATGTAAGGGCGGCAGCATCTGAGACGTGGTGCAAGGGACCCCGGCACCGTGAAGGAAGATAACAGGGGTCGGCGGCAATGGGGCCGTCATGCAATCGGGAGACGCGGGAGGGCCCGCGAGTGCTCCCTTTTAGGATACGCTAGATGTTTAACGTAACAACGAAATCCATGCAGTGGGGCGAAGAGACGCTCACACTGGAAACCGGCAAGGTTGCCCGTCAGGCCGACGGCTCGGTGATCGCCACTCTGGGCGAAACCAGCGTCATGGCCAACGTGACCTTTGCCCGTCAGCAAAAGCCCGGTCAGGACTTTTTCCCGCTGACCGTTCATTACCAAGAGAAATACTATGCAGCCGGTAAAGTTCCGGGTGGCTTCTTCAAGCGCGAGGCGCGCCCGACCGAGAAAGAGACGCTGACCGCGCGTCTGATCGACCGTCCGATCCGCCCGCTGTTTGTGCCCGGCTTCAAAAACGAAGTTCTGGTGATGTGCACCGTGCTGAGCCACGACCTGGTCAACGACCCGGACATGGTTGCAATGATCGCCGCTTCGGCTGCGCTGACCCTGTCGGGTGCTCCGTTCATGGGCCCGATCGCCGGTGCGCGCGTTGGTTTCGAGGACGGTGAATACGTTCTGAACCCGACCGTCGACGACATGCAGGACCTGCGCCTGAACCCCGAACAGCGTCTGGACCTGGTTGTTGCCGGCACCAAAGACGCCGTGATGATGGTCGAATCCGAAGCCTACGAACTTTCCGAAGCTGAGATGCTGGGCGCCGTCAAATTCGCGCACGAGCAGATCCAGCCGGTTATCGACCTGATCATCTCGCTGGCTGAAGAAGCTGCAAACGAGCCGTTCGACTTTACCCCCCCGGACTACTCCGAGCTGTATGACGCGGTCAAAGCCGCTGGTGAAACCGAAATGCGCGCCGCATTTGCGATCAGCGACAAGCAAGAGCGTACCGCCGCTGTTGCCGCCGCTCGCGAAACAATCAAGGCAGCCCTGACCGAAGAACAACTTGAAGACGCGAACCTGGGTTCGGCGCTGAAAAAGCTCGAAGCAGGCATCCTGCGCGGTGACGTTGTCAAAACCGGCAAGCGCATCGACGGTCGTCGTACCGACGAAATCCGCGACATCGTGTCGGAAACCGGCCTGCTGCCGCGTACACACGGTTCGGCCCTGTTCACCCGTGGCGAAACCCAAGGCTTGGTTGTGACCACTCTGGGCACCGGCGATGATGAGCAGTTCATCGACGCCCTGCACGGCAACTTCAAATCGAACTTCCTGCTGCACTACAACTTCCCTCCCTATTCGGTTGGCGAAGTGGGTCGCGTGGGCCCTCCGGGCCGTCGTGAAATCGGTCACGGCAAACTGGCATGGCGCGCCCTGCAGGCTGTTCTGCCCGCGGCAACCGATTTCCCCTACACCGTCCGCGTTGTGTCGGAAATCACCGAATCCAACGGCTCGTCGTCGATGGCATCCGTCTGCGGCGGCTCGCTGTCGATGATGGACGCAGGTGTTCCGCTGAAAGCACCGGTTGCCGGTGTGGCCATGGGCCTGATCCTGGAAGACGACGGTTCCTACGCGATCCTGTCGGACATCCTGGGCGACGAAGACCACCTGGGCGACATGGACTTCAAAGTGGCGGGTACCGAAAACGGCATCACCTCGCTGCAGATGGACATCAAGGTCGCAGGCATCACGCCCGAGATCATGGAAAAAGCCCTGGCTCAGGCCAAAGACGGCCGTATCCATATCCTGGGTGAAATGTCCAAGGCGCTGTCCGAGACCAACGAATTCTCGGTCCACGCACCGCGCATCGAGACCATGCAGATCCCGACCGACAAGATCCGTGAAGTGATCGGTTCGGGCGGTAAAGTGATCCGCGAGATCGTCGAAGTGTCGGGCGCCAAGGTCGACATCAACGACGAGGGCATCATCAAAATCGCATCGCCCAACGGCGAAGCCATCAAGAAGGCCTACGACATGATCCACTCGATCGTGGCAGAGCCCGAAGAAGGTGCGATCTACACCGGTAAGGTCGTCAAAATCGTCGACTTTGGTGCATTTGTGAACTTCTTTGGCAAGCGCGACGGTCTGGTCCACGTGTCCCAGATCGAAAACCGCCGCCTGAACCACCCTTCGGACGTTTTGAAGGAAGGTCAGGAAGTGAAGGTCAAGCTTCTGGGCTTTGATGATCGCGGCAAGGTTCGCCTGTCGATGAAAATCGTCGATCAGGAAACCGGCGAAGAGATCGCGCCCGAGAAGAAAGAAAAGAAAGAAGACTAATCGTTAGTCTCATCTTTCAGAAGGCCCCGACCAAACGTCGGGGCCTTTTTCGTTGGTGAATTACAAATCGTTACGTGGGGTTTCAGGTGCTCTGGCGGTCATTCGCCTGCTAGCGTTTTGCCATGCAAGCCGATCCCCAGATATTGCCGATCCGATACACTGCTCGTTGTGCTGATGGCGTGCGCATCGCCTGTTATCGGTTCGCCAATCCCGGCGGGGTTCCGGTCATCGTTGTGCATGGCACGTTTTCCAGCCATGAAGGTTGCACTGGCCTGGCCCGGCGCCTTGCTGACGATGGGCTGGACGTTTGGGCCATGGATTGGCGCGGGCGCGGCGGCAGTGAGTTGCCGGATGCGCCTTTTGATTTCGACACCATCGCGCAGATGGACATTCCGGCGGTTCTGGATCTGGTTCAGGCCGAGACGGGTCAACGCACGGCCATTTTTGTCACACATTCCGGCGGTGGGCTGATTATCGGCATGTGGGCGGCTCGAAATCCCGATTTGGCCAATGGTTGCATCCGCGGCCTTGTCACAATGGCAGCCCAAGCGCATCTGGCCGCAGAACGCCCCGAGCATCGTCAGCGCATTGCTGAAATGGCGCGGTATCTTGAAACCATCGACATCATCCCGCCGCGTCAGATGGGGGTGGGGTCCGAGCGCGAAAGCGCCCATCTGATGCAGCAATGGTGCCGCTGGAACCTTGAGGGACAGTTTCTGGGATCGGACGGGTTCGATTATCTTCCCGCTCTTGGGGCCTTGGATATTCCTCTGCTCTGTCTGATTGCCGGGGGCGATCACTTTGTTGCTCCACGCCCGGGTTGCGAAAATTTTGCCAAAGCCTTTGGCAGCGCGGACCGCACCATCCAGATTTGCGGCAAGGACCAGGGATTCATCGAAGACTACGAACACGGACGCATCCTGGCCTCTACCCCGGCGCGCATCGAAATCTGGCCCCTGGTCGCGAATTGGGTCGGCCAAAGGGCAAAAACCGCGTAAACCCGGGTGCAATAGCGGTCAAATCAACCGAAAACCAATCGTCAAAGCCCGGTCCCCTTCCCAGCTCGGTGTCATCAACAACGCCGAAAAGGAGAGACCCAATGACCACCTTCAAAACTCTGACCCTGATCACTGCAATGCTGGCCGCCCCTGCCATCGCGATGGCCAACTTCAACATCGGAGACACCGTGGGCACCGAAGAGGCCGCCATCCGCACCATGCTCGAAGAGCAAGGGTATCAGGTGCAAGAGATCGAATTCGAAGACGACGAGATCGAGGTTGAAGTCCTCAAGGATGGTGTGGAAACTGAGCTGGTGCTGAGCCAGGCTGACGGCTCGGTGATTGAAATCGAGATGGAAAAAGAGGACGACTGAGTGCGTCCCGGAAAAGGAGCCACTTGAAGAATTCCGGAAAAGTCTGGTTGTGGCTTTTGTTGGTGGTGCAGGCCGTCTGCGCCGCCTTCTTTGTTGTCGATGGTCTGTTCGATTGGACCGGGAGGCCCGAGCCCTTGGGCTTTCGCCATCTTCACGCCTTCGAACTGTTGCTGAGCTTTGCCCTGTTCGCCGGTATTGCAGTGACCGCAATGCACATCCGTACGTTTGGCCAGCGCGAGGCGCAAATGCAGCGGCAGCTCGACATGGCGTCTGGTGCGTTCGAACAACTCATCCAAGAACATTTCGATCAATGGCAACTCAGCAAAGCCGAACGCGAAGTGGCAATGCTTGCTCTCAAGGGGTTGTCCGTGGCGGACATTGCAGCGCTGCGACAAACCAAAGAGGGGACCATCAAGGCCCAATGTGGGGCAGTCTATCGCAAAGCAGGCGTCTCGGGGCGGATGCAGTTGCTAAGCTATTTTGTCGAAGAGCTGATTGCCGAACCTGTTTTGGACAGATCCCCCCAAACGTAACGCTCGCACCGTCGTGAGAGTACATCTTCCGGCAAATATGGGATTTTCTCCCATCCCATTTTATTCATTCACTGCAGCAGAAAAATCTGTGATCAGACGTGACGGGTGCGCCTCTTTCAATCGCCGTTGAGACGGGCAAATGGTCTTGCATCACCTGCCTGAACAAAGGATCACCCGATGCTTCCCCGTCCTCTTCTCGCCGCTGCGGCGCTGTCGCTTTCGGCGACCACTCTTTCTGCACAGACCCTTCCAGATGGTTATTACGTCCAAGGTTTCCTGGGCTATAATCAGTTGCAAGACACCAACCTGTCCGGCACCATTGGCGGCGCGCCGCAGTCCGTGTTCGGTGACTTTGATGGCGGATATGGCATCGGGATCGCCGTAGGCCGCGAGATCCCACAATGGAGCAATTCGAATATCGGAACCCGGATCGAATTGGAGCTGTCCTACCGCAACAACGACGTCGAGAGGTTGGACTTTACCGGCAACGGTGCCGGGAACGAGGTCAACACCAGCGGCGACATTTCTTCGACTTCGCTCTTTGCCAATGTGCTTTTCGATTTCAAGCAAAAGGGCGCCTTTACCCCATTTGTGGGCTTTGGTCTGGGTGCGCAACGCACCAGCTATGATCTGATCTACGGGCCTGGCGTGACCATCCGCGACAGCGACACCAGCTTTGCCGCCCAAGCGATTGCCGGTGTGAGCTACGACATCAACAGCAACACCGCGCTGACCCTGGACGCCCGTTACGCGCGTGCCTTTGACGTGTCCAGCAGCCGTGTGAACAGTGATTTCATCAATACCGGCACGGTCGAGGACGATCTGGATAACTTCAGCCTCAACTTGGGTGTTCGCTTCAAGTTTTAGACCAAGAAAGAAAGCGGAAAACAGCCCCCACCTCAGTTTCGCTTTCCCAGCATGATCCGGCGCTGTATGCATCGGGTCATGCGATCTTTTATCATTCACATGTCCTCGAGCACGGCGCGACGCGCCAACGCCGACACATTGGTAAAGCACTTGCCCAACGCCGAGCTTAGCGAGGCTGTGAATGGTCGCGACCCTGCCCAGATCGCAGATATACACTGCCATCCCGGCAATCTGTTCAAACCGTCATACCCCTTTGCCCTGCGCCCGGCCGAGATTGGCGTGTTCCAAAGCCATCGCCGCATCTGGCGCAAAATGGTTGAAGAAAACATCGACCTGGCCATCATCACCGAAGATGATCTGGCGATTGATCCGGGTCGTTTTGCCCGAACACTGGACCTGCTGCAGGATCACGCGACCGTGGATAGCTATGTCCGCCTGCCTGTCAAACAGCGGGAAACTGCCGTTCAAGTCGTGGCGGAAAAGGACGATCTCAGACTCATCCTACCCAAGATCATCGGCCTGCAATGTATTTGCCAGGTGGTCGGGCGCGAGGCAGCCCGACGCTTGCTTGGGGTGACGGATCAAATAGATCGCCCCGTGGACACACTGTTGCAGATGCATTGGGTAACGAAACAGCCGGTTCACACCGTTCTGGGCACCGGCAACCGCGAAGTGGCGGCGCAAATCGGCGGCTCGACCATTCAGACAAAAATACGCCCCAGCGGTAAGCTGGGGCGCGAATGGAAACGCGGCGTCTACCGGGCGCAACTGGCGCTGCGCCCCCAAAAACCCTGACCCTGATTATTCCGGCGCTTTGGTTTTGCGCAGGTAGGGGAAGATCGTCTCGAACTCGCCAAACTTCGCCTTGGCGTCTTCGTTCGAAACGGTCGGCGGGATGATAACGTCTTCACCCGGCACCCAGTTGGCGGGTGTTGCAACGCCCTTGGACGACATCTGCAGACCATCCAGCGCGCGCAGGATCTCGGCAAAGTTGCGACCCACGGTCATCGGGTAGGTCATCGACAGCTTCAGCTGCTTGTCCGGGCCGATGATGAACACCGAACGTACGGTGGCACTGTCAGCCGGAGTGCGGCCATCGGGCATGTAAGCTTCGGCAGGCAGCATGTCGAACGCTTTGGACACGGCCAAACCTTCGTCCGCAATGATCGGGAAGCCCGCAGCAGCGTTTCCGTATTTTTCGATGTCGCCTTTCCACTTTTTGTGATCTTCGACACCGTCAACCGACACGCCAATGACCTTGGTGCCGCGAGCAGCCCATTCGTCGGCCAGTTGAGCCACGGCAGAAAACTCGGTGGTGCAGACGGGGGTGAAATCTTTGGGGTGCGAGAACAGAATCGCCCAGCTGTCGCCGATCCAGTCGTGGAACTGAATGGTGCCCTGATCGGTTTCTGCGGTGAAATTCGGAACAGTATCGTTAATACGCAAACCCATGGCTCATCTCCTTTGGTATGAAAATCCGGGTCGGATCGTCCTGACCCGCTCAACTTAGTGGTTCTGCCGCAAGGTTACAGGGGCAAAGTGACGATGGGGAAACAAATCCTGCTTGCAAAGACCCGCACGATGCGCAGCTTTGACGACGGAGGAGCTTCACCCGGATGATGCGATCAATTCATCCGTTTACCCCTTGCTCGGAACCGGGGGTGGTGACACATTGGCCACAAATTCGACCAATCGGTCGTTTTATTGGCAGGATCAGGAGAGCCAGACATGATCGAAAAACGCGACTTTTACATCAACGGCGCATGGGTCGCCCCTGCAGCCACCAACGACTTTGAAGTCATCAACCCGTCCACCGAAGAGCCCTGCGCCGTTATCTCGTTGGGGGATCAAGCCGACACCGACGCCGCGGTTGCAGCCGCCAAAGCCGCTCTGCCCGGTTGGATGGCAACCCCGGTCGAAGAGCGGATCGCCCTCGTCGAAAAACTGATCGAGGTCTACAAGACCCGTGGCGAAGATCTGGCACAGGCGATGTCGACCGAAATGGGCGCGCCGATCGAAATGGCTCGCACTCAGCAGGTTGGTGCCGGCATCTGGCACCTGATGAACTTTGTGCAGGCGGCCAAAAACTTCGAGTTCGAAAAACCGCTTGGCGAACACGCCCCAAATGATCGCATCATTCACGAGGCGGTTGGTGTTGCGGCTCTGATCACTCCGTGGAACTGGCCGATGAACCAGATCACGCTCAAGGTTGGCGCGGCGGCGGTTGCAGGCTGTACCATGGTGCTGAAACCGTCCGAGCAAAGCCCCCTGAACGCGATGATCTTTGCCGAAATGATGGATGAAGCCGGGTTCCCCGCGGGTGTTTTCAACCTGGTGAATGGCGATGGTGTCGGCGTGGGCTCGCAGCTGTCGGGGCACCCCGACGTCGACATGGTCAGCTTCACCGGCTCGACCCGCGCGGGCACCGCGATTTCCAAGAACGCCGCTGACACACTCAAGAAGGTGCACCTGGAACTGGGTGGCAAGGGCGCCAACGTTGTCTTTGACGACGCCGACGAAAAGGCGATCAAGCGTGGCGTTCTGCACATGATGAACAACACCGGCCAAAGCTGTAACGCCCCCAGCCGGATGCTGGTGCAGCGTGGTGTCTATGATCAGGCGGTCGAAACCGCCGGTCAGGTTGCGCAGATGGTGTCCGTGGGCAACGCCCTGGAAGAAGGTCGCCACATTGGTCCCGTTGTGAACGAACTGCAGTGGAACAAGATTCAGGACCTGATCCAGAAGGGCATCGACGAAGGTGCCAAGCTGGTTGCAGGCGGCACCGGTCGCCCCGATGGCATGAACAAGGGCTACTACGTCAAGCCCACCGTCTTTGCCGACGCCAACAACCAGATGACCATTGCACGCGAGGAAATCTTTGGCCCGGTTCTGACCATGATCCCCTTCGACACCGAAGAGGAAGCGGTCGAGATCGCCAACGACACGCCCTATGGTCTGACCAACTATGTTCAAACCCAGGATCCGCAGCGCCTGAACCGCATGGCCCGCACTCTGCGTTCGGGCATGGTCGAGATGAACGGCACCAGCCGCGGCGCGGGCTCGCCCTTTGGCGGCATGAAGCAGTCGGGCAATGGCCGCGAAGGCGGTGTCTATGGCCTTGAAGATTTCCTGGAAGTTAAAGCCGTCAGCGGTTGGGCGGCTGACTAAGCACTGGACACATTGAAACAGCGCGGGCCGGGCAGTTCCAATCTGCCCGGCCCGTTTTTCTTGTCATTCCGGCATCACGACCAGTTGTGGTTGCCCGTCCGACGTCTTGCGGGTCGAACGCCCATCCCAACCGATCTCGCCGCTTACCCGTTGGCGGTAGGACGAGAAACTGTCGAAGGTCACCACATCCACAGGCTGATCGAAGTGCAGGGTCACGCGGCGATGCGACCCGTCCCCCATCGTGGAAAGCGCGCGCACTTCGCCCCGGAACGCTTGCCCAAGATAGGTCCCGCGCACGCGGTCTCCGACCCGCAGCAACATCCGGTTTCCCGCCATCGCATGCAGGGTGTTCCAGTCGCGCACCCCGTGCTGGGTGGCCACCAGTTCAAGCGATTCACTGTGGCTCAGCTGCACGCCTGTGCCACGCAGTTTCTCTCTCAGGCGCTTGGCCTGGGCTTTGAGCTCCGACACCGGAGCAATGTTATGAACAGTCGTCATCATTTGCCTCGTTTCGTTCAAACGGACACGCGAAAACAGGGACGGGGCTCGCATTGCCATCCGGGCGCGCCGTGAAAGGGGCGTCAGATGCAAAAATCGGGTTTCACCAAAGCCAAAAGGCCGCGAGCGGCAGGATACCCGAACCTGAACCGCTGAGATAGGAAACCGCACCCACCATGTCAACGCCATGGCTGGCCTTGCCCGGACAGAGCGCCTAAACAGTCACAGGTAAGCTTCACCAGGGACAGCCCGCGATGATCATCACCCGCCTGCACGGCCGCCTCGGCAACCAGATGTTCCAATACGCCGCCGCCGCCGGGTTGGCAGCGCGAGTTGGAACGCAGGTTGCCCTGGACGCGCGCGGCGCCATCGCCCGTGGTGAAGGGGTGCTGACGCGGGTGTTCGACCTACCTGTGGTAGAGGCGGAACCGCTGCCGCCACTGAAATCCGAAGGGCTGTTGCGCTATGGCATGTGGCGCGCTTTTGGCAACCATCCAAAATTCCGGCGCGAGCAGGGGTTGGGCTATAATCCGCAGATCGAAGGTTGGGCCGATGGCACCTATCTGCATGGGTATTGGCAGAGCGAGGCGTATTTTACCCATGTAGCCCAGGACATTCGCGCAGCCTTTGCATTTCCTGCGTTCACAAACTCGCAAAACGCCGAAATGGCCGTGCGCATTGCTGAGGCGCAAGCCATCTCGCTTCACGTGCGGCGCGGCGACTATGTCAGCCTGAATGCGCATGTGCTGTGCGACCAAGCCTACTACGAGGCTGCGCTTGGGCGCGTTCTGGAAGGTGTGAACGGTGCGCCGACCGTCTTTGTATTCTCGGATGATCCGCAATGGGCCAAAGACAACCTGCCCCTACCGGTCGAAAAGGTGGTGGTTGATTTCAACGGACCCGAGACTGATTTCGAAGACATGCGATTGATGAGCCTGTGTCAGCACAACATCATCGGCAATTCGTCTTTCAGTTGGTGGGCGGCGTGGCTGAACCAGAACGCGGGTAAACAGGTGGCGGGCCCAAGCAAATGGTTCGGCGATCCGAAACTGTCAAACCCCGACATCCTGCCGCCCAACTGGCATCGGATCGAGGCATAATCACTTACGTCTGCTTTCTTCAAAGAACGGGGCGCTCCCGCCCGTCGTCAATTTTTCTTGGCAGAAAAACCTCCTCCCGTTGGGCCGGGCCTCGCTGCGCTCGGCGGTTGGCGCCCGCGGCAAAGCCCATCCTGAGGAGAAGCAACGTCAGAAGCTCTCGAGATGCAGCTGCCACATCCGCCCGCACCGCGCGCAGCGCGGTGCCCGGCCCAAGGCCGCCAGCGGTGCTGACGCAGTCAGGATCGCGCGGGCGCGGGAGCGCCCCGCCTGTTTCAAAACGGAACCGGGGCGCGGAATTTCATCGACACGCCGCCCTCGGGATGCTTCAGGCGTAGCTCTTCAGAATGAAGCATCAGGCGCGGGAAATCGCGGGCTGGGCCTTCGGCATAAAACGGGTCACCCAGGATCGGATGCCCAAGCGCCAGCATGTGCACACGCAGCTGGTGCGAACGTCCGGTTTTCGGGCTCAGTTTCACCCGTGTTGTGTCCCCCTCGTACTTGGCCACCCGCCAGTCCGTGACAGCAGGTTTGCCCGTCTCATGGCACACCATCTGACGTGGGCGGTTGGGCCAATCCACGATCAGGGGCAGATCCACCGTCCCCGTTTTGGGCTCGAGCCGCCCCCAGACCCGCGCCACATAGGTTTTGCGGGTTTGGCGTTTCTCGAACTGCAACCCCAGGTGTCGCTGCGCATGTGGCGTCTGGGCAAAGACCATCACGCCCGAGGTGTCCCGATCCAACCGATGCACCAACAACGCCTGCGGAAACGCCGCTTGAACCCGGCTCAACAGGCAATCGGCCAAATGCTCACCGCGTCCCGGCACGGACAATAGGCCCGATGGTTTGTTGACCACAATCAGCTGCGCATCTTCATGCAGCACGTCCAGTGGGTCGATCGGTGGGGTGTAGTCGTCACTCATGCCCGCGTCCCTACCCCAGGTCGCTGCTTCCCGCAACGTCGCCCTTGCAGCACGCCGCGCGATCCCTGACGCTCGAGACCCGAGAGAGGAGACACCATGCACCCCACTATAACCAAAATGCAGGAGGTCGTAGCCAAAGGCGACGAGAGCCTGATCCACGAGCTGCTGGCCGAAGATGTGCAGTTCATGCCCCCCACGTATTACAAGACCTGGACAGGGCGCGAGCCAGTTGCTGCAGTTCTCGGTCACGTGGGGCAGGTGTTCTCCGATTTCCGCTATCGCCGCGTCATGGGGAAAGACAACGACTGGGCGCTGGAATTTCAATGCAAGGTGGGCGAACTGGATGCGGTTGGCGTGGATCTGATTACACTCAACGAAGACGGGCTGATCCAGTCGTTTGAGGTGGTGATGCGCCCCTACAAAACGATCGGTGCGCTGCGCGATGCGATGAACGCCCGGGTCATGACAGATGCGCGGTTCCTCAAGTTCCGCGAGGCGCTGACCTGATCGCTTTGGATCAGATCCTGCGCGTGCCGCTGGCCCCGGTGCTGGCGGCGCAGGCCATTGCCATCCGACGCAAGGCCCAATTGCTGGACGAACCCGCAGGGCCACGGCATGGTCGCGCGGGCGCAGGCCCAACCCTGCGCCTGCTAATCATCGGCGACAGCTCGGCCGCCGGGGTTGGCGTCGATCATCAAGTCCACGCGCTCAGCGGCCAGTTAGTGGCCCATCTGAGTCGCAGCTTTACAGTGGTGTGGCGGCTTGAGGCCACGACCGGCCACACCACACGTGACACGCTGCATCGGCTGTCGAAACTGAACGGCACCTTTGACATCGCCGTTACAGCCCTTGGCGTCAATGACGTGACCCGTGGAGTGAGCCGCAAGACGTTCAAAAGAAGGCAGTCCCAATTGGTGAATTTGCTCACCAATCGCCTAGGCGTCTCGCTGATCCTTGCCACCGGCGTCCCGCAGATGGAACTGTTTCCCGCCTTGCCCGACCCGCTCGCCTGGGTGCTTGGGGCACAGGCCAGGCGACTGGATGGCGGCTTAGCTGAGCTCGCCAGTACTTTGCCGCATCTGCACCACTTCAAACTGACGATCCCGCCGGAACCAGCCTATGCGGCACAAGATGGCTATCACCCAAGCGCTTTGGCCTATCGGTTCTGGGCGCAGATGTTGGCCGACGAGATCATCGCGCGGCGTGCCTAGGCCCCGCGCCGCATGCCACGGATCATCGCCATCGAATAGACAACCAGCCCGGCCCAGATCAGCGGAAAGGCAATCATGCGGCCCCGATCGACCTCTTCGCCAAAGACAAAGACGGCATTGAGAAAGATCATCGACGGCGCGATATATTGCAGTATGCCCACGGTAGAAAGCCGCAGCAATTTGGCCCCGTTGGCATAAAGGATCAGAGGCACGGCCGTGACCACGCCACAGCCCATCAACAGCGCTGTATCCGTCCAGTCGGCACCAAAACTGGATGCGCCTTGCGACGTCAGATAGGCCAGATAGCCAAGCGCCGGGACGGTCAGGATCAACACCTCAAGCAAGAAGCCCTGGTTCGGACCGATGGGCAGCGACTTCTTGAAGAAGGCATAAAACCCCCAGCTGAGCGTCAGACTTAAAGCCACCCAAGGCACACTGCCCGTCTCAAAAATCAGAACGAAGACCCCCGCGCTGGCAAAGACAATCGCCACCAGCTGCGCGCGGTTCAGGCGTTCGCCCAACAACAACGCGCCAAGCGCGATGCTAAAGAGCGGGTTGATGTAGTATCCAAGCGCAGCGTCCAGCGCATTGTCATTGGCAATCGCCCAGACGTAGATGCCCCAGTTGATCGAGATCAGCGCCGCTGTCACACACCCCATCACCAGCATACGCGGTGTACGCAAAGCGACCTTGAGATCCTTGGTCCGTCCCAACAGGATCAACAGCACCCCTGCCAGTGGTACCGACCACAAGACCCGGTGTGCTACGACTTCGGCGGCAGGAATATGGGATACGGCTTTCAGATAGAGTGGCAGAAACCCCCACAACACATAGGCCGAGATGGCAAAGGCCAACCCCTGCGGCGTGTCAATATTTTTGGTGGGGGCGGCTGGGGTGGACATGAACGGGTCTCCGAATGATACCCTATGTCCTTAGGTTACGCGTCCCGGTATAGGGAATGGAATTCGACCAGATCATTCATCAAGATTTGTGAGATGCCCATCTCAAAAATCGATGGCGAGGCCCTTTTTCTCCCAGTCGCCATAGCGCACAGGTTCGGGGCCATCACGCCCGCCGAGCTCTTTGGGCATGGCCTTGACCCTGTCTTCGGCGGCCTTGCGGCGCTCTGCGGCCTCGGCCAATGCGCGCTGCGCGGCAGGGGGCAGGTCTTTCTTCTGGTCAGCAGGCGTCTCGGTCATGGGCGGGTTCCTTTATCGCACATCCGTGATATACGCGCGCGTCGACCCAAGGCAAGGTGGCCAAAGGTCTCAACACGCAGGAGCCGTCCCATGTCAGACCCCGCAACCAGCGCCCGCCGCAGCGCCATCTACCTGCTTGATCAGGTTCTGGGCGAACAGCGCTTGCTGGCCGAATGCCTGTCTGCCGGAGCATTGGATAAATTGGCACCCGAGGATCGCGCGCGGGCGCAGCGCCTGGCCGTGGAAACCCTGCGCGGCTTGGAACGGGCCGACCGCTTGTTACAGAAACATCTGCAAAAGAAACCACCCCTGTCCGTACACAACGCCCTGCGTGTGGGCACGGTTGAGCTATGTCAGGGCGAGGCAGCGCATGGCGTGGTGAACTCGATGGTCGACATCGTGTCCCGCAACCGCCGCTATGGTCGGCTCAAGGGGTTGGTGAATGCGGTTCTGCGCAAGATCGCCGCCGAAGGGCCCGAGGCTTGGCCCGCCTTGCGCGCGCCGCGCCTGCCGAAATGGCTGCGCAGCCCCTTGGCGCAGGCCTGGGGGAACGAGGCGATGTTGCAGATCGAACTGGCCCATCTGGCCAGTGCACCGCTGGACCTGACCCTGAAACCCGGCGTGGACCCGGCCGCATTGGGCGGAGAGGTTCTGCCTACGGGATCCGTGCGTCTGCATGACGCAAAACAGGTTTCGACCCTGCCCGGCTTTGACGCTGGCGATTGGTGGGTCCAAGACGCAGCCGCCGCCCTACCGGTCAAGGTTCTGGACCCGCAGGAAGGGGAAGAAATCCTCGACCTCTGCGCCGCACCAGGCGGCAAGACCATGCAGATGGCGGCAGCCGGGGCCAAGGTCACAGCACTGGACATCAGCGCAAACCGAATGGAGCGGGTGCAGGAAAACCTGACCCGCACCGGTCTGCAAGCCACCCTGATCACTGGCGACGCGCTCGAGCATCAAGGCACCTATGACGCGATCCTGCTGGACGCACCCTGCTCGGCCACTGGCACGATTCGCCGCCACCCCGATTTGCCGCACGCCAAGGACGGCTCACAGTTTGGCGAGTTGATCGAGCTGCAAGCGCGCATGCTGGCTCATGCCTGGGGGCTTCTGAAACCAGGCGGGCGGCTGATCTTTTGCACCTGTTCACTCCTCCCGGACGAGGGGGAAGTGCAGGTGGAAGAGGCGCTGGAGATGTTTCCCGATATGGAAGTCGACCGCACCGCGCTGGACCGTGCCGGCATCAACGCGGATTGGCGCAGCGAAGAGGGTGGTTTGCGCCTGCGCCCGGATTACTGGGCTGACCGTGGCGGCATGGATGGCTTCTATGTGGCCTGTTTGCGCAAGTCGGCCTGAGCCCCGTTATTCATCGGTGACTTGAGCGGATTGTGCCGCTATCCTCTGCCTCAAACGCCAAAGAGCGTGAGAGGCAGCAGCGATGTTCAGTCCGGATTCCATGGCCAGTCGACGCACGCGGTTCTTGAACCGCCTGTACGCACGTCTAAGCCAAAGGCGCAAATCGCTTACCGGTTTTGTCTCGCAACCCGAACCGCGCACGATTGGCTCGTTTGCGCGGGGTCGACAAT
Source organism: Falsiruegeria litorea R37 (assembly GCF_900172225.1). NCBI lineage: Bacteria > Pseudomonadati > Pseudomonadota > Alphaproteobacteria > Rhodobacterales > Roseobacteraceae > Falsiruegeria > Falsiruegeria litorea. The sequence continues at coordinate 82,148 of NZ_FWFO01000003.1, forward strand.
TGGTGGCAGGCAATCTGCTCTTTGCCGGCTATCTGGTGGAATCCAAGGAAAGCGGATTGTGGGAAGTCAAAGCCCCCAACGCGGCATTCGATGCCGAACGCCACGGGTTTGCCTGGCTGGATGATCTGGCCGCCGTTGGAGATTTCGCGGCCCGTGAAAAGGCGCAAAAATGGCTGTGGGGCTGGATCGAGGCACATGGTGACGGGCGCGGTCCGGGTTGGACGCCTGAACTCGCCGGGCGCCGCCTGATCCGATGGATCAACCACGCGCTGTTCCTGCTGCGCGGGATGGAGCCCGCGCAAAGCGACGCGTTCTTCTTGTCACTTGCTCAGCAGACTTGGTTCCTATCAAAACGCTGGCCTGCGGCCACTCCGGGCCTCCCCCGGTTCGAGGCTCTGACCGGGCTGATCTATGCTGGCCTCGCACTGGAAGGTAGCGAAGAACTGGCCGATCCAGCCGTGCGTGCCCTGGCACAGGACTGCCAATCTCAGATCGACGAACAAGGTGGCCTGCCCACCCGCAACGCCGAAGAGCTGCTCGAGGTTTTCACCCTGCTTACTTGGGCCGCCGCCGCCCTGCACGAAGCCGGGCGCGGCACCCCGCCGGAACACTCTGCCGCGATTGCCCGCATTACGCCCACCCTGCGCACCCTGCGCCACGCTGACGGCGGTTTGGCCCGGTTTCATGGCGGCGGTCGTGGGCTGGAAGGGCGATTGGATCACGCACTGGCCGCAAGCCCGGTCAGGCCGCTGCATTCCGATGGGTTGGCCATGGGCTATGCCCGCCTGTCGGCCCACCGCACCAGCGTGGTGATCGACGCCAGCCCGCCACCTTCAGGCGCGGCGTCGTTCAACGCGCATGCCTCGACACTGGCGTTTGAACTGACCTCGGGCCGTCGTCCGCTGATCGTCAACTGTGGCTCGGGTGAAACATTTGGTGTCGATTGGCGCCGCGCAGGACGCGCGACCCCTTCGCATTCGACACTTTGTCTGGATGGCTATTCGAGCGCCCGCCTAGCTGACCCAATCAAAGGCACGGCTTACGAGGCGCTGGTGGATGCCCCCAAACACGTCCCCATCGAAATGTCCGAGGCCCCTGACGGTATCCGATTCCAGGGCGGTCACGATGGCTATGCCGCTGTCTTTGGACTGACCCACGCGCGGACGCTGGAACTGACGCTCGATGGTCGGGGCATGGCGGGCGAGGACATGCTGCTTGCGATGGAGGATGAGGCCAAGCGCAAGTTCGACAAGGCGATGGACGCCACTGTGCTGGCTGGTGTGGGATTCGACATCCGGCTACACCTGCATCCCGAGGTCGATGCGGCGGTGGATTTAGGTGGTGCAGCGGTTTCGATGGCGCTCAAGAGCGGTGAGATCTGGGTTTTCCGTCATGACGGTCAATTTAAATTGTCACTGGAACCAAGCGTTTACCTGGAAAAAAACCGTCTAAAGCCGCGCGCGACAAAACAGATCGTTCTATCCGGGCGCGCAATGGAGTATGCGACGCGCATCCGGTGGTCGCTGAGCAAGGCGCAGGACACTGCGGTTGCCATTCGCGATCTGAACCGGGACGAACCCGAATTCGACTGATCACGACAAGGATCCAAGCCCATGACCGACCTTCATCCCGTGCGCCGCGCGCTGCTTTCCGTTTCCGATAAGACCGGTTTGATCGAGCTGGGGCAGGCACTGGCCGCACGCGGGGTCGAACTCTTGTCGACCGGCGGCACAGCCAAGGCACTGCGCGAGGCTGGTCTGGTGGTCAAGGACGTCAGCGACGTCACCGGCTTCCCCGAGATGATGGACGGCCGCGTCAAAACCCTGCACCCGATGGTGCACGGCGGTCTGCTGGCCTTGCGCGACAACGACGCGCATGTCGCCGCGATGAACGAGCATGGCATCGGCGCTATCGACCTGCTGGTGGTCAACCTCTATCCGTTTGAAGCGGCCTTGGCCCGTGGTGCCGACTATGATGAGATGATCGAGAACATCGACATCGGCGGCCCGGCGATGATCCGCGCGGCGTCCAAGAACCACCTGTTTGTCAACGTTGTCACAGATGTCGAAGACTACGACGCGCTGCTGGCAGAGCTGGACGCCAACGACGGCAAGACCACTTACGCCTTCCGCCAGCGCCTGTCGCAGATCGCCTATGCCCGCACCGCCGCCTATGACGCGGCTGTGTCGACGTGGATGGCCGGTGCCATCGGCGAGGAAACCCCGCGCCGCCGCGCCTTTGCCGGTGAGGTGAAACAGACCCTGCGCTATGGTGAGAACAGCCATCAGAGGGCCGCGTTCTACACCGATGGCTCGAACCGTCCGGGCGTTGCCACTGCTGTTCAGTTGCAAGGCAAAGAGCTGAGCTACAACAACATCAACGACACTGACGCGGCTTATGAGCTGGTGGCCGAGTTCGACCCGGCCGAAAGCGCGGCCGTCGCCATCATCAAACACGCCAACCCTTGTGGCGTGGCCAAGGGTGCGACCCTGGTCGAAGCCTATCAGAAAGCCTTTGACTGCGATCGTACCTCGGCCTTTGGTGGGATCGTCGCGCTGAACCAGCCGTTGGATGCCGCCACCGCTGCGAAGATTGTCGACATCTTTACTGAGGTCGTGATCGCCCCCGGCGCATCGGATGAGGCAAAAGAGATCTTTGCCGCCAAGAAGAACCTGCGCCTGCTGCTGACCGACGCTCTGCCCGACCCGCGTGCGCCGATCACGGCTTACAAACAGGTCGCGGGCGGCGTTCTGGTTCAGGACAAGGACGTTGGCTATGTTGGTTTGGACGATCTGAAGGTCGTAACCAAGAAGGCACCCACCGATGAGCAGCTGCAAGACCTGCTCTTTGCCTGGAAGGTTGCCAAACACGTCAAGTCGAACGCCATCGTTTATGTCAAGGACAACGCCACCGTAGGTGTGGGCGCCGGTCAGATGAGCCGCCTGGACAGCGCCAACGTTGCCGCTGCCAAAGCCGGACGCATGGCTGCCGAACTGGGTCTGGACGAGAGCCTTGCCAAAGGCTCGGCAGTGGCCTCGGACGCGTTCTTCCCCTTTGCTGACGGTCTGCTTGAAGCGGCTGCCGCAGGTGGCACTTGTGTGATCCAGCCGGGTGGCTCGATGCGTGATGACGAAGTGATCGCAGCAGCTGACGAGGCCGGGCTTGCCATGGTCTTTACCGGCATGCGCCATTTCCGCCACTGATGCGTTACGGTCCCCTCATATGGGCCGCCTTCTGGGCCTTTCTGCTCGACCAGATCAGCAAGTATCTGGTCGTGCATGTCATGCGGGTGGCCGATCAGCCCGGCGGCATCGACGTCGTGCCGCCACTGTTGACGTTCAAATATGGTGAAAACCGCGGCATCAACTTTGGCCTGTTTCAGGGTGACAGTTCCGCGTCGGCCTGGATTCTGATCGGCCTGTCCGTTGCCATCTGCCTGGGCGTTTTTCTGCGGCTGGCACGCACGCAGCCGAGTCGATGGATGCTGATCAGCGGCGGATTGCTGATTGGTGGAGCTCTGGGCAACGTCGTGGATCGGCTGCTTTATGGCTATGTGCTGGATTTCCTGAACATGTCCTGCTGCGGAATCAACAATCCCTTTGTCTTCAACGTCGCGGACGTTTTCATCTTTGCAGGTGCTGCAGGTCTGATCCTTTTGGATGGCAAAGGCACATCACAAAAAAGCACCTGACAAAAACGCCCCGTGACGGCGGATGCGAAATGCGATAAAAGCCCCTGAAACAGGCAGGAGACGACCATGCGGACGCCGCTTGGAATGATTGCATTGATGACCGTTGTCGCGGTTGCCGGCTGCAGCAGCAGCAAGGGGCTCAAGGACATCCGCTCGACCGGCGATGGCCCTGATGAGTTTTCGATCATGCCTGTCAAACCGCTGACTGCGCCCAAGGACTATGCGGTTCTACCCGCCCCCACGCCGGGCGGCAGCAACCTGACCGATCCAAATCCAACGGCCGACGCCGTTGTGGCATTGGGTGGTCGTGCTTCGGCCCTTGAAGATACCGGTGTCCCATCGTCGGACAGCGCGCTGGTCGCCGCAACCAGCCGCTATGGTGTTCCCGCCAATACGCGCTCTGCCCTTGCTCAAGAAGATGCCGAATTCCGCAAGCGCCAAGGCCGTTGGACCCGCATAAAACTGTTCCCGGTGGACCGCTACGAGCAGGTCTATCGCAAGGAGTCGCTGGATCCGTACCAGCAGACGGATCAGTTCCGCAACTCTGGCTTCGGCACGCCCTCTTCTCCGCCCTCAGGCGAGTGATCTTGTGATCTCTACCTGACGCGGGAATGAAGTTTTCTTAATTTTGCGTCAGCCCTCCTTGAACATGAGGCGTCCTGTCGTAGGTTGACACACAACCGTCACGGAGGACGATTGATGATCCGAGCATTTGCCTTGGCTGCAGCCGTCTGTTCCGCCACGGCCCTTTGGGCCGAGCAAGAGCAGCGCGAAAAAGTCACAACATTTACACTGGACAACGGCATGGACGTCGTGGTGATCGAAGATCACCGCGCACCTGTTGTCCAACATATGGCCTGGTACCGGGCGGGGTCGGCTGACGAGCCCATCGGTTCGTCCGGCGTTGCGCACTATCTGGAGCATCTGCTGTTCAAAGCGACTGACAAGCTGGAGTCGGGAGAGTTTTCGGCGACCGTGGCCGCCAATGGTGGGCGCGATAACGCGTTCACGTCTTATGACTACACCGCATATTTTCAGCGCGTTGCGGCCGACCGGCTTGAGCTGATGATGCAGATGGAAAGCGACCGGATGCGCAACATCCGCCTGACCGAACGCGATATCGTCACGGAACGCGACGTGATTCTGGAAGAGCGTAACCAGCGCACCGACAGCAATCCGCGCGCCTTGTTCGGCGAGCAGCTCAATGCCTCGCAATACTTAAACCATCGCTACGGGGTGCCCATCATCGGATGGCGGCACGAAATGGAAGAACTGGATATGGAGGACGCCCTGTCGTTCTACCAGACATACTATTCGCCCAACAATGCGATCCTGATCGTCTCGGGTGATGTGGAACCCAAAGAAGTAAAGCGTCTTGCAAGTGAATATTATGGTGTCATTCCCGCCAACCCTGATCTGCCCGAGCGGGTCCGAAGCCAGGAACCGCCGCAAACCGCCGCGCGCCGCATCGTTTATGAAGACGCGCGCGTGGCGCAGCCATATGTCCACCGCTCGTATCTGGCCCCGGAGCGAGACCCCGGCGAGCAGGAGCAGGCCGCCGCGCTCTTTATGCTGGCCCAATTGCTGGGGGGCGGGACGACCTCATATCTGAACGAAAAGCTGCAGTTTGACACACAGACAGCTGTCTATGTCGGCGCCTTCTACAACGGCACTTCGCTGGACGATACGACCTTTGATCTGATCGTGGTGCCAAGCGAAGGCGTATCCCTGAAAGAAGCCGAAGATGCGATGGACGCCGCTGTCGTTGAATTCATCGCTGAAGGCGTTGATCTCGACGATCTGGATCGGATCAAGATGCAACTGCGCGCCTCGCAAATCTATGCGCGTGATGATGTGGACAGGATCGCCAACCGCTATGGGCAGGCGCTGACATCGGGCCTGACGGTCGAAGATGTGCAAGCCTGGCCGGATATCCTGCAAGCGGTAACAGGCGAGGACGTCATTGCCGCTGCCAAATCCGTGATCCAACCCGAAACATCCGTAACCGGCTGGTTGATGCGCAAGCAGGGGGTGACCCAATGAAACTGTTCCTGAGCACGATCACAGCCCTGGTCCTGGCCCTACCCGCCTGGGCCGAGGTCAAAATTCAAGAAGTGACGTCGCAGGGTGGCATAAACGCCTGGCTGGTCGAAGAGCATTCGATCCCCTTTACCGCACTTGAGATCCGCTTTCGTGGGGGTACCTCACTTGATGCTGCGGGCAAGCGGGGCGCCACAAACTTGATGATGGGGCTGATCGAAGAAGGGGCCGGAGACCTGGATGCCCGCGCCTATGCAAAGGAGTTGGAATCGCTGGCTGCCTCATTCTCTTATAGTGCGGACGACGACTCGGTCTCGATCTCGGCAAAATTTCTAACCGAGAACCGCGACGAGGTGATCGATCTTCTGCGGACCACGCTTCATCAACCCCGGTTTGACCAGGATGCGATTGACCGGGTCCGGGCACAGGTGATCTCGGGTCTCAAATCGGACGCCAAGGATCCCAACACGATCGCTGGTGAGGCTTTTTCTGCGATGGCGTTCGGAGATCACCCCTATGCCACTGACGGCAAAGGCACGATCGAGAGCGTGACGGCGCTGACGCGTGACGACATCGTCGCGGCCCACAAGGGCGCCTTTGCTTTGGACCGTATCTATGTCGGAGCGGTCGGCGACATTTCGGCGGAAGAATTGGGAACGTTGCTGGACGAACTGCTTGCTGATCTTCCCGGCACAGGCGCGCCGATACCCGGCAAGGCAGATGTCACCATCGATGGCGGTGTGACTGTGGTCGATTTTGTAACCCCACAATCAGTCGCTCTGTTCGGTCACTCAGGGATTGATCGCGATGACGAAGATTTCTTTGCCGCGTACATCTTGAACCACATCCTGGGAGCCGGTTCTTTCGAAAGCCGCCTGATGGCAGAAGTAAGAGAGAAACGCGGCCTCACCTATGGTGTCTATTCCTATTTGGTTCCCAAGGATCTTGCCTCGATCTACTTGGGCAGCGTTGCCTCGGGCAACGCGCGCATCGCAGAAGCCATCGACGTAATCCGGGCAGAATGGATCCGCATGGCGGAAGACGGCGTGACCGAAGAAGAACTGGAAGACGCCAAAACCTATCTGACAGGCGCCTATCCTTTGCGGTTTGACGGCAACGCCAGAATCGCGGGGATCATGGTCGGGATGCAGATGCAGGACTTGCCCATCGACTATATCGCCACTCGCAACGACAAGGTAAATGCGGTGACGTTGGAAGACATCAAGCGGGTCGCAGGCGAATTGCTAAAACCTGAAGAGCTGCACTTTGTCGTGGTCGGTCAACCCGAGGGACTGGAAACCACGAACTGAGCCTTGTGGTTGTGCCTGGGCGCGCCGCAACCGGGGGTGCGCCCGCGCCCGAGCAGACCTGACTACGTCAGCTCCGCGAACGGCCTTGGGCCAAGCGCCGCGCTTTGCGCGGCGCGGTTCCGTCTGGGGCCAGTGGTTCGCAAAACAGGCCCATCATGGCGGCACCGGTACAACCTTACGCCAACCGCCGAGCGAAGCGAGGCCCGGCCCAACGGGAGGAGGTTTCCCGCAAGGGACACCGACGACGGGCGGGAGAGCTCTCTTTCCGGACGCTTACCTTAGTTGCTGCCCTTGGACATCGACCGCAGCATTTGCCCGATCATCTGTCCTGGTCGGCCAGAGCCACGCTGGTAGAGCGCGCCATCGACGGCCAGAACCGTTCCACTGATGTACCCGGCCAGATCCGACCCAAGGAACAGGCAGGCATTGGCCACGTCCTGTGGCTGTCCCCAACGGCCCAGTGGTACATCGCGTTTGAACTTCTCTTCAGCGTCCGGTGTCGGTGCAAGCCGTTTCGCGCCTTCGGTCCCTTCGATAAACCCAGGCACGACCGAATTCACACGGATACCTTCAAGCCCCCATTCCATCGACAACGTGCGCGTAATCTGGTCCACACCTGCCTTTGCCGCGCAGACGTGGCTCTGCCCCTCATAGGGCAGATATGATTGCGGGGCCGAGATGTTGATGATGCTGGCGCCTGGGCGTCGTAGAAAGTCATAGGCTCCTTTCATCACATGGATGGTGCCCATCAGGTCGATGTCGATCACGGTTTTGAACGCGTTGATCGACATCTCGGCAGCAAGCGCCGGAAAGTTGCCGGCGGCCCCGGACACCAACACGTCGAAGTCACCAAATGCGTCGTGGAACCCTTTGAGCCCCGCCGCCACAGCTTCGGCGTCGCGCACGTCAAATGCAGCGCCAATGGCCTCCTGCGCACCCGCTGCTTTCAGTGCCGCGACCGTGTCGTCTACCTTCTCCTGCGACCGGCTGGCGACCGCCAGCTTTGCGCCCGAGGCCGCAAAGGCCTCGGCGATGCCACGGTTGATGCCGCTGGTGCCGCCGATCACAACGACGGTCTTGCCTGAAAAGTCCATGTAACGCTCCCCGTTTGAAACGGGGTGCCTTACGCCCTACTCCCCGTAAGGCACCCAGATGTTCTTGATCTCGGTCGCAGCCTGAAGGAACTTGCGGCTGTGGTCCACGCTCCAATCGGTTGCCGTGGCGTTATTCACCCAGGTCCGTTTCAGATTGCCCGCCGCCGCCTTTTCGATTTCGGCAGACACATCGCTGGACGAGAACGACCAGACCGCATCGACATTCAGGTGCGAGGCCAGGGGCTTCGCCAGCTCGGCATGGCTGCCGGTCAGAATGTTCACGACACCCGCAGGCACGTCCGAGGTTTCCAGGATCTGGTAAAAATCGGTCGCCGCCAGAGGATATGGCTCACTTGCGGCCAGAACCACCCGGTTGCCCATGGCAATTGCAGGCGCCATGACGGACACGAGACCCAGCAAAGGTGCCTCATCCGCACATAGCGCGCCGATCACACCTGTGGGTTCTTTCATCGCCAATGCAACACCCCGGATCGGGACACCGTGCACCTGACCGTCGTATTTGTCCGCCCAGGCCGCCGCGGTGAACAACCGCTGGATCGAGGTTTCGACCTCTTTCGCGCCGGTTGTCTTGCCGGTCATGGCATCGATCCGATGGGCAAACTCATCCGCCCGGGCCGAGAGGTTTTCGCCAATGAAATACAGGATTTGCGCCCGCAGATGGCCAGTGGCCTTGGCCCAGCCCTTGGCACCCGCTGCGGCCTCAACCGCGTTGCGCACGTCCTTACGGTTTGCCAAGCCCACATGGCCCAACAGGCCCGACTTGCCATAGATCGGTTTGGAGTAACCGCTGTCAGGACGCGCCTGTTTGCCGCCGACGTACATCTTGGCGGTGCGGTCGATTGGGTCAACGGGCGCGCCTTCGCCTGCGATGGCTTCAACTTTGGCCAACGGCTTGGTCTTGCCCTTGGACTTGGTATAGGCGCTCAGACCCTCCCAGCCACCTTCGCGACCAAAGCCACTTTCGCGGACGCCGCCAAATCCGGCGGCTGCATCAAAGAGGTTGGTGGCATTCACCCAGACCACGCCCGCGACCAGCTTTGGCGCGATGTCGAGCGCCAGGTTCACGTTCTCGGTCCAGACGGTGGCTGCCAGGCCATAGCGCGTGTTGTTGGCCAGCTCGACCGCCTCACCCGGTGTGCGGAAGGTCGAAGAAACCAGAACCGGGCCAAAGATCTCTTCCTGCATCAGCGGGTCGCTGGTTTCCAGACCGGTGATCAGGGTCGGTGGGAAATAGCAGCCGTTTTCCGGCATGTCGCACGCGGCTTGATAGAGCTCACCGGCGGTGTTGCTTTCGACCATGGCCTTTATGGTCTGCAACTGGACCGGGTCCACCACCGCACCCACGTCGATGCATTTGTCGAGCGGGTTGCCGATGCGCAAGCCATCCATGCGCGCGCGCAGTTTGGTGTGGAACCGATCCGCGATCCCCTCTTGCACCAACAGGCGCGAACCGGCGCAGCAGACCTGGCCCTGATTGAACCAGATGGCGTCCACCAGACCTTCGATGGCTGAATCGATATCGGCGTCGTCAAAGACGATGTAGGCGGACTTGCCACCCAGTTCGAGCGTCAGTTCCTTACCCGAACCCGCCGTTGCCTCGCGGATGCGACGACCCACCGAGGTCGAGCCGGTAAAGGCGATCTTGTCCACGTCCGCGCCCACGATCATCTCACCCACGGCGCCATCGCCGGTGACGATGTTGACCACGCCCTTGGGCAGGCCCGCTTGGATGCAGATGTCGGCGAACAGCAACGCGGTTAGCGAGGTGTATTCGGCGGGCTTCAGAACCACGGTGTTTCCCATGGCCAGTGCGGGCGCGATCTTCCACGCCAGCATCAGCAGGGGGAAATTCCACGGGATTATCTGACCGCAAACACCCAAAGCTTCCGCATCAGGCAGCTCGCTCTCCATCAACTGGGCCATGCCCGCGTGATAGTAGAAATGCCGCTGTGCCAACGGGATATCTATGTCACGGCTTTCGCGGATCGGTTTGCCGTTGTCCATCGACTCGAGCACTGCGAACAAGCGTGAATGTTTTTGCAACAGGCGCGCAACCGCATAGAGGTACCGCGCACGGCCCGCACCACCCAGGCCTTCCCATTTGGGTTGCGCCTTGCGGGCGGCATCGACGGCTGCATCCACGTCCGTCTGTGACGCCTGGCTCAGGGTTGCCAGAACTTCGCCCGTCGCAGGGTTGCGGCTTTCGAACCCATCGCCGGGTTTGGTGAAGGCGCCATTGATGAAGTGACCAAACCGGTCGCCTTGATCCACCAGCCAAGCCAAAGCCTCGGCGGCACTTTCGGGGGCGGGGCCATAATCCATGGTCTCAAAGATCTCTTTTACAGACATGCGTACTTCCTCAGCCCATGGAGTGACGGTAACCGGCGGAGTATGCCCCGGTGACATGGTGTTCCAACTGGCGTTCGATGTCGCCCAGCAGCGACGAAGCGCCAAAGCGGAACAGGTCAGGTTGCAGCCAGCGATCACCCAGCTCGTCCTTGATCAGCGACAAATAAACCAGTGCGTCTTTGGCTTTTGAAATGCCACCTGCGGGCTTATAGCCGACGCGATAGCCTGTGCGGTCATAGTAGTCGCGGATGGCCCGAATCATCACCAGTGTAACTGGCAAGGTGGCGTTGACGCTCTCCTTGCCGGTCGAGGTCTTGATGAAATCTGCCCCCGCCATCATGCACACCAGCGAGGCGCGCGCGACGTTGCGCAGGCTGCCCAGCTCCCCGGTTGCCAGGATCGCTTTGACGTGGGCATCACCACAGGCTGCGCGGAATGCCTTCATCTCGTCATAGAGGGCCTGCCAATCACCCGACAACACGTGACGGCGCGAGATCACGATGTCGATCTCTTCCGCACCTGCCTTCACGCTCTCTTCGATTTCGGCCACACGCAGGTGAAAGGGCGAGAGGCCTGCAGGAAAACCGGTCGACACAGCCGCCACCGGAATGCCGGTGCCTTTGAGGGCGTCCACAGCGGTTTCGATCATGTCGTGATAAACGCAGACCGCGCCGGTGGTGATCGCGGGCATATCCATCGCATCCAGCAGCGCGCCCGAAACAGGTTGGCGCGCCTTGGCACACAGGCGACGCACGCGGCCCACGGTGTCATCACCCGACAACGTCGTAAGGTCGATCATGGTGACCGCCTTGAGCAGCCAGGCCGCCTGATAGTCTTTCTTCACCGACCGGCGTCCGGGCAACGTCGCGGCCCGGCGCTCGATGGCTGATGTATTGGCCTGCACGGCCCGCACCCAATCCAGGTCCAGCGCGGTGCCTGGGTTTCGGGGTTCCGTGACAAGCGGCAGATGCGCGGTGCGCACAGGTGTCTCAGCGCTTTGGGTGCTCTGCGATTCCATCTGATGCATCCTCTGAGGAGTTAGAGGCGCAAAATCGCATGGGTGCGGCATATTGGCAAGCGACGGACAGCTTCTGACGGCGCGTTTTTTGACCAAATGGCAAAAGTTTTTGGATGGGGCGCGCGTTTCGCCCCATCCATTTGGTTTTCAGCCCTGTAAGATCAGACTTTGACCCGCTCGGACTTGGGATCGTACATCGGCTTGAGCGAGGCTTCGGCTTTGACCCGTGTGCCCATGACGTCGATCTCATAGGTCGAAGCCAGCACTTCGGCCGCAGTTTCGCCTTCGCAGGGCACGTATCCCAGACCAACGGCGGCACCGAGGTGGTGGCCGTAAGAACCGGAGCAGAGGTAGCCCACGATCTCGCCATCCCGGATCACCGGTTCGTTGTGATAGAGCAGCGGCTCGGCGTCGGTCAGCTTGAACTGCAACAGGCGGTTCTTGAGACCTTCTTCTTTCTTGCGCAGCACCGCATCGCGACCGATGAAGTCCGGCTTGTCGGTCTTGACCGCAAAGCCCAGACCAGCCTCAAGCACGTGATCCTCGGCGGTGATGTCGTGACCGAAGTGGCGGAAGCCTTTTTCGATCCGGCAGGTGTCCATCATGTGCATGCCGCAGAGTTTCAGGCCAAGGTCCTGACCCGCTTCGTGCAGCACTTCAAAGGCGTGGCCTGCCATGTCGGAGGAGACATAGATCTCCCAACCCAACTCACCCACATAAGTCACGCGGTGCACACGGGCCAAGCCCATGCCCAGCTCGATCTCCTGCGCGGTGCCGAACGGGTTCACCTCGTTCGAGAAGTCGTTGGGCGAGACCATCTGCAACAGCTTGCGCGCGTTGGGGCCCATGACGGCCAGAACGCCCTCACCCGCGGTCACGTCAGTGATCACCACGTCGAAGTTGCCCTGGTTGCGGCGCATCCAGGTTTCATCCGCCAGGCGGGTCGCCGCCGGTGTGACCACCAGATAGGCGGTTTCCGACATGCGCGTGACGGTCACATCCGCCTCGATCCCGGCGCGGCTGTTCAGAAACTGGGTGTAAACGATCTTGCCCACGGGCACATCGTACTGACCACCACCGATGTAGTTCATAAAGGCGCAAGCATCGGGGCCTTCGACGCGGATCTTGCCGAAGGACGACATATCGTACATGCCGACGTTTGTGCGGATCGCGTTGTGCTCTTCGGCGACGTTGTCGAAAAAGTTCTGGCGCTTCCAGCTGTATTCATACTCGGGCGTCTGACCTTCGCGCGCGAACCAGTTGGCGCGTTCCCAACCAGCGATCTCACCAAACACCCCGCCGTTTTCCTTCAAGTGGTGATGGAACGGTGTGCGGCGCACACCGCGCGCGGTGGCCTTTTGACGGAACGGGAAGTGGTCGGCGTAAAGCAGACCCAGCGTCTCTTTCGAGCGTTCGAACAGATACTGTTTGTTGCCCTGGAACGGCTGCATGCGGCTGATATCCACATCGCCCAGGTCAAAAGGTTTCTCGCCGCTGTCCATCCACTCGGCCAGCGCATGACCCGCGCCACCGGCAGATTGGATCCCGATCGAGTTGAAGCCCGCCGCAACCCAGACGTTGTCCATCTCGGGCGCCAGCCCCAGGTGATAGGCGTCGTCGGGGGTGAAGCTTTCGGGGCCGTTAAAGAAGGTGTGGATACCGGCCTCTGCCAGCATCGGCATCCGCTCACAGGCTGCTTCCAGGATCGGTTCAAAGTGATCGAAGTCTTCTGGCAGCTGGTCGAATTCAAAGGTGTCGGGGATGCCTTTCATCGCCCAGGGTTTGGCGTTGGGCTCAAAGGCGCCCAGCAGGATCTTGCCTGCGTCCTCTTTGTAGTATGCGCATTCATCCGGAACACGCAGAACCGGCAACTGGGTCAGACCGTCGATGCTTTCGGTCACGATATAGAAGTGCTCACAGGCATGTAGCGGCACGTTGGTGTTCGACATCCGACCAACCTCGTGGCCCCACATACCTGCGCAGTTCACGATCATGTCGCATTCGATGTGGCCGCTTTCCGAGCCGTCGTCCGAAGCCCAATCGACGCCGGTGACCTTGCGGCCTTGGCGCACGATATTGGTGACCTTGGTGCGTTCCTTGACGATGCCGCCCCGCTGACGTGCGCCTTTGGCCAGGGCCAGAGCGATGTTGGCCGGATCACCCTGACCGTCAAGCGGCAGGTGTACAGCGCCTTTGACATCTTCGACGTTCAAGTGGGGATAGAGTTCGGCCACACGCTCGTTCGAAATCTCGTGAACTTCGACGCCAAAGGCACGCGCCATGGCCGCCTGACGGTAAATCTCTTCCTTGCGCTCTTCGGTCAGCGCCACGGTGATCGAACCGTTGCGCTTGAAGCCGGTGGCAACGCCGGTTTCCGCTTCCAGCTCGCCATACAGCTCCTGGCTGTATTTCGCCAGTTTCGTCATGTTCGCCGTCGCGCGCAGCTGCGCGATCAGGCCGGCCGCGTGCCAGGTGGTACCACTGGTCAGTTGCTTGCGTTCCAGCAGAACAACGTCGTTCCAGCCTTTTTTGGTCAGGTGATAGGCCACCGAGCAGCCAATGACGCCGCCGCCGATGATGACCACGCGGGCCTTGTTGGGAAGATCAGCCATTTTTTCTCCGCCTCAGATTTCTGCGCGCAAGATTGGCACATCGAGGCGACGAAAAATCCACAAAAAGCGTCAGGGAATCCGCCAAAATCACCCGAGAATTAGCCGGGCAATGACCGCCTCTGTCGGCGCAGAACAAAGGGCGTTATGCCGTAAAAGCTTTTGTAAACCGCTGAAAATCCGTTGGGAAAACCACAAGCCAGACCGATTTCACGCACGCTCATGGTGGTGTTCAGCAGCAGGTTGTTTGCCTTGGCGAGCCTCATTTCCCGATAGAAGGTGTTCGGCGTCGCCCCCAGATAGGTCTTGAACTTACGTTCCAGCGAGCGATTCGAAAGTCCCAGCGCGGCGACGATTTCATTGATCGGAACGGGGTCTTCGACATTGGCCTGCATGATCTTGATGCATTGATCCAGCTTGTCGTCCCCCGTGGTCGTTGTCTTGACGCCCGAAAACGGCTGCTGCGAGCCAAAGTCGCGGATCTTTTCGTGCAATAGGATGTCGGCCACCGTCATCCGCGCCGCGCCCGAGATATGCCGCCCGATCACCTCAAGCGTTACGTCCACGGTTGCGCCCATGCCAGCACAGGTCACGACAGGCCCGTTTTCAGTGGCAATCGAGAAATTTGCGTCAAACGCGCCCGTCCGTTCGCGCAGAAAGGCCGAGTTTTCCCAATGGGTGGTGTGGGTTTCAATCTCGCCATTGTCGTGGATATAGCGGCTGGCGGCCTCGGCCAGCAGGAACACTTGTGCGCCGCGAAAGGTGTAGTCGGATACTTTACGACCAAGCGCCAGATCGGGACAGTCCGGGTCAGCGTTGCCGATGACAAAGACGTAATCCGCATTGGGTTGGCTGATCATGCGCTCGGTCGAAACGATCGCACCCGAGCTGCTTTCGATCATCCCGCCCGACAGCGAGCGATAGGTCCAGGCAAATGGGGGCGTCGGGCAGACGCGATTGGCCAGGCGGATGACATCAACGACGCCTGCCAGTTCAGTCAGGACAAAGCCATCCGCCACGACGATATCGAATTGCCATTGGCGATTGGTGTCCGACACCAGATGCAGTTTGTTCTTTCCACCCATGTCGCCGCCCCTCCTAGACGATCCGATGCCCTGCATCCCGCAATTGACGTGCCAATTCTGCAATGTGCGCCGGTCCTACTTCGCAACAGCCACCGACAATTGACGCCCCCTGTGCGACCCATCCCATAGCATGTTCCGCATAAGCCTCTGGCCCAAGGTCGGTTCGCTGCTCCAACGCATCAACGGTTGGGGCATCTTTCAAGAACCCCTCACTGATGCGGGTAAAGCCATTTGCATAGGCCCCGAATGGGCGGCCAAAGCCCTTGACGATATCCAGCGCTGCAGGAATCGCCTCGGGGCGCGAACAATTGATAAGCACCGCCTCGGGATCAAACCGCTCAACCAATGCCGCAATGTCTGCCAACGGCTCGCCCGAGCGCAGATGGGTGCCGTCATCATCCATGACTGACAGGGCCAACCAGACCGGCTTGTCCGTGCCTTCAGCCCCACGCAGAGCACCTTCGGCTTCTTGCACAGAGCACACGGTTTCCAACAGGAACAGATCCACGCGATCTTTCATCATGTCCGCCAGTTCACCGAACTTTTCCGCAGCATCATCCAGATCAGGTTTCAAATCCGGTCGGTAAGACGCCAGCAGGGGCCCCAGAGAGGCAGCAATTCGCCCGCTCCCCTGACGGGCGCGTTCGGCCTGGGACACAGCACATTCGATCAGATCAGGCAATTGGTCTTCCATGTCGACACGCACCAACCTCGAACGATGAACCGCGTAGGTGTTGGTTGTGGCGACCGTGGCGCCTGCGTCGAAATAGGATTTGTGCACATCCCCCACCAATTCGGGATGGTCAATCATGACGCGGGTGGACCAGAGCGGCGTCGCCCGGTCACCGCTACGCTTGACCAGCTCTTGCCCGATTGAGCCATCCAGAAGAGTAATGTCAGCCATTCAAATGTCTCCTTAGGGGATCAGCACCAGTTTACCCGGCAGCGTCTTGCTTTCAAATTCCGCCTGGGCCTGAGCGATATCGCGAAGCGGGTAGGTTTTCGAGATCAAGGGTCGGATTTTTCCGGCGTTCATAAGCCCGACCAGTCGGCCAAAAACCTCTGCCGATTGATAAGTGCAGCCGTGTATCGTGATGTCGCGCAGATAAATTTCGCGCAAATCGGCCTGCACCATCGGCCCTGCGATGGCGCCCGAACAGGCGTAATGCCCACCAGGCTTCAAGGCCAGGATAAGATCGGCCCAGGCTGCCCCGCCGACCACGTCAATGACCACATCATAGGTGCCATTTGGGAGAGGCGCGCCGCGATCAATAGTGCTTGATGCGCCCTGCCCCAAAACAATCTCGGCCTTGGATGCGCTGGTCACACCGGTCACAGTGGCCCCTCGCAACGCGGCCAATTGAACGGCCGCCAGCCCAACGCCACCCGACGCCCCGGTGATCAGCACCTGATGACCGGCGGTTACGCCTGCGCGGGTCAACAGGTTCTCGGCCGTTCCAAACGCGCATGGAATGGCGGCAATTTCCTGATCAGAGAGAGGGGAGGTCGAAACATCATACAAGTCGTCCGCCTCAACCAGGCAATACTGTGCAAACGCACCATCCATCTCGGACCCCAAAGCGATGAAACCTTGCGGATTGCCCGTACGCGGGCGCGGTAAGTTGATTGGACAGGTCACGCGCTGCCCCGGTTCAAACCCAGTATCAGAACCAACTGCCACCACATGACCACACAGATCACCACCTTGGATGCGCGGAAACGCCAGCGCGCCACCCCATCCGCCTGCATCGACGTCCTGATCCACGTCCGAGGTCGCCCCCGTCACATCCGACGAATACCAGCCCACGCGCGTGTTGATGTCCGTGTTGTTCACACCCGCCGCTGCAACGCGTACCAAAACTTGTCCCGGTCCGGGCGTTGGCACGGGAATGTCTTCACGCCAGTCCAGCATCTCTGGCCCGCCATGGCCGGTCAGGTAAACGCCCTGCATGGTGTCGGGAATGGTCACCGGTTCACTCCTTGTCATCAGGGTGTGGCGGCACTGGGCCCAGTTGAACGATGTCATATTTGGCGTTGAGCTCGGCCATCTTCGCCTCGTCCGCAAAGTCGGCCTCAGTCATTGTTGCCAACTCGGCCAGAAACAGATCGAACCCCGCCGGTTGAAAGATCATCAACATCCGGGCCGGTTGGCCATGAGCCACGCGGCACGCATGTGGCACACCCGGCGGCACATGCAGCGTCGCTCCAGCCCCACACCGATGCCAATCGCCATCGACGTAGAAATCGATCTCTCCCTCCAAGACATAGAACGTCTCGGCATGGGTGTCGTGGCGGTGCAACCCCAAGGCAAAGCTGGCCTTGAGGTTGTCTTCCATCAATGTATACGCCCCGCCCGATTGCTCGGACGAGACTTTGACAAAGGTATGGTCGTTCTCCCAGTCATAATTCGGGCCTTCCCCGACCCGGTTCAGAGTGTAGCGTTCGGCCATACCTTGTCCTTTCTCAGAGCATCATGCGCGCAGACGCTCGTTTGCGGGATCCCACAGCGGTTGGTCTTCTTGTACCACGGCGCGACATTTCTGACCGTAGATTTCGACCTCCAGTTCGGTGCCCGGCTGTGCCAGCTCGGCGCGCACCATGCCCAGCGCAATGGACTTGCCAACGCGGTAGCCCCAGCCGCCACTGGTGGTTTCACCAACGATCTCGTCACCTGACCAGATGCAGGACATATAGGGCGCGTCCGCATCCCCGGCCTCAACCGTCAGCGTGACAAAGGACTTCTTCACGCCCTGCTGCCTTTCGTTCTGGATAGCGGCCTTTCCCGGGAAATCCTGCGGCTTGTCAAGCTTGACGAACCGGCCCAGACCACCTTCGAGCAGTGAGTAATCGGTGCTCAGATCACCTTTCCACGCGCGATAGCCTT
Organism: Falsiruegeria litorea R37; assembly: GCF_900172225.1. Taxonomy (NCBI): domain Bacteria; kingdom Pseudomonadati; phylum Pseudomonadota; class Alphaproteobacteria; order Rhodobacterales; family Roseobacteraceae; genus Falsiruegeria; species Falsiruegeria litorea. Next base: position 100,249 of record NZ_FWFO01000003.1, read on the forward strand.
TTTCCAGACGCAGGGAGTTCAGCGCATACATGCCGAACGGTTTGGCGCCTGCCTCCAGAATGGCTTCGTAGATTGCGGGCATGTCTTCGTTTAGCGCGTGCACTTCCCAGCCCAGCTCGCCAGCAAAAGACACGCGCACCAGATGCGCAGGACGGCCCGCTACGGTGGCAGCCTGATGGGTCAACCAACCGGTCGACAGATCGGCATCCGACATGCCAGCCAGCAGATCGCGCGATTTGGGGCCGGTGACGATCAGCGTGTCGCGGGTGGTGGTGACGTCCATAACGGTCACACCTGCGGGCATTGCGTTCACCAGGATATCTCGGTCATGCCACTGCGCGGTTGCAGCGGTGATCATCACGAACTCATCCTCGCCCAGACGCATGCAGGACATTTCAGTCAGGATACGGCCACGGCTGTCCGAGACATAGACCAGGTTGATTCGGCCAACCTTGGGCAGGCCACCGGTGACCAGACCGCGCAGCGCCTCGGCCGCGCCTTCCCCGCTCAGGTAGAACCGCGAGAAACCCGGCAGGTCGAGCACGCCAACGCCGTCACGCACGGCTTCGCACTCTTCCTTGATACGTTGCTCCCACGGACCCGAGCGGCCCCAGGTGTGCGTTGCTTCCAGCGAAGTGTCGTCGCCTTCTTGCGCAAACCAGTTCGCACGTTCCCAGCCGTTGTAAACCCCCATGACGCCACCGAGCTCTTTGACCTTGGCGTGAACCGGCGACAGCTTCTTATCGCGCGCGGCTGGCCATTCGTGGTGCGGGAAGTGCATGGCATATTCGTTGCCGTAAACCTCCATGCCCTTCTGGTTGCAGTAATCCTGATCGGTGTAGTCGGTGTAGCGGCGCGGATCGACGGCCCACATGTCCCACTCGGTGTGACCGTCAACGATCCATTCGGCCAGCACCTTGCCGGCACCGCCACCCTGGGCGATGCCAAAGGTAAAGGTGTGCGCCTCAAACGCGTTCTTGACGCCGGGCATCGGGCCGATCATCGGCAGGCCGTCGGGTGCGTAAGGGATCGGGCCGTTGATGACGCTGCTGACGCCGGATGTCTGCATCAGCGGCACGCGTTCCATGGCGTCCGTCACGATGTCTTCGATCCGGTCCAGGTCTTCCTGCCACAGCTGGAAGCTGAAATCCTCGGGCATCTTGTCGTCGTCGCTCAGCCAGTGGCCTTTGCAGTTCGGTTCATACGGGCCCAGGTTATAGCCGTGCTTTTCCTGACGCAGGTAATAGGACACATCCACATCCCGGATCAGAGGCAGCTTGCCGCCGTGTTCCTTGGACCAGGCCTCGACCTCGGGGATCTGTTCGGTCAGCAGGTACTGGTGCTCCATCACCATCGACGGAACGGTGCGACCGCCGTAGGGCAAGAACCATTCGCCAATACGCTGCGCATAGTAACCGGCGGCGTTCACCACATAATCACAGGCGATGTCGCCCTTATCGGTGTGAACGGTCCAGGTGCCATCGTCGTGCTGCGTCACGCCGGTCGCCGGGCAGAAGCGGATGATCTTTTGGCCCATATCGCGCGCGCCTTTGGCCAGCGCCTGTGTGACCTGTGCCGGGTCGATGTCGCCGTCCGAAGGATCCCACAAAACACCTGCCAGGTCATGGGTTTCAAGGAACGGGTAACGCTCTTTCGCCTCTTCGGGCGTCCACATCTCCATCTCGATGCCTTGATAGCGACCCATCGACATGGCGCGTTCGAATTCCTGCATCCGCTCTTTGGTATGCGCCAGACGGATCGAGCCCGACTGGTGATAGTTCATCGGGTAATCGACCTCTTCGGCCAGCCCGGAATAAAGCTCGGTCGAATAGCGCTGCATGTTCATGATCGACCACGAGGTCGAGAACGTCGGCACGTTGCCCGCAGCATGCCAGGTGGAACCGGCGGTCAGCTCGTTCTTTTCGAGTAGAACGCAGTCGGTCCAGCCTTTTTTGGCCAGATGATACAGCGACGAACAGCCGACAACGCCGCCGCCGATGATGACCACACGGGCCTTGGTTGGGAAATCAGACATGATGCTCCTCATTCAGTCCTTTTGCGGCAAACCGTCCGCAATGTCGTAATAATCGCCCTTTGAGGCGGTGAAGATGTGCTTGGACAGTTTCAGGCCCGTAGGTCCGTCCACTGCGCCAAGCGCAAAGCTGGTTGTGTCTTCGTCGCGGGCCTTCCAGAACAGGAATGACCCACAACGCGGGCAACTGCCGCGTTTGGCCAGATCGCTGGCCTGGTACCAGCTGACGTCGCCGGTGATCATCAGTTCGGTGTCGGGCACATAGGCCGACGACCAGATACCGCCCGATTGCTTGCGGCACTGGCCGCAATGGCACATCGATGTGCCTTGCGGCGTAGCCGCGGTTTCAAAGCGGATGTCTCCGCACAGGCAAGATCCCTTGATCATTGTGCTCCCCCTGTTTGTGGCGCGCCGCTGGCCCCCAACAACACCCCGTAGATGATGAAACAGACGGCCATGACCCGACGCACCGAAGTGTTGAACACGGCACCCAAAGCAGCACGCCCCATGATCGCGCCCAGCAAGGTGAACCCGGTGTAGCTGAGTGCTGTTAGCGCCAGTGCGGTTGGCATGATCACCGTCATCTGTCCCCAGATCGGGACATCCGGCTGCACGAACTGTGAAAACGCCGCCAGATAGCCCGCGACGCTCTTTGGGTTGATCGTCGCCACGGCCAAAGCGTGCAGATAGACCTGCCGCGCCGGGCGCACTTCGGAGGGCGCGGGTTTACTTGCGTTGATCCAGCCGCGAATGCCCAGGTAGATCAGGAACCCGGCCCCGATCATCTTGGCCACTAAAAAGGCGGTCGGAGACGTGGCAATCAAGGCAGTGACCCCAAGTGCAGAGAGGACCAGAAACGCACAGGCCTGCGTGAGGATTGCCAGCACTCCGACCATGGCCCGCGTGAACGGCAGGCTCATCCCGTTGGAAATGCAATTCACCGCGTTTGGTCCCGGCGTGGTGACAAAGACCAGCCAGAACAGCGCGAATATGGTCCAGGCCTCAAAACTCATCAGTACCCTTTCCTCAATAGACCGGAGGCGCGATGACCCAGACGGCCACGGCAGGCTCGTCATAGGGGTTGGACCATTGGTAGGGCTCGTGTTTGATCCGAAAGCTGTCGCCCGGACCAACCGTAAACGTGCGCTCTCCGATCATCAGGTCCAGATGACCCGAGACCATGTAGCCCACTTCCTGCGTCGGACGGTTGGCCGGTTTCTGCATTCTGGACTTTGGGCGAAAGGTGGAATGCACCATTTCGAAATCATCGGTCAGATCGGGCGAAAGCAGTTCTTCGACCAACCCTTCTTCACCTGCACCCATAGGACGACGGGTACCCGCACGCACAATGTAGCCCTGCTCGCTCGCAGGCGCCGCAGAATGCGCAAAGAGCATCGACATCGGCACGCCAAGACATTCTGCGATTTGCCGCAAGTCCGAGATCGAAGGGTCCGACATGTCCCGTTCAACCTGGCTGAACCACCCGACAGAGCGCCCCAGCCGCCCGGCAATCTCGCTGAGCGTCAACCCCCGCGCCTTGCGCAGCGCGCGAATATCGGCGCCCAAGGTTGCGCTTTGTGGGGCCTGGGTGTTCACCAATCGCTCCTTTCACAGGTCGTGAAAATTTCTCCTCATTTTTCACGATCACCCGAATCACTGAAAAATCCAAGTGTTTTTTCACGGGGATTGAAACTTTCTGATTGCTGCCTCATGTGTGCGGGCACATGGAACAGAACTCACTCCTCTGGAATGCCATCATTTATGTCTGGGCCATCAATGGCTTGACCCTGGTGCTGTTCGCCTGGGACAAACTGTGCGCGCGCTGGAAGTGGCGCCGCGTTCCAGAACACTTTCTGCTGTGGCTGGCGGTTTTGGGCGGCTCTCCGGCGGCCTATCTGGCGCGCTGGCTGTTCCGACACAAAACAAAAAAGCAGCCATTTTCACGATGGCTGCTTTCGATTCTGTTGTTTCAGATCACTGTGGGCGTGATTCTAGCGGGCAAATACCTGTGACAGGATAGATGCCAGAGCATCCGCATCTTCTTGGGTGAAGGCATCCGGTTGATCGCTGTCGATATCGAAGACCGCAATCACCTCGCCCCTGGTGTTGTGGACTGGCAGCACCAATTCGGACCGGGTCGAGGTGGCACATGCAATGTGGCCTGGAAACGCCTCGACATCCGGAACCAGCTGAACCTCGCCCGTCCGCGCGGCCGCTCCGCAGACACCCCGCGCAAACGGGATGACCAGGCACCCATGACCGCCTTGATAGGGCCCGATCTTGAGCAATTCAGGCTCGGTCACGCGATAGAAGCCCGTCCAATCGAACCGATCGTCCGAATGGTGCACCTCGCAAGTCACCGTGGCCATCAGGGCGACCTCGTCTGTTTCGCCCTCGGTCAGCGAGGCGATTGTGGTGGCCAGAGTGTCATAATTCGCGCGCATGTCGTGCTCCGCTTGTGAAAGGGGTCGGGGGGCGCTGCCCCCTCTTGAGCCAAAGGCTCAATTCATCCCCGCCGTATTTGAAACAAAAAGAAGGGTCAAACCCGCTCGATCGCGATGGCCGTGCCTTCTCCGCCACCGATACAGATGGCGGCGATGCCGCGCTTGAGACCGCGCTTTTCCAGAGCGTTCAGCAGCGTGACCATGATCCGCGCGCCCGAGGCACCAATCGGGTGGCCCAGTGCGCAGGCGCCGCCGTTCACGTTCACCTTGTCGCGCGAAAGACCCATTTCACGCATGAACGCCATGGGAACCACGGCAAAGGCTTCGTTGACCTCCCACAGATCGACGTCGTCGGCGGTCCACCCCAAGCGGTCGAGCAGCTTTTGCGCGGCTGGAACCGGGGCCGTCGTGAACAGGCCGGGCGCCTGAGCGTGGCTGGCATGGCCCAGGACGCGCGCACGGATGGTGAGGCCCTGCTCTTCGGCCGCCTCGGCTGAGGCCAGCACCAGAGCCGCCGCGCCATCCGAAATCGAAGAGGCGTTGGCAGCAGTCACTGTTCCATCCTTGCGAAAGGCCGGTTTCAGCGTTGGGATCTTGTCGGGACGCGCCGATTTGGGCTGCTCGTCCGCGTCGACGAGCACCTCTCCCTTGCGAGACTTGAGTGTCATGGGCGCGATTTCTCTATCGAACGCACCGCTGTCTTGCGCCGCGAGAGCGTTCGAGAGGGACTTGAGCGCATATTCGTCCTGCGCTTCGCGGGTGAACTGATAGGTTTCGGCGCAGTCTTCGGCAAAGGTGCCCATCAGGCGGCCCTTGTCGTAGGCATCTTCTAGACCATCCAAGAACATGTGGTCGATCACCTGACCATGACCAATGCGGGCACCCCCGCGCATCTTGGGCAGCAGGTAGGGCGCGTTTGACATGCTCTCCATCCCGCCCGCGATCATCGTGTCGGCGTGGCCCAAAGCAATCTGGTCAAAGGCCATCATTGCCGCCTTCATGCCCGAACCGCACATTTTGTTAAGGGTGGTCGCAGGCACCTCTTCGCCCAACCCCCCGGCAAATCCAGCCTGGCGCGCAGGTGCCTGGCCTTGGCCCGCGGGCAATACGCAGCCCATCAGGACCTCGTCCACAGTGTCCGTGCCGGCCCCGGACAACGCAGCCCGAATCGCGACTCCGCCCAGTTCTGCGGCTTCGACCCCATCAAATGCGCCTTGAAATCCGCCCATGGGCGTGCGTGCAGCCCCGGCGATAACAACCTCTTTCATGAACTCCTCCTCCAAAGTCCTGATCATGAATACTGATTGGTAAGAATTGTCACTTAACCTACGGCCACGACAAACGCCACCTGAGGAACCGTCATGAGCCTGACAAGCACCGTAACCGATCACGCGCGGATCATCACAGTGAACGCTGATCGCATCGACGCCGCCATGGCCATCCAGTTCAAAGAGGATATGCGCTCTGAAACCGAGGGCGGGCCAGACCGGGTCATCCTGGATCTGTCCACCGTCAAATTCATCGATTCCAGTGGCCTGGGAGCCATCGTCGCTTCGATGAAGCAGTTGGACGCAAATCGCAGTCTGGATCTGGCCGGTCTGACACCCGTGGTCGACAAAGTCTTTCGCTTGACCCGTATGGATACCGTGTTCAACCTGTTTCCGTCTTTGGACGATGCCCTGGCAGCCACCGCAAACCACTAATTGAACCGGATCGGAGGCGGCACCGTGACCGAGACTGCGAAGCGAGGCAAATTCGCCTTATCCTTTCGCGCCACAGAATTAGAGGCGCGCAGCGGGATTTGTGCCGTTGCACAGGAATTGCGACTTCAAGGGGTGTCAGAAGACACCGCCGGAGACATCGAAATTGCGCTGGCCGAAGCAATCAACAACATCGTTGAGCATGCCTATTCGGGGATAGAATCCGGCAACATACGGGTGATCTGCTCGTTTCAACAGAGCCGCTTGGACATCCGGGTTTCCGACAAAGGCGTTCCCCTACCCGCTGGCGAACTTCCCGAAGGCGCCCCCGCAGTGATTACCGATGACAGACAGGACCTACCCGAAGGGGGATTCGGCTGGTTCCTGATCCGACAACTGACCAGCGACATCCGCTATGACCGGATCAATGGGCACAATCGCCTATCGATGAGGTTTGACCTGGCCTGAAGGCCCACTGCCACAATAAGGCCTCAATCGCTCCGCACTCGCGCCTCAAACCCGCAGCATAACCTAAGTGTAGCTGCAAATTGGCTTCCCTCGGTGTTGCGCGTAACAGCCCCCACCCAGTGCGCGACACCGAGGACTACACTTCCAGAAAAACGTCAGCGCAATTGACCTTCGCCGCGTGCGACTTAATGTCGTGAGCAAGAGAAGGGAGATCCAATTCATGCGTGATTTTCATCTGCCGGGCCGGTCCGAGGTTCTGGCGACCAATGGGATGTGCGCCACATCGCACCCTTTGGGGGCACAAGTCGCTGTCGACATTCTCAAGCAAGGCGGCAATGCCATGGATGCGGCGATTGCCGGTGCGATTGTCCTTGGGATTTGCGAGCCTCAAATGACCGGGATCGGGGGCGATTGCTTTGTGTTGTATTCTGACCCCAAGTCGGGTCAGGTCCACGCGCTGAACGGTTCAGGTCATGCCCCTGCCGCGGCCTCGGCCGACAAGCTGCGCATCGACGGTCACACCAAGATCCCGCTGACCAGCCCGGATGCCGTAACGATCCCTCGCGCGATTGATGCTTTTTGCCACCTGTCCAACAACGTCGGCCGATTGGGTTTGGATGCGATTTTGCAGCCTGCGATCCACTATGCCGACAGTGGCGTTCCGGTTGCGGCGCGCGTGGCGTTCGATTGGGCCAATGACGCAGACACGTTGCAAGGCAGCGCGCGTGACATCTATCTGTCCAACGGCGCAGCTTTCCAGAGAGGACAGATTTTCCGAGCACCCGGTCAAGCCGAGGTGCTGCGGCGGCTGGCCAAGTCGGGGCGCGATGCCTTCTACACCGGCGAGATTGCTGACGACATGGTCGCATCTCTTCGAGCGTTTGGCGGCGCTCACACGGCCGAAGACTTTGCCGCCCCTTGTGACCTGTCGGCCGCGCCGATCAGCGGCATCTACAAAGGCGTTGATCTGATCGAGCATCCGCCTAACGGCCAGGGCGCAACAGCGATCCTGATGCTCAACATCCTCAAGCATTTCGACATCGCGGGCATGGATCCACTTGGCACAGAACGCGCCCATATCGAAGCTGAGGCCGCCAAACTGGCCTATGATGCCCGCAACCGGTTCATTGCCGATCCGGATCACACTGCACGCCTGGATCATATGTTGTCGCCAGAGACTGCCCAGAAACTGGCCGCACTGATCGACCCCAAGCGCGCGATGAGCGCCCCGGCCGAGGTCAGCGAAGCGGTACACAAAGACACGATCTATATCACCGTTGTCGACCGTGATGGCATGGCGGTGTCACTGATCTATTCCATTTTCCATGGGTTTGGCTCGGGGATCGCTTCGGACAAATTCGGTATCCTGCTGCAGAACCGGGGCGCAGGGTTCACCCTGCAACCCGGCCACCCCAACGAACTTGGGGGCGGCAAACGGCCAATGCACACGATTATTCCGGGCATGCTGGCCGAAAACGGGCGCGTGACGATGCCCTTTGGCGTGATGGGCGGGGCCTATCAACCCAATGGGCACGCAAGGTTCCTGAGCAACCTGGTCGATTTCGACATGGACTTGCAGCAGGCACTGGATGCACCGCGCGCCTTTGCCGATGGCGCCGTGACCAAGGTGGAACGTGGATATAGCGATCAGGTTCGCCAAGAATTGACTGATATGGGCCACAAAGTTGCGATACCCGACACCGCGATTGGCGGCGCTCAGGCAATCCGCATCCGCAACGATGGCGTCCTGGAAGGCGCCAGCGATCCCCGCAAGGATGGGTGTGCTTTGGGCTATTGATCAGGTCCGTCACGCCCGGTCTCGGGCGGGACACCTCAGTTCAACTGAAAGTGAAGCGGGTACGCGCCGTCTTGAAACGGGCCGAACATGTCAGGAATGTCCGGATGATCCACCGGCTCGCCGGAATAATCCGCAACAAGGTTCTGTTCAGACACGTATGCAACGTAATAGCTTTGGTCGTTTTCAGCCAAAAGGTGATAAAACGGTTGATCCTTCAGAGGTCGACTGTCTTCGGGAATCGCCTGATACCATTCCTCGGTATTGGCGAATTCCGGATCGACATCAAAAATCACTCCGCGAAACGGATGACGCTTGTGGCGAACCACTTGGCCCAAATGATATTTTGCGCGCGTTTTTAGCATTGCAGTTTCAGCCCCCGTGTCCTGTTACTACCCTTAACGCGACACATTTGTCCAACAATTGTACCGAAATTTAGGGAAACAGTCTGTGAACCTTGCCTTGACAGTCCTGGAAATTGTGGCCCCGGTTTTTATGCTGGCCGCAGTTGGTTTTACTTGGGTGAAACTGGGATTCGAGTATCGAATTCAGTTCATCACACGCTTTGCCATGACACTGGCTGTGCCCAGCCTGATCTTTGTGGCGTTGATGCAGACCAAGATTTCGGGCGATGATCTTGGCGTATTCACCATCGCCACGGTCGCCGGGAACCTGGTGCTGTCTGTTGTGTTTTGGGTCTTTGTCAAAGTCACGGGGCTGAACCAACGCACGTATCTATCCCCCTTGGTGTTCGGCAATACCGGTAACCTTGGTCTTCCGTTGTGCATCTTTGCCTTCGGCGACGCGGGGCTTGGGTATGCTGTCATCTTTTTGTCTGTGACCGCGCTCTGGTCGTTCACCTACGGCATATATCTGGTGGCGGGCCAAGGTTCATTCGGCAAGGTCGTGCGCGAACCGATGGTCTGGGCGACGATCCTGGGCGCCCTGTTCCTGTGGCAGGGGTGGGAGACGCCAACATTCCTGACCAACGGCCTGAGCCTGATGGGACAGATGGCGGTTCCGATGATGCTGATCACTCTGGGTGTTGCTGTGGCACGTCTGACACCGGGCAACATCGGCCCGGCAATCGTCCTGTCTGCAGTCAAGCTTGCCGTCTGCGTCGCCTTGGGTTGGGCCGTGGCCGAGTACTTTGAGCTGGGCAAAATCGCAGCAGGCGTTCTGATTGTGCAATTTGCCACGCCAGTGGCCGTCACATCGTACCTGCTGGCGGAACGGTTCGGGGCCGATTCCAACGCAGTTGCGGGAATGACGGTTGCCTCGACCGTCTTGTCGATCTTGGCGATGCCAATTGTTTTGGCATTTGTGCTCTGACACGCGCAAACCCGGGAATGTGATTTGCGCCCCTGCGCAAATGGGTTAATATCTGCCAAAAAAAGGCAAGAGGCAGATGAGCAGATCTCTTTGCGTGTTGATGGTCGTGTTGCTGGTGGCAGCTTGCGGCGGCGGGTCAAAGTCCCCTCCGCGCAATCTGGACAATGCCTGCAGCATTGCCAAACAGCGCCCGGAATACATCAAGGCGTTCAAAAAGACAGAACGCAAATGGGGTGTGCCCGTGCACGTCCAGATGGCGACGATCTATCAGGAAAGCCGCTATCGCTCTGATGCGCGGACACCGCACAAATACGTCTTGGGCGTGCTACCCATGGGCCGTCAAAGCAGCGCCTATGGCTATAGTCAGGCACTGGACGGGACTTGGGAGCAGTACAAGAAAGAAACCCGCAGCCGCCGCGCGCGTCGCGACCGGATGAGCGATGCCTCTGACTTTATCGGTTGGTATATGGCCACCAGCAACAGACGCAACGGCATCGCAATGACCGACACCCGAAACCAGTATCTGGCGTATCACGAAGGGCACACCGGATATGCGCGCGGAACCTATCGTAGCAAGTCCTGGCTGTTGCGGACGGCTGACAAGGTTGCTGCACGGGGCGAGATGTATCGCAAACAGCTGAACACCTGTGGACGCTTCAAATACTAAGGCTGGTGCTGCGCCCCTGCGATCCAAAATGTGATCTCAGGGGAGCCACGAACTTTAGCGATTCGAAGAAACGCCAGGTTCTCCGTTGATGAAAAGATTCTGGTTCAGGCTATTGCCTTTGGTCAGGGGCCCCAGAATGACTGTGGTGCGTGACCCCGCGCCATCGTGCACGACCCACTTTCGCAGTTCGACAGGATCACCAGTGAACAACAGGTCAATCCGCCCATAGTCGGGGTTTTTCGGGTCCTGAGCCGTCACGATGGTCGATGTGCCGTCAAAGTCGTGACCAACCACCATCCCAGCCCGCGCCAGATCAACGTTGCGCGCCAGAATGATCGACAGCGGCGTTTTGCTGAGCGGATATTGCTCGGGGGGTTGGTTCGACTTCGGGTCATGGATGATCACAGTACCGCCCTTGGCCAGTACCACGGCGCTGTCAGGCGGATCATATTCGAACCGCATCCGACCAGGGCGCTGCAACCACAATTTACCGGTGGACAGCGACCCATCATCGTTGATCTGGGTCATGGTGGTCTGAACGGTTTTCAGACCGTTCAGATAGGTCGAAATTTCTGACAGGGGCAGCTTTTCAGCGGCCCATGCAGCAGGCGCGGCAAGCGTAACCGCAATGGCAAAAGCGAACTGTTTCATGATCCCTAGATAAGCACCCCAGACCGGAATAAAAGCCCGAACTTACTGTTGTTCAGGCACCAGGATTTCGCGTTTACCCACGTGGTTTGCAGGAGAGACCAACCCTTCTTCTTCCATCTGCTCAACCAGGCGCGCGGCCTTGTTGTAGCCGATCGCCAGCTTGCGCTGGATGTATGAGGTCGAGCATTTGCGATCCTTGATCACGATGGCCACTGCAGAGTCATATAGAGCGTCCTCACCATTGGTGTTACCGCCGGTGTTTAGCCCCAGGACCGCATCAATGTTGTCTGCCTTGTCATCATCCGGGCCATCGACCACGCCGCTCATGTATGCAGGTGGGCCAAACGCCTTAAGGTGATTGACGATCTCTTCGACCTCTTCATCGGAAACGAACGGGCCGTGGCAACGGGTGATCTTGGCACCACCCGCCATATACAGCATGTCGCCCATGCCCAAAAGCTGCTCGGCGCCCATCTCACCTAGAATGGTTCGGCTGTCGATCTTAGAGGTTACCTGAAACGATATCCGGGTCGGGAAGTTCGCTTTGATTGTACCGGTGATGACGTCCACCGATGGGCGCTGAGTCGCCATGATAAGGTGAATACCTGATGCCCGTGCCATCTGTGCCAGACGCTGGATGCAGGCCTCGATCTCTTTGCCTGCAACCATCATCAGATCGGCCATCTCGTCGACGATCACAACGATGTATGGCAGCACCTTGGGTTCGAACTCTTCCGTTTCGAACACGGGTTCGCCAGTGTCGTCGTCAAAGCCGGTTTGCACCGTGCGGCTGAACATCTCGCCTTTGGCCAGCGCTTCTCGCACGCGGCCGTTGTATCCTTCGATGTTGCGGACACCCATCTTGGACATCTTGCGATAGCGATCTTCCATCTCGCCCACCGTCCATTTCAGCGCGACAACGGCCTTTTTGGGGTCGGTCACAACAGGGGACAGCAGGTGCGGGATGCCGTCATAGACGGACAGTTCCAACATCTTGGGGTCGATCATGATCAAGCGGCATTCATCCGGCGTCAACTTGTAAAGCAGCGACAGGATCATCGTGTTGATCGCCACCGACTTACCGGAACCGGTGGTACCCGCGATCAGCAGGTGAGGCATCTTGGCCAGGTTGGCGACGACGGAATCGCCACCGATATTCTTGCCCAGAGCCAGCGGCAGGCTCATGGTGCTATCACCGAAATCGCGGCTGGCGAGGATCTCGCGCAGGACCACCTTTTCGCGATTCTCGTTCGGCAGTTCGATGCCAATGACCGAGCGACCAGGAACGGTCGAAACACGCGCTGACAAGGCCGACATCGAACGAGCAATATCATCGGCCAGGCCGATCACGCGGCTGGCTTTCAGGCCCGGTGCAGGCTCCAGCTCGTACATGGTGACAACCGGGCCAGGGCGGACGCTAACGATCTCGCCCTTGACGCCATAATCATCCAGCACGTTTTCCAACATGCGCGCGTTTTCTTCGAGCGCCTCGTCACTCAGATGGTGACGCTGAATTGTGGTCGGGTTTTCCAATAGGCTCAGTGGCGGCAATTCAAACTGCGTCGCAACCTCCTCGAACGCCAAAGTCGGCTGGGCTTCAGCCTGCGCACGCCGAGACGGTTGCGGAGCCTTGCGCACGGGTTGTTCGACAACCGCCTTGCGCGGATGCGCCACTGGGATGGGCGCAGCAAGAGGTGCAGGCTGCGGGGCAAGAGCCGGTTCCGGCATAGGCGCGGGTTCGGCTTCTGCCATGTCATCCATCGGCACATAATCTGCCGGGGCGTCCTGTGGCGCCACCTCTTCGACATAAACCGGTCGAGGTTGCACAGGCTGCGCAGGTACTTGCGGCTCCACGGGTTGCGCAGCAGTCAACGGCGGCTCGGCTGGGAAATCGCCACCTGCTGTGGGGTCCAGAACCAGCGGGTCTGGACCGCGTCCCCGGCCCTTGGTCAGCGGGCGCGCAGGGTCCGGCTGCGGTTGAACAACGCCTGCGGCTTCTTTGCGGTTGCGCACGACCTGGGCAATCTTGGATTTGATCCGGTCATCCCCCGGCATGGCCTGTTCACCTGCAACGGGCTGCGGCTCGACCAACTCGGGTTCAGGCATCGGCTCGGGACGACGGATCAGGCTGGGCATCCGCGACAGAAGACCAGCTTTGGGTTCTGCCACTGGTGCCGGCTCGGGTTCGACGAAAGGTTCCTGCTCGATCACGGCGTCGGCCTCAGCCGTTTGCGCGGCCAAAGCGGCCTGTTCTGCGGCGGCGCGCGCGGCTTCTTTGCGTTCAGCGCGCAGCGCCTGACGCTCGCGGGCGGCATGGACGGTGGCCGAAGCCCCCTGACCCAGAAGCGTCATCACGGCGCCATAGGCCATGATGATTCCGATCACAAAACGACGCAGACCAAACCGGACCTCGTCGCGGCTGAAGCCCAGAACAAAAACACCCAAGGATACCATCGCGATTGCAGCCAGGATCGACACGATCTTGACCAGGAAATGCAGCCCCACGGGCAACAACAGCAGGAACACACTCAGGAAGAAGTCCCCGCCTGCTCCGCCAAGGCTGTATTGATGCGACGCCAGCCATTCATCGCTTGGCGTCAACGACGCGGCGTAGATCGCGATGGTCACCAGCCAGAATGGCGACAGCACCAACGGCCAAAAGAATCGATCCTCGCCCCGGTGCAAGGCCAGACGCAGGCCCCATGCAATGGTGAAAACCGGGATCCCCCAGCTAGCCATGCCCATGATCAGCATCAGAACACCAGCAATCCAGGCGCCCATACGCCCCATCCAGTTCTGGATCGGCGCATCAGTGGACACCATCCAATTCGGGTCTTCGGGCGTATACGAGCCCAGCATGGCGGCAAAGGCCAATCCAACCAGAACCAGAACGATCCCTGCCAGCTCTTTGCCGCGCCTTTCAATGGCCGCCTGCATGTTGCTGTCCAACAACGGATCGCGACCGCGTGCGTTATATGATGCCATGCCTACCCTCGAACCTCATCCGTAAATGCAGTCGCGAAGTGTTTCCAACCCGCGCTGCAATTCTGTTTTTGGGGCCACCATAGCGACCCGAATATATGCCTCGCCCGGGTTCTGCCCCGGTTCGCCCTGTGCCAGATAGGCCCCGGGCAGCACCCGCACGCCTGTCTGTTGCCACAGCTTCAACGCTGTCTGCTCGCCATCATCCACGGGCAACCACAGGAAGAAGCCTGCTTCGGGCGACTGATACCCCTGCACACCACCCATGACCTGATCGGCAATCGCGTATTTCTCTTGGTAGAGACGGCGGTTTTCCACGACGTGCGCCTCGTCCGCCCAGACCCGCGCTGCTGCCATTTGCAACGGCATCGGCAGAGGAGCACCCGAATAGGCGCGCAGCTGCTTGACCCGTGCAATTGTCTCGGGCCCGCCTGCGATCAGGCCCGATCGCAATCCGGCCAGATTCGATCGTTTCGACAGAGAGTTGAACAGCGTGATCCGTTCAGGATCCGTGCCAAGGTCCTGCGCAACGGTCAGAACGCCAACCGGGGCTTCGCCTTTGTAGATCTCGGAATAGCACTCGTCCGCAAAGATGCGGAAATCAAACCGTTCGGCCAGGCGGATCAGCTCGGCCCAATAATCGCGACTTGCTACCGCGCCCTGCGGGTTGGCCGGCGAACAGATGTAAGCCGCAGTGGTGCGGTTAAGCACGTCGTCAGACAAGCCTGCGTAGTCAGGCAGATGACCGGTTGCCGCTGTCGCAGGTACAAAAACCGGCTCGGCCGCAACGGAAAGCGCTGCCACCATATAGACCTGATAGAACGGGTTTGGGCACAGGATGACCGGCTTTTGGCCATTCTTGGTTTCCGGGCACAGCGCCATGGCGGCGTTGTAAAGCCCCTCGCGCGTGCCGTTCAGCGCCATCACCTGGCTGTCCGCGTCCATCTGCACGCCATATCGACGCCCGATCCAATCCGCGATTGCACCACGCAACTCAGGCATGCCGTTGTTGTCGGGATAGCCCCGGAACCCGGCCGCGTTTTCCATGATGACATCCGTCACCCACTGCGGAAAATCATGCTTGGGCTCCCCAATCGTCATATGCACGACATCGCCGCCTGGATCATGGTGATCGAGCAACGCGCGCAGACGCGGGAATGCATAAGCCGGAAGGTTCGAAAACCGCTCGGGGAAATTCATCTCAACTGCCTCAATACCGGGATCATTCGCGCCCCGTTTGAGACCAAATTACAGATCGCACCCCACTTCGTCCAGACAAAGCATTGCCGTGATTGGCAATTGTGGCATTCAGGTCAGCGCCGCCTCGGCCGCAGCGCCAACGCGCAGCAGAGCCTCTTCGCAGTCGGGTAGACCCATCAGCATGATACCGCAGCTCGGCGTGCCGGTGGGCAACGTCAGCGCTGAAAGCCCCATCAAATTACCAATGCGCGTATTTCTGAGCGCCAAAAGGTTCTCAGTGACATAGTAATCATGGTCGCTCTCCAACCGCTCCAGATTCGGCGGCAGGATCGGAGAGGTCGGCGCCAGAACCGCGTCATACCCCGCAAAAGAAGCATCCCAAGCCGCGCGGCAGCTTTCCAAAGCCGCCCACGCCGCCACATAATCAGGCCCCGAGAAATTGCGCCCCGCCTGGAACCGCTCGCGAATTTCCGAAAACATCGCATCGGGGTTGGCCTCAATCACATCGCGCCACAGGCCATAAGCTTCGGCTGTGTAGAGCGCGCCGGTCAACGCCATGGCCTGCTCCACTTCCGGCACCTCGATCGTATCGATAGTGGCACCCGCGGCTTCCAACCGGCGCACGGCATCGTCGAAGGCCTGACCGGGAACGTCCCGCAGATTGTCCAAAGCCACGGTTTTCAGAACCGCAAAGCGCCGCCCATTGAGCGACGCACCGCGCAAGTCCGCAGGCACCCCACCTTCGAGCATGGCCAGCATCTGTGCTGCATCCTCGACCGAGCGGGCAAGCGGGCCGACTGTGTCAAACCGCAGGCAAAGCGGCACAACGCCTTCCAGGCTGACGCGGCCCGACGTGGTCTTGAGCCCCACCAGATCGTTCCACGCCGACGGAATGCGCACCGAACCGCCCGTGTCCGAACCGATCCCGCAAGCTGCCAGATTGAACGCGACCGAGGCCCCCGCCCCGGATGACGACCCGCCTGGAACGGCGGATTCGTCATGCACACAAGGCGGCGTTGCGGTGATCGGGTTATAGCCCAAGCCGGAAAACGCCAGCTCAGACATATGTGTCTTGCCCAGGCAGACCGATCCGGCGGCAGTTGCGTTCTGCAACACCAGCGCATCCGTATCCGGCACGCGCCCCTTGAGCAGCGCCGATCCGGCCTCGGTTCCAACACCTACCGTGTCGAACAGGTCTTTCCAACTGATCGGCACCCCGTCCAGCAACGACAGGCGGCGGCCCACTTTGGCACGTTCTGCGGCCGCTTTTGCCTCGGCCAGCGCGCGGTCATGGGTTACGCGGGCGTAGATCCGGTCGCGCAGCGGGTGAGCGTCAATGGCGTCCAGATAGGTTTGCGTCAAATCAACCGGGTCGATATCGCCCGCAGCAATCCCACGTCCCAGATCGCTTGCCGTCATTTTCAGCCAATCGCCCATCTTGCCCTCTCTCCCTTGGTTCGGGTGCGACGGTAGCGACAGCGTTCCGCATGGACAATCCCGAAAGGCTGCGCATATTGCACCTCATGGATATGACATCGGATATCGTGATTGTTGGTGGTGGGCTGAACGGCCCTGCGCTGGCTTTGGCCCTGACCGCTACCGGACACAGCGTGACCGTGATCGACGCGCTGCCGGTCAAGACTCGCAAGAATGCAGCCTTTGACGGGCGGTCTTATGCCTTGGCCTTGGCCTCGCAGCGGCTGTTACAGGCAATCGGCGTTTGGGAGGCGGTCGAAGATCACGCCCAACCGATGTTAGAGATCAAGGTCACGGACGGGCACGCAGGTGCAGGTCCCTCGCCATTCTTCATGCATTTCGACCATGCCGAGCTTGAAGAAGGGCCAATGGGCTACATGGTCGAGGACCGCCACCTGCGCCGCGCGTTCATGAATGCGATGGCGGCTGATCCGATGATCACCCAGATCAACGGCAAATCGGTGGTTGCACAACAGGCTTTGCAAGCCGGTGTTTCGGTTACGCTGGACGATGGAGCCGAGGTCACAGGCAAGCTGCTTGTAGGGTGTGATGGCCGCAAAAGCGGCACCGCCACGCGCGCAGGCATCAAACGCACCGGTTGGGACTATGGGCAAACAGCCCTGGTCTGCGCCATCGAACACGAACTGCCGCACAACGGTGTTGCACACCAGTTCTTCATGCCCCACGGACCACTGGCCATCCTGCCACTGACAGGCAACCGCAGCTCGATCGTCTGGAGTGAAAAGACCGATATGGCCCATCGGATCAATGCGATGGAACCTGACGACTATGTTCAGGTGTTGCGCCCACGGTTCGGCGATTTTCTGGGACAGATCAAACTCGCAGGCGACCGGTTCACCTATCCGCTGAACCTAACCGTGGCGAACTCCTTTGTCGGAGACCGTGTGGTGCTGGTCGGTGATGCAGCGCACGGTATGCACCCAATCGCGGGCCAGGGGCTGAACGCGGGTCTGCGGGATGTGGCAGCCTTGGCCGAGGTGCTGACACTCGCCGGTCGGCGCGGAGAGGATCTGGCCTCGCAGCTGGTGCTGGAGCGGTATCAACAGTGGCGACGGTTCGACACGGCTACGCTGGCCTTGGCGACAGATACATTCAACCGGCTGTTTTCAAACGATAACCCGCTGCTACGACTGGGGCGCGACATCGGCATGGGGATCGTTGGATCACTGCCCGGACTAAAACGTGGCTTTGTGCGCGAAGCCGCGGGTTTAACCGGAGACTTGCCAAAACTGATGCAAGGCCGAGCGATCTGAAACGCTAGATAGCGTATTTGGGTTTCGGGGGCTCTCCCGCCCGTCGATCAGGCATCAAAGATGCCCTCCTCCCGTTGGGCCGGGCCTCGCTTCGCTCGGTGGCCTGCACTTGTGGCGAAACAAGTGCCCCAAGGCGGAACCGCGCCGAGCGACAAGCGAGGCGCTCGGCCCAAGGCCGTTAGCGGTGCTGACAAAGTCAGGATTGCTCGGGTGCGGGAGCGCCCCCGGAGCCGCAGCATTCTCATTCGAGTTCGCGCGCCTCGTCCTGCAACATGACCGGTATACCGTTGCGGATAGGATAGGCCAGGCCCGCAGATTTCGAAATCAGCTCCTGCCGCTCGGCATCATATTCCAGTGTTGCCTGGCTCATCGGGCAGACCAGCACCTCGAGCATGCGGCGGTCAAACGCCTGGTTCTGTTCATTCACTGTAGTGTTTCCTCATTCCCGTCACCGCCCCGCAGGGCAAATTCGATCAATGTCACCAGCGTCTCGCGCCGTGTGGCCAAACAAGGTGCCTCAAGCAACGCCTGCTTCTCCTCGGGGTCGAAATCCAGCAGCATGGACAGCGAGTTCACCAGCAACTCGTCATCTGCATCCTTGAGCGTTTCCCAATCCGTCGACAGATCGCGCGCGGAAAAGAACCGATGCAACAGATCCAGAAACCCCGTTCGATCGAACCGATCATCGGCCTCACCGCGCCCCAGATCCCGGTCGAACCCGTTCCAGCAGACCTGGCACCGGCGATAGGGTGTGAACCCCTCAATCTCGCTTTTGACCCGGAACCGCGAGACACCGCTCAGCGTGATCATGTAACGGCCATCCTCGGTTTCAGAGAACTGCGTCACACGGCCTGCACAACCGATCATGTGCAGCTTGTCCGAACTCGCAGGCGACGGGTTCGGTTGAACCATCCCGATCAGACGTTGCGGCGTCTTCAGCGCATCGTTCAGCATCTGAAGATAGCGCGGTTCAAAAATATGAAGTGGCAGCCGGGACCGGGGCAACAAGAGCGCCCCAGGCAGTGGAAACACCGCGATCGTGTCCGGCAAATCGGCGGATTGCATCATGTACCGATGGTAGCCCTGAATTATTTTTAGGCAAATATCATCGAGCTGAGCTTGCGCCGCCCGTTCAAAACCACCGGATCGTTGGGCTTGAGCGCATCAAAGATCGTGAACAGTTGAGCCTTGGCGGCCCCATCGTTCCACTCGCGGTCCCGACGGAACAGCTCCAGCAGTTGCGCCACGGCCTCTTCGACATTGTCATTTGCATGCAAGGCCTGCGCCAGGTCGAACCGTGCCTGGTGGTTGTCGGGCTCGGCGTCGACCGTCGCTGTCAACTCAGCCACGGGCCCGGCATTTGCTGCCTGCTTGGCCAGTTCCAACTGCGCATGGGCTGCTTCCAGTTCGGCGCTATCCGAGATTTCAGCTGGTGCGCCATTCAAGATCGCCTCGGCCTGATCCAGATCATCGAGTGCGATATGTGCGCGCACCAAGCCACCATAGGCTGCAGCGTGATTGGGATCTTCGCCCAGGATTGCAGCAAAGGTTTGCGCCGCGTCCACAGCTGCACCGCTGCCGAGCATCTCCTCGGCGGCCTCTACAGCCTCGTCCAACTGACCACCTGGCGATTGACCACCCGCAGCGGCGATCACCCGGTCGACGAAGGCCTTGATTTCAGAGCCCGGCAAAGCGCCCTGGAACCCATCAACGGGCTGCCCCTTGAAAAAGGCATAGACCGTCGGGATCGACTGGATTTGCAGCTGACCCGCGATCATCTGCGCCTCATCCACGTTGATCTTGACCATCTTGACCGCGCCCTTGGCGGCGGTCACGGCCTCTTCCAGCATCGGGCCAAGCGTCTTGCACGGACCGCACCACGGCGCCCAGAAGTCCACGATGACCGGAACCTCTTGCGAAGCTTCGACCACATCGGCCATGAAAGTTGCCTCAGAGCTGTCTTTGATCAGATCTGCGGCCGGAGCGCCGCCTGCGCCGTTGAGAATGTCCATCACGTGCCTCTTTGGGTTCGAACTTGGCCTTTATATGCAGCCCAACGCGCTGGAAACCAAGTGGGGACGCGCCTGTTTGCTGAAAAAACAGGCGCTGTCGCGGTTACAGATCAAAACTCGCAAAGACCGGAGCGTGATCGCTGGGTTTTTCCCAACCACGGGCATCACGCAAGACGCGGCTGGAATGGCCCGCGTTCGAGATATCGCCCGTGGCCCAGATGTGATCGAGCCGCCGCCCCTTGTCGGCCGCGTCCCAATCGCGGGCACGGTACGACCACCAGGAATAGAGCTGACCTTCGGGAAGGTCCTGCCGGGTGATGTCGATCCAACCGCCTGCGTCCTGCGTTTCCGCCAAATGCTCGACCTCAATCGGGGTATGGCTCACCACCTTAAGCAGTTTCTTGTGATCCCAAACGTCATCTTCGCGCGGAGCGATGTTCAGATCCCCCACCAGGATCGACTTTTTCATCTGCTCAGATTTAAACCAGTCGCGCATGTCAGTGAGGTAGTCCAGCTTCTGCCCAAATTTCTCATTCTTCTCGCGGTCCGGCACATCACCACCTGCAGGCACATAGAAATTGTGAACCGTGACGCCGTTTTCCAGCGTGCCCGCGATATGGCGCGCGTGGCCCAGGTCCGCGAAATCCTGGCTGCCCGCCTCGACCATCGGAATTCGCGACAGGATGGCGACGCCGTTGTACCCCTTTTGCCCGCGCGCAACCATATGGGTGTAGCCAAGGGCCGCGAACCCTTCCATCGGGATTTTGTCGACCGGGCTTTTGCACTCTTGCAGGCAGAGCACATCGGGCGCCTCTTCCTCAAGCAGTTTGAGCACGATCGGCTCGCGCAGTCGGACCGAATTGATATTCCAGGTGGCAAGGGTAAAGGGCATGATCAGGCGTTCCTTGTTCGCGGTCGGCACACCCTAGCGTGGCGCATCGGGGTGTGCCATCCCAAACCTATTGCCTGATTGGTTCAGTTCTTGCGTTCAGCGCGGACCTGTCGCATGGCACCGCCATTTCCTGTGATCCGCAGGTTTTCACCGTTTTCCAGCAGCTCGACATCGGCCTTTTCAAGCTCGCCCTTCCAGCCGTGTTTCGTGCGTTCAAGCGCTGCGGTTTCCGGACCGTCGCTCAGACGTTCCCAAACCATTTGGGTACAGTCTGCGTTGACAGTGAAGTCGCCGTAAACGCCATGCTCGCTAAACGCATAAGCGCCCGATGACCACGGGCAAGCTGACACCGTGCCTGAAATCAGCATGGCGCCAACAAAGGTGAAAGTTGAAAGTCGTTTCATGGGGGTATCCACTGTGTTGAAAATCAGATGCCGCAAAAGATAGCGCAGATTATCAAATCGTCACAGCACCCCACCGGACAAAAAAAGACCGGGCGCAAGGCCCGGCCCAGTCCAACAGGGAGGTACATGTCATAACCCGGACATGCGCGGGATAAGGCGACCCTAAAGATGCAGCGCAGGTGCTGCTTTGATCTGGGTCAATACATCAGGCCACCAAGCGATAGCCGCCGGATTCCGTCACCAGCAAACGGGCGTTCGACGGATCGGGTTCGATCTTTTGGCGTAGGCGATAGATGTGAGTTTCCAGCGTGTGAGTTGTAACGCCCGCATTGTATCCCCAGACCTCGTGCAGCAGCACATCGCGCGCCACGACCCCATCGGTCGAGCGATAGAGGAACTTGAGAATGTTCGTTTCCTTCTCGGTCAGGCGGATCTTGCGGTCGTCTTCGGTGATCAGCATCTTCATCGCGGGCTTGAAGGTATACGGCCCCAACGTGAATACGGCATCCTCAGATTGCTCGTGCTGGCGCAGCTGTGCACGGATACGGGCCAGCAGCACCGGGAATTTGAACGGTTTGGTCACATAGTCGTTGGCGCCCGCATCCAATCCCAGGATGGTGTCTGCATCGCCATCATGACCCGTCAGCATCAGGATCGGGCTTTTGACGCCTTGCTTGCGCATCAGGCGGCACAATTCGCGCCCGTCGGTGTCCGGCAAGCCCACATCCAGGATCACCAGGTCATACAGCGCCTCCTTGACGCGTTCCATGGCGCTCTGGCCGTCGTTTGCTTCGAACACGTCAAAGTCCTCGGTCATCACGAGCTGTTCGCTCAGCGCTTCGCGCAGGTCTTCGTCGTCATCCACCAGCAGGATCTTTTTCAGCTGAGCCATCGTGGCGCCCTCCTAATTCCGTGTTCTACACTTGAGACCGTTAAACGCATTCGACAAGATTTACTGCAATCGTCTCACGCCCTCGTGTCTATCGCAGGGTAATTGTTTCACATTCCTTACAATTGCGGTTAGGAAGAGCGCGAACGTTATAGGGTAACATCCATGAGTCTTATCCCAGACATCACCGAACTTCTGGCACGTGCGCGATCTGACTTGCGCATGGGTGTTCCGGTTGTTCTGACCGACGACGCGGGATTAAGCGTCTTGGCATGTTCAACCGAGACATTGAGTTCTGTGCGCCTGCAGGATCTGCGTGATCTGGCAAATGGAAACCCTGTTGTTGCCGTGACCGTTCGTCGGGCCGAAACGCTCAAAGCCCGCGCCTATGATGGGGATCTGGCCCGCATCGAGATACCCGGCCATGCCGACCTTCATTGGATCCAGTCGATCGCTGATCCGTCGGATGATCTGAACACGCCTATGAAAGGTCCCGTGCTGACAGAACGCCAAGGCAGCGCCAGTTTGCACAGAATCGCCATCACCTTGGCCAAGTCCGCACGGTTGCTTCCAGCAGCCGTGGTGGTTCCGGTCGAAGGTGGCCCATCGTTTGCGGCGGCCAATGGTCTGACGTTGATCGACCACGCCCGCGCAGCCCCGCATTTGTCAGAACGCAGCCCGCTTCACGTCATCTCGGCCGCTCGCCTGCCGATGGAAGTGTCCGAGGCTGGCCGTTTGCACGTTTTCCGACCCGAAGATGGCGGCGAAGAACACTACGCCGTTGAAATCGGCCGCCCGGACCGCAACAAACCGGTTTTGGCCCGGCTGCATTCTGCCTGCTTCACCGGTGACATCATGGGCAGCCTAAAATGTGACTGCGGCCCACAGTTGCGGGGCGCTCTGGCACAGATGGGCGCCGAGGGCGCAGGAGTTCTACTCTATCTCAACCAAGAAGGGCGTGGGATTGGTCTGGCCAACAAAATGCGCGCCTATTTCCTGCAGGATCAAGGGTTTGACACAGTCGAGGCCAACCACCGGCTGGGGTTTGAAGATGATGAACGCGACTTTCGTTTGGGCTCAGACATCCTGAGAGAACTGGGCTTCAAATCTGTGCGCCTGTTGACCAACAACCCCAACAAGATCGCGATGATGGAACGGACCGGTATCGCCGTGACCGAACGTGTCCCGCTGAAGGTCGGCGAGACAGAACACAACCGCGGCTATCTGGCCACCAAAGCAGCCAAGTCGGGACATATGTTGTGACCCCATACGATCTGGTACTGACGCCACGGGGCGTTCGGTTTCAGGGTCGACTCTACCCTTGCTCGATCGGGAAAGGCGGTATCCGCACGGATAAACGCGAAGGCGATGGGGCCACGCCTGTTGGCACGCACCAAATTGTTGGAATGCTCTATCGCCCAGACCGGATCGATCAACCGGCGCCATGGGCCGTTCCCATCGGGCCACACGATCTGTGGTCAGATGCGTCTGGACAACGGGACTATAACCTTCAGGTCCGAGCCCCTTACGCGCACAGCCACGAAAGATTACGCCGTGCCGATCCGCTTTACGATTTGGTACTGATCACAGATTGGAATTGGCCGGTGGCCGAAGCAGGCAAAGGCTCGGCCATCTTCATACACCAATGGCGTCGGCCAGGTTATCCAACCGAGGGCTGCATCGCCTTTGGCCGTGATCATCTGCACAAGATTGCCCGAACCATTCAGCCCGGCGCCCGACTTATTGTGCCTGAGCTTTAACCCGGTCACCAAAGATCGCTGATCCGACGCGCACATGGGTGGCACCCAAAGCAATTGCACGCTCAAAATCACTGCTCATGCCCATCGACAGACCATTCAGCCCGTTGCGGGCCGCAATCTTTGCCAGTAGCGCAAAGTGCAACGCAGGCTCTTCTTCGACCGGCGGGATGCACATCAAGCCTTTGACCGGCAGATCCAAGGAGCGGCATTCCGCAATGAAATCATCAGCTTCCAAGGGCAGGATACCCGCCTTTTGTGGCTCTTCACCGGTGTTGACCTGAATGAACAGATCCGGGCAATGACCCATCTCTTGCGCCAGTCTCGCCAGCGTTTTGGCCAGCTTGGCGCGATCCACTGAATGAATGGCGTGGCACAGCTCCATCGCTTGGCGTGCCTTGTTGGTTTGCAGCGGGCCGATCAAATGCAGGTCGACGCCTGAAAATCGCTCCATGAAATCGGGCCATTTGCCAGCGGCCTCTTGCACCCTGTTTTCACCAAAACAGCGATGCCCTTGCTCCAATACGGCCTCAACCCGGTCATTGGGTTGAACCTTGGACACGGCAATCAATTTCACAGAATCTGCATCGCGTCCGGCGGCTTGGGCGGCTTTGGCAATACGGGCAGAGATGTCTTGCAGCGACATGGAATTCCTCGATCAGCGTTTGGCTGCAGGAAAACACCATGTAGCGGCAAAAGAAAAGGGCAGGTCCGAAGACCTGCCCAAATTCGATACCGTCAAGCGGTGTACAGCTTAGAAGCTGAAGTACACACCAGCCTGGAAGGTGTCGTTGTCGTTCGAAGCGCGGCGGTAGCCGGTTTCGAAGGACGCGCCGCCACCCAGGTCGTACGAGTAGTGGATACCATACGAGGTGCCTTCGCCGTTGTTCGAACCGGCGATGTTGTCGCGGTTGTCGCCACGGCCGTTTGCAACGTCTGCTGCCGAAACTGCGTCTTCGTTGGTGACCCAGAGAACAACGTTCGAAGCTGCGCCGATGTCGAAGTTGCCGTACAGGCCAACTTTGCCGATGCCGTCGTTGTCAGCATAGGCCAGGCGAGCGCCCCAACGGCCACCGTCATACGAACCGGTGATGATGGCTTTCTTTTCCCACGCGAAGTCGGAATCCTGGTACGAAGCAGCGATGTTGAAGTCGCCGAAGTTGTACGCCAGCATGATTGCCGAACGAGCAGCTGCGTTTGCTGCGCCGTTGCCAACGCCCGGGTTAACGGTGCTGTTGTTACGCTTCGAGTAGGAGATGTGACCGGTGAAGCCGCCAGCCGAGTACAGTGCTTCCACACCGTTCACGCCCGAACCACCCGACGAGTACGAGTCCCAGTTGAAGTATTCGTTGCTGACGTTACCAACGTGCGAAACGAAGCCCGCACCGTCAACACCGGTACCTGCGGTACGGGTTTCCAGGTAGGTGCCGGGGGTGTTTTCAACCGCACCGATGATGTTGCCGACGTTGACGCGGAAACCTTCGTAGGTCACGCCAAAGCGTGCGCCGTTTGCCTGGCGGGTGCCGCCAACAACGTTGTCACGGCTTTCAGCCTGGATACGGAAACGAGCGTCGAAGCCAACACCCGAGTCAGCTTCTGCCGACATGTCGAACTGCAGACGCAGACGGCTGGTGATGGTGGTCTTGGAGATACCATTGACGTTGCTGTCGTTGGCGTCGTTGTAGTCCAAGCCGAAACGGCCGTAACCGCTGATACGAACGTCTGCGGCTGCGACGCTTGCGGTAGCGATCAGCGCAGTCGTTGCGAAGAGAACTTTTTTCATCGTTTTTTCCCTCGGTTTTCTATTCACATGCCCAAACCGGAGAATCCAGCGTGGGTATGGAGAGGGGTTTCGCTCTTTTCGCCCCCTTCTTGCAAGGCTTGGGCGCTGCTCGTCAGCAAAGTCGTCACGGATGGTGCAGCTTTGCCACAGTACACGCAACTCACCGGCGAATTTCTGACCCCTTGTCGCCAGATAGCGGGTTTGGCGCCTGCTATATATACCTCACACACGCGCGCGTGGCACTTAGACTCTTGCCCAGCTTCGCCCGCAACGGTAGGACATGCTGTAGAAAGAAGTGGTGGGAATGCCTGATGGTGCTGCAAAAGACAATGAAAGCGACTTTGCTCCTGACCTTGTGTCTGGGAGTGGCAGCCTGCGGCAGCAGACGCTCGGCAGAAAACTCGATCGGGCCTCTGGGTCCTGACCAGGCAATCACAACCAACCGGGAATCAGCCCCGACCAACTACGAGAAATCTTCGATTTGGGACGTGTTTGGCGGCGGCAACAACGAGCAGACCGGCAATGTGAACCGCTACCTTTGGGCAGCGTCGCTGGACGTTCTGAGCTTTTTGCCCGTGCAGTCGGTTGATCCCTTCACTGGCGTCATCGTGACAGGATACGGGACCCCGCCCGGCGGAGGGCGCTCGTATCGCGCTACCGTGCACATCAAAGACCCGGCACTGGAAGCTCGTTCTTTGAACGTGGCGCTTCAATCTCGCGGCGGCCCAGTAAGCGCCGGAACCACCCGCGCCGTCGAAGATGCGATTCTTTCACGAGCGCGCCAGCTACGTATTGCGGACGACAAACTCTAGAAACCCGCAGAAATTCCATCTATCACGACGCCGGGTTCCTGCCCGGCGTTTTCATTTACCCAAGGACCGCATCTGATGTCGCGCTATTCCGCCAACGAAATCGAAGCCAAATGGCAAGAGGCCTGGGACAAGGCCGGGATTTTCACCGCCAAACGCAGCGCGGACAAACCCAAGTACTATGTGCTTGAGATGTTTCCCTACCCCTCGGGGCGCATCCACATGGGGCACGTGCGCAACTACACCATGGGCGACGTGATCGCGCGGCACAAACTGGCAACCGGTCACAATGTGCTGCACCCGATGGGCTGGGATGCCTTTGGAATGCCTGCAGAAAACGCGGCCATGGCCATTGGTGGTCACCCCAAGGATTGGACATACGGCAACATCGACGACATGCGCGGTCAGATGAAACCCTTGGGCCTGTCCATTGACTGGTCCCGCGAATTCGCAACCTGTGACCCGGAATACTATGGCCAGCAACAGGCCTTGTTCCTGGATATGCTGGACAAAGGTCTGGTTTATCGCAAAAACGCCGTGGTGAACTGGGATCCGGTCGACATGACCGTTCTGGCCAACGAACAGGTCGAACAGGGGCGCGGCTGGCGCTCTGGCGCTCTGGTCGAGCGTCGCGAGCTGACGCAGTGGTTCTTCAAGATCTCGGATTATTCAGAGGAACTGCTGAGCGCACTCGACACACTGGACAACTGGCCTGCCAAGGTGCGCCTGATGCAGGAAAACTGGATCGGCAAGTCGCGCGGCCTGCAATTTGCGTTCGAGCGGACTGATGGTGCCGAGCCGATCACCGTCTACACCACGCGCCCCGACACGCTGCTTGGGGCGTCCTTTGTCGGCATCTCACCCGACCACCCGATCTCGAAAGAGCTGGAAAAAGACAACCCGGAACTGGCCGAGTTTCTGGCCGAGTGCCGCAAGGGTGGCACCACCGAAGAGGCGATCGAGACCGCCGAGAAGCTGGGCTACGACACTGGCATCCGCGTGAAACACCCGCTGGACCCGAATTGGGAGCTGCCGGTCTGGATCGCGAACTTCATCCTGATGGATTATGGCACCGGCGCGATCTTTGCCTGCCCTGCGCATGACCAACGCGACCTGGATTTCTGCCGCAAGTACGGCCTGCCGGTCGTGGACACCTTCTTTGCACTGGACGACGATATGCCCGTTGGCAACGTCGCCTTTGTACCGCCGAAAACCGAAAAAGTCCGCTGGGTGAACCACTTCGCCGGTCTGACCGAGGCGACGGGCGACGAGGCGATCAACGCCACCGTCGATTTCGCCGAAAAGGCCGGTTGGGGCGAAGGCGTCACCAAATATCGCCTGCGCGACTGGGGTCTGAGCCGCCAGCGCTATTGGGGCTGCCCGATCCCAGTCGTCCATTGCGACACCTGCGGTGTGGTGCCCGAGAAGAAAGAGAACCTGCCGGTTCAGCTGCCTGACGATGTGTCGTTCGACAAACCCGGCAACCCGCTTGACCGTCACCCGACCTGGCGCGACTGCGCCTGCCCGTCCTGCGGTGCACCGGCCAAGCGCGAGACCGACACGATGGATACCTTCGTCGATTCGTCGTGGTATTTCGCCCGCTTCACCGCTCCGCGCGCTGAAACACCGACCGATTTGGCCGAGGCCGAGTACTGGATGAACGTCGATCAATACATCGGCGGCATCGAGCATGCGATTCTGCACCTGCTCTATTCGCGCTTCTTTGCCCGTGCGATGAACATCACCGGCCACCTGCCCGAGAAAGCAATCGAACCGTTTGATGCGCTGTTTACGCAGGGTATGGTGACACACGAGATCTATCAGACCCGCGACGCCAATGGCCGCCCGGTCTATCACCTGCCCGAGGATGTGACCGACGGCAAACTGGCTGACGGCACCGAGGTTGAGATTATCCCTTCGGCCAAGATGTCAAAGTCCAAGAAAAACGTGGTCGACCCGGTCAGCATCATCTCGGCCTTTGGCGCCGATACCGCGCGCTGGTTCGTGCTGTCCGATTCGCCGCCCGAGCGGGATGTGGAATGGACCGCATCCGGTGCAGAAGCCGCGCACAAACATCTGAGCCGCGTTTATCGCGTCGCTGCGGAAATCGCGGCGTCAGACGCACCTGCGAATGATCAGGACGAGGCCCTGCTGCGCGAGACGCACAAGGCGATCCATGATGTCTCTGGCGGGGTCGAAAGCTTTGGCTTCAACGCCTCGATCGCCAAGCTTTATGCTTTCACAAACGTTCTCGCCAAATCCAAGGCAGGCAGCGACGCCAAACGCCAGGCCGCCAAGACCCTGGCGCAGCTGATGTCACCGATGACCCCGCACCTGTCCGAGGAGCTGTGGCAGCTCTTGGGCGGCGAAGGTCTGGTGGCCACAGCGCCCTGGCCGGTCGCGGACGAGGCGATGCTGGTCGACGACACGATCACCCTGCCGATCCAGATCAACGGCAAGCGCCGCGCGGAAATCAGCGTGCCTGCCGACATGGATAAGGCAGAGGTTGAAAAAATCGCCATGGCGACCGAAGCTGTGCAAAAGGCGCTGGATGGTGCGGCGCCCAAGAAAGTCATCGTTGTGCCGGGCCGGATCGTGAATGTCGTGGTTTAACCGAAAAATCCTGCTGATGATCCCGCTGGCCCTGTCGGCCTGCGGGTTCCAGCCCGTTTACGGCACAGGCGGCACAGGCGCGGCCCTGCGCGGCAAGGTCGAAGTGTCTGCACCTGATGACGTCGAAAGCTATTGGCTGGTGCAAAACCTGGAAGAGCGACTGGGTCGCAGCGCCTCTTCGGCCTCGGACTATGATCTGGCAGTGACTGTCTTGACCACACAGCAGGGTCAGGCGATCACCGCCTCGAACGAGATCACACGCTATTCGATCATCGGTACGGCCGATTACACCCTGACCAACAAGGCTTCGGGCCAGGTTGTGGCGTCGGGCAAGGTCGACAACTTCACTGGCTATTCCGCCACAGGTTCGACCGTGGAAACACTGGCCAGTGAGCGGGACGCGCGTCACCGGCTGATGACCATCCTGGCGGATCAGATCACCACACAGCTTTATTCTACTGCGGACCTGCCCACATGAAGCTAAGCCCGCGCGAGGCAGAAGGGTATTTCGCCAAGCCTGATGCGGGCAAGACCGGCCTGCTGATCTATGGTGCCGATGCCATGCGCGTGGCGCTGAAGCGGCAACAGGTGATCGCGGCCCTGCTTGGCCCTGGTGCCGAAGAAGAAATGCGTCTGACCCGCATGCCCGGTGCAGAGCTTCGCAAAGACCCCGCACAGCTGGTCGATGCGATCAAGGCCGTTGGTTTCTTCCCCGGCCCCCGCGTGGCCTTTGTCGAGGATTGTCCCGAAACCTCTCATCCCGCCATTCTGGCCGCGTTAGAGGATTGGGAACCGGGCGACGCCCAGATCGTGATCACTGCGGGGCAGCTCAAACCCACGTCCAAGATCCGCAAGGCGTTCGAGGGGCATTCCAACACCTACGCTGTCGGCATCTATGACGAGCCCCCCTCGCGCGCCGAAATCGAGCGCACATTGGGTGAGGCAGGTATTCGCAGCGTCCCCCCTGATTCTATGGCCGCCCTGACCGATCTGGCCAATGACCTGGGACCGGGTGACTTTACCCAGACCATCGAAAAGCTGGCGCTCTACAAACGTGGCGACAGTGGCGAGCTGAGCATCGACGACATCGAAGCCTGCGCGCCGCGCTCGACCGAGGCGGCGCTGGACGATGTCCTAAATGTTGTGGCCGAAGGGCGCGCAGGCGAGATCGGCCCGCTGATCCGCCGCCTGCAATCGCAAGGCACCAATGCCGTTAGCCTCTGCATTGGAGCAACCCGGCATTTCCGCATGCTATACACCTGCGCCTCGGCCCCCGGTGGCCCATCCGAAGGCGTCAGCCGCTTGCGCCCGCCCGTCTATGGCAAACGCCGCGACCGAGTGCTGCGACAGGCGCAAGGCTGGGGCGCGTACAAGCTGGAAACCGCGCTGACAGTGCTGACAGACACCGACCTTGCGCTGCGTTCGGCCGGGCAGACTGCCCCCGCCATGGCCTTGGTAGAACGTGCCATGATCCGCCTCGCGATGCTCTCACGCTCACGCTGAGGTGATGTGACGAGGCGTAGCTCTTGATTTGCCTTCTGCAATCCGCACATTTGCATACAAACGGATCAACAGGGAATTTTCAGCATGTACAAAGTCTTTGGTCGCCTTCAAAGCCGCGCCTCGCGGGTCCTGTGGCTGCTCGAAGAGCTCGAGCAAGAGTATGAGTTCATCGACGTGGGTCCGCACGACCCGCAAGTGACCAAGCTGAACGGCACTGGCAAGATCCCGGTTCTGGTCGACGGCGATCACGTGATCTCGGACAGCTCTGCAATCATGACCTATCTGGCCGACAAACACGGCGCCTTTACCTATCCGGCCGGCACACCCGAACGCGCGCAGCAGGATTCGCTATTTCATGCACTGGTCGACGAGTTTGACGCGCTGCTTTGGACCGCCACCCGCCACATGGGTATCCTGCCCGAAGACAAACGGGTTCCGGCGATCTACGAAAGTCTGAAGTGGGAATTCGAAAACAGCGTAAGCCGTCTGAGCAAGCGGTTCGAGGGACCGTTCCTGCAAGGGGACAAACCCACGATCGCAGACATTTTGTGCGCGCATTGTATGACTTGGGCCCGCGGAATCGAATTTCCGGTGAATGCAGACAATCTGCGCGCCCACGGCAAGGAAATGCGCAGCCGCCCGGCGGCTCAGCGCATGGGCGCTCTGGCCAAGAGAACCTGAAACGGACAGTTTCATCGGGGGTTCAACAGCCCCCGGTCGGTCCCTGCGACAGGCGTCCTGCGGTGTCGCGCCGCGCGCAGCGCGGCGCCCGGCCCAACGGGAGGAGGTGTCCCGCAAAGGGGCATCGACGACGGGCGGGAGCGCTTCTGGATCCGTCGGCCTAACAGCCCTGGGGGATCCACTGCGCCGCCCCACGCCCGGCCCATCGCCCGGTGGCAAGACAGGCCGTCAACAGATACCCCCCGGTCGGCGCTTCCCAATCCAGCATCTCCCCGGCGCAGAATACGCCCGGCAACCGCTTCAACATCAGCCCCGCATCCAGTTCTTCGTGCGGCACGCCGCCCGCGGTCGAGATCGCCTCGTCCATAGGGCGCAAGCCGACATGTTTCACCGGTAGTGCTTTGATCAGCCCGGCTAAGGCTCTCGCATCACTGGGCAATGGCCGAGCAAATTCCATCAAGAGCCCGGTGCGCACCGGACCCAACCTCAACACTTTCCTCAGATGGTTCGACAGGCTCACCTTGCCGCGCGGGCGCGACAACCGCTTGGCCACATCGGCATCACTCACATCCGGCATCAAATCGATGTGCAACGCCGCGCCTTCACGCACGGCCTTGCAAACCGAATAGATACCGCCGCCTTCTAGCCCACGTGCCGAAATCACCGCCTCGCCCTGGGCCATCACATTCCCTGCAGACCAAGCCACACCCTTGACCGGCTGCCCGAACAAATCCCTCATGTAGTCCGACCATTCCATCAGCAGCCCTGCATTAGAGGCCTTGAACGGCGCAAGCGATACGCCGGCACCTGCCAGAACCTCCGCCCAAGCCCCATCCGCACCCAACCGAGACCAACTCGCCCCCCCCATGGCCAAGACCGTAACATCCGCTTCCAGCGTGATTTCACCCTGCTCCGTGGCAAACAAAAGCTGGCCCTCTCGCCACCCTGTCCAACGATGGCGTGTTCGAACCTCCACGCCCAAAGACTCCAAACTATGCAGCCATGAGCGTAGCAGTGGCGAGGCCTTCATGACCTTTGGGAACACCCGGCCCGACGAGCCGACAAACAGCTCTTGCCCCAGCTCTCGCGCCCAATCCTGTACGGCCTGGGCGTCAAAGTCGGTCACCATTGGCCGCAGCCAATCAGCGGCCTCATCATAGGCCGCCATCAAGGCTTCAATCGGCTCGTCCTTGGTCAGGTTCAACCCGGATTTCCCAGCCATCAAGAACTTGCGCGCCACGGATGTCTTGGCTTCGGTCACAACGACCGAAAGGTCAGCGCGCGCCAATTCTTCGGCCGCCATCAGACCCGCAGGCCCTGCCCCAATGACAACTGCTTTTTTCATGCCTGACGCGTCTCGATACTGCCCGACAGCTCGACCACACGGCGAGGATAGGGAATCTCGATGTTGTGTTCCTTGAGCGCGTTCCAGATGAGGAACAGCACATCAGACGAGAACTTGTTGGCCCCGTCATCAATGCCTTCGATCCAGAACTCGACCGCAAAATCGACGCCGCTGTCACCGAACCCCCGCAGCTCGCAATCGGGTGGGAAAGGCTCGGACAGAACGCGCGGGTGTTTGGCCACGGCCGCCTCAATGATGTCGGGCACGGTGTTGATGTCGGTGTCATAGCTTACCGAAAACGGCGCCTCATACCGGTTGGCCGAACCGCTGTCCGAGAAGTTGACGACGCGGGTGGTGATAAAGTCCTCGTTCGGGACAACAATCCAGCGCCCGTCGAATGTTTCGAGGATCGCGGCGCGCGCGCCCATCTTGACGATTGTGCCCGCCTCACCCCCGTCAAGTTCGACGTAGTCCCCCACGGTCGCTTGACCTTCGAGCAGCAGGATAAGGCCCGAGATGAAGTTCGATGCGATCTTTTGCAGGCCAAAGCCCAGACCAACACCGATGGCGCCACCCAGAACCGCCAGAGAGGTCAGGTTGATGCCCATGATGTTCATGACCAACAGAAAGGCGACGCCAAAAATACCGATCTCGATGGCCTTGGCGGTCAGCTCGCGCATAGCCGGGCGCATGTCGTCCTGCTTTTTCAGAAACTGCGCCGACTGATCGTTGGACCAGCGCCCGAGCCAAAAGATCGCGCCGCCTACAACAATGAACCGCAACGCAAACAGCAACGAGAACGACAGGTTTCCCAGCGGCACGATCGTCTCATCCAGCTTGGCCATCGCCGGCTCCAGAAGCCCAAGCGCATAGAGCGCCGCCACGGGAATCAGGATGTAACGCCCCAACAGCTTCATCATCGGGTCGGCGATGATCTCGCGCACCAGTATGCGCACGGCCAGGAACAGGAACACACGCTTACCAAAGGCGATCACCGCGCCAGAGCCAAAGAGCGAGCGCGTCACGCTTTCGCCGATGCCGGTAAAGGCATAGGCCATGAGTGGCAGCAACAGCGGCACAAAGATCAGAACGAACCGTCGGGTCTTGGCCAGCGGGCTATCCAGATCTTCAGGCGGGGTCAGCAGCCGTGTCAGGGGCGCACGCAGTTTGCCCGCCACGACCAAAGCAAGCAGGTAGGCCACCACCAGCAGGGCAAACTGTGACCACGCAGCCGGGCTGACCAGCCAACTCAGGGCGATGTCCCAAAGCCTTTGCGCCTGCTCCAGCACCTGATTTTGCAGATCGGATCCAAATTCCATAATCGCCCCCGGTTGATCCTTTTGCAAAGTGGTGCATCCTCTTACCGATGCCGAACAAGGAAAAAAACCCTGACACCTTCCCCGCAGATGTGCCGGTGTGCCCTTTATGTGATCGGCCGATCCCCGAAGGGGACGGCAGCCTGCACCATCTGATCCCCAAGCTCAAAGGTGGCAAGGGCGGCCCGACCGTGCTGTTGCATCAGATCTGCCACAAAGAGATTCACGCCACGTTGACCGAAGCAGAACTGGCGCGCTCCTATGCCACGGTCGAGGCGTTGCGGGCGCATCCGAGGCTGGATAAATTCCTGAACTGGGTGCGTAAACGTCCCCCCGGTTTTCGTTCCAAAGTTCCGGGGAGACGCCGAAAAAGGTGATGACTGTTAGGTGTAGGGGTCCGGTTGACCGCCGATCTCAATTCCAAGAAAGTCGGGCACCGGAGCAAAGGACGCGTCAGCGATGTGCTGAAACTCAAGCGTTGTATAAGGCCGTTTCCACAACCATTCGCGGTTTTTGACGGCCCACAGGTCCGAATTTGGGGGTTGATCGCTGGTGAAAGCATAGAAATGCAGGTCGAACCCGTAAGGTTCGACATCCTGCACGGACAACAGGCGCATGCCCAGATCACGGCACCGCTGATCTTCGGCCTGTATGTCCCCGGTTCTAAGTGTGATTTGCCCGATGCACGCCTGCGCAAACGGGGCTTCGGCGTCGCCCGCCCCATCAGGTCGGTTGCCTTCAAAATCATGCTGCAACAGCTCGATCACGAACCCTTCGGGATCGGACAGATGTGCCATGTATCCAATGTCCAGAAACTGGCGCGGGTCTGAGACCTCGACACCGGCCGCGCGTAAGGCGTCAACTGCCAGATCGACATTCGGAAGGGTGATTCCGATCTTCCAATACCGCTGCCCCCGGTCGTGGGTGTACCCCCCGCCACTCGGCACCAACACCAAATCCGCGTCCACACCAACATAGCCAACGCGCCACGCATCCCCGTCGGCGCGCGCCTGCATTCCAAGGGTGTCCCGATAAAATGCCGCCAGTCCCTTGGGGTCGGCGACACGCAGGCGCAGGGCGTTCAGGCTCATCGGCACATCTCGGCAATGCCCATGGCAATCTCGGGCTTGGCCGCAACGACGTCTGCCGTCAGGTCGCGGGCCGTGGACATGAGCGCATCAGGCTCGACCACCCGGTCCACCAAGCCATAGGCATAGGCCTCATCCGCCGTGATCTTTTGCCCTGCCATCAGGATCATCTTGGTCCGTGCAGGGCCGATCAAAGCCTTCATGCGCACCGGGTCAGAGGCCTGCGGCAGAAACCCCAACTTCATGACTGGATAGAAGAACTTGGCACTTGGCACCGCGATCCGCAGATCACAGGCCAACGCCATGCCGTTTGCCCCACCTGCCAGCGTGCCGTTCAAGGCCGCAATCGTAAGGCATGGCAACGCAGCAATGGCGCTCGACAACCGCTCCCACAAGTCCGAGGTCGCAAGGCCTGCGCGTGCCTCATCCAGGTCGGCGCCGGCACTGAACACCTTGCCCTGTCCGGTCAGGATCAACGCCTTGGCCTCAGTCGCGGCTTCGGCAATCTGCACCAACTCTTCGAGCATGGCTTCGGTCAAGGAATTGGCTTTGTCCGGGCGGTTGATGGTTGCGATCCAAAGCCCACCGTCTTTTTCCAGTTCGATCATGTCAGACCGACCCGAGCACGGATGCCTTCGTCACGCAGCGAGATTTCGGTGCCCACAAATTCGTCTGCGTCCGCCGAACACATCCACAACAGGGCACGGGCAGGCCAATCGGCGGGAACATGAACCTCCCAATCCAATTGACTGACCGGATTGATACCGCTGGCCTTGATCTCGCGTTGCATCTGAGTTGCGACCGTGCCTGGCGACAGGCCCATGGCACGGATGCCGTTCTCACGCTCTTCCTTGTCCAGGCAGGCGGTCAGCATCGCCGCCCCCGCCTTTGATGAGCAATAGTGGCTCCAGGCCTCGACCGGGCCATGGGCCGCGCCCGAGCTGATCGTGATGATGGTGCCGCCGCCAGCCTTCTTCATCTCGGAAAGGGCAGCATGCATGCCGTAATAGACACCCTTGAGGTTGATATCGATGGCCTGTCCCCAGCCCGACGGATCGCTGTCGGACAACCGCGCGATAGGTTCGATCACACCTGCATTTCCAATCAGAACGTCCAGCCCGCCAAATTGGTCAACCGCCGCCTGAATGGACGCCTTCACCTGACCATAATTGCTGACGTCGCAAGAGACAGCCAGAGCCTGCCCCCCAATTTCCTCAGCCAAAGCAGTGATTTGCGCCTCACCTCGCGCAACGAGGACAACATTGGCCCCCGCAGCAGCGAAAATCCGCCCAGCCTCGGCACCTATACCGCGGCTTGCCCCCGTGATTAGAACCGTTTTGCCCAGCATATTCATATCCCCGTCCCCTTGGTTGTCCCATTTGCGCCAAGTCGTACCGAGCCAAGGGGAAAGCGTCCAGCCCCTCCCCCCTTGACGACCGCCGCCTAAGGGCCGACGATAACGGCAAATTTTGATAGAGAAGGGTTCTATTATGTCTGTTTTCTTCCGCCGCTCTGCCGGCGCCGCCATAGCTTATGCCGTCGCAACCCAAGGTGCATGGGCCGATTTGACCGCGAATGACGTTTGGTCCGATTGGAAAGCGTACATGGGTGGAATGGGCTATTCCATCTCTGGCGGAGAAAGCACATCCGGCAACGTAACCACAGTCTCGGACATGACGATGGCGATGGCGATCCCCGATGCCGAAGCCAGCTTTGAACTAATCATGCCCGAGGTCACGTTCACCGAAAACGGTGATGGAACCGTGGCCATCGGTATGCCCGAACAATTCCCTGTGAGCGTGAACATTGCAGCCGAAGGCGAAGATCCGGTCAAAGTGGTTCTGGACTACACGCTGACCAACATGGTGATGGTTGTCTCGGGAACCCCCACTGACATGACCTATACCTATTCGGTCGAGAAGAATGCAGTGTCGCTGGCCTCGATTGAGGCAGAAGGCGAAACCGTGCCTGAAGGGGCGGTGGACGTCAGCTTTGTCTTGGATGCGCTGGCTGGAACGTCGCAGATGAAAATCGGCGACACCATGCGCGACATTGCCCAGAGTATGACTGCGGGCAACGTCACCTATGACATTGCATTCGATGACCCCGAATCGGACGACGCTGGCAATTTCTCGGGCTCGGTGGCCGACGTCAGCTATACCGGTTCTGGTTCGATCCCGAACGAAATCAACGCTGCCGATTACAGCGCCTTCCTAAACTCGGGCTTCAAGTTTGATGGCGCGTTCAGCTACAAATCCGGCAACGGCGCGATGCAAGGCAGCGGAGATGGCGACCAATTCGCCATGAGCTCGAAATCCACCGGCGGCGATTTCCGCTTTGCGATGGACAGCAACCACCTGCTTTATGATCTGAGCCAAAGCGGCGCTGAAATCTCTGTCACCGTGTCGGAACTGCCGTTTCCGATCGACCTAAAAATGGCCAAGTCGGGCTTCAAACTGGACATGCCGATCCAGGCGGGCGATGCACCTCAGCCCTTTGCCTTTGGTATGAACCTGACCGATTTCACCATGTCCGACATGATCTGGGGCATGTTCGACCCGGCAGGCGCACTGCCGCGTGACCCGGCCACAGTGGCGCTGGACACCTCTGGCACGGCCAAGGTTCTGGTCGACTTTCTGGATCCGGCCGTGGCCGAAACCTTGGAAAAAACCGGCGCCGCACCGGGTGAGTTGAACACACTCAAGATCAACGAACTTCTGGTTTCGCTGGTTGGCGCCAAGCTGGCAGGTACTGGTGATTTCGAATTCGACAACTCGAACCTCGAAGCTTTTGACGGCATGCCTGCACCTTCGGGTGTCGCCAACCTGGAAATCAGCGGCGCCAACGCTTTGATCGACAAGCTGATCGCGATGGGGTTCGTCTCGGATCAGGACGCCATGGGCGCGCGGATGATGATGGGCCTGCTGGCGGTACCGGGTGACGCGCCCGATACGCTGAAATCGACGATCGAGATCAACAAACAAGGTCACATCGTCGCCAACGGACAGCGGATCAAGTAACCGCTTTGACAGTTCACGATCAGGGCTGCCTTTGGGTGGCCCTTTTCTTTTCCGGGTGGGGCTTGCAGGGCTCTGCCTGCAAGGCTAGGTCCAAGGGGTAGCCCGAAAAACACAACGAGAGGCCGGATGTCGCAAACCCCAGAAGAGCTGAGCCACGCCCTGATTGACGCCGCCTGCAAGGCCGGAGCCGAAGCGGCGGATGCCATCGTGATCCGGGGCACATCGGTATCGGTCGATGTCCGCAACGGCGCCTTGGAAATGGCCGAACGGTCCGAAGGTAGCGACCTGGGGTTGCGGGTTTTTTTGGGGCAACGACAGGCCATCGTCTCAAGCTCGGACGCGCGCCCTGAAACCATGCATGCCATGGCAGAACGGGCCGTGGCGATGGCAAAAGAAGCGCCCGAAGACCCCTATACCGGTCTGGCTGATCCATCGCAGATTGCGCAGGATTGGGATTATGACACGCTCGAGCTGTTTGATCCCACGGCGGAACCAACCCCTGAGGCCCTGAAAGAAGACGCACTCGCTGCCGAAGCCGCCGCGGCCGCTGTCGAGGGTGTCTCGCAGGTCTCGGACGCTGGCGCAGGGTATGGCGAGCACCGCGTGCACCTGGCCGCAACCAACGGGTTTTCGGGCGGTTATGCACGCACCGGGCGGTCGGTGTCCTGCGTTGCGATCTCAGGCACCGGAACCGGGATGGAGCGTGACTATGACGGTGACAGCCGCTGTTTTCAGTCCGATCTGCGCAATCCAGTGGAAATCGGACGAACAGCAGGTGAGCGCGCCGTTCAATTGGTGGGCGCCCGCAAACCCGAAACGGGCACCTATCCGGTGCTCTTCGACGAGCGGATTTCATCATCCTTGATTGGCCACCTGATGGCGGCCAGCAACGGGGCTGCAATCGCGCGCGGGTCCTCCTGGCTCAAGGACTCGATGGGGCAGCAGGTCCTGCCAGATCATCTGTCGGTGATCGAGGATCCCCACCGCCCTCGTGTACCAGGGTCCCGGCCCTTTGATGCCGAAGGCCTGCCCACGCAACGTCGCGCCGTCGTGGAAAACGGGATGCTCACCGGCTGGACGCTGGATCTGTCCAGCGCGCGTAAGCTGGATATGGCATCCACCGCCAACGCAGCGCGCGGAGTCTCTTCGCCCCCGTCACCCAGCAACTGGAACCTGGAACTGACCCAAGGCAATCAAAGCCGCGTGGATCTATTGCGCGACATGGGAACCGGCCTGTTGGTCACTTCGATGATCGGATCGACGATCAACCCCAACACGGGTGACTATTCACGTGGCGCATCCGGATTCTGGGTCGAAAACGGTGAAATAACCCACCCGGTCAACGAATGCACCATCGCGGGTAACCTGCGTGACATGCTGATGCGGATAATCCCGGCCAACGACGCGCGGGGCTATCTGTCACGCGTTGTACCCTCGCTCTTGATCGAAGGGATGACGCTTGCCGGGAACTGATCTGTCACTACTTGTCGATGCCGCGCTTGAAGCGGGTAAAATCGCTTCACGCTATTCCGGGAAAGAAGCCAAGCGTTGGGAAAAACCCGACGGTGCAGGCCCCGTGACCGAGGCGGATCTGGCCGTAAATGAAATGCTCGAGGACACATTGCCCGCCGCCCGGCCGGATTATGGCTGGCTGTCGGAAGAGACCGAAGACAGCACCGATCGCCTGGACCGGTCCCGCGTCTTTGTCATCGACCCAATCGACGGCACCCGCAGCTTTGCCGAAGGCTCGCGCACCTGGGCGCATTCGCTGGCAATTTGCGAGAACGGGGTTACCACGGCCGCCGTGGTTTATCTTCCACAGCGTGACATGCTCTTTGCAGCCGCGACCGGGCAGGGTGCAACGCTCAACGGCGATCTGATTACGGTCACCGACACAGCAAACCTGACCGAAGCCCAGGTGCTGGCAGCCAAACCCAACTTGAACAGCACCCATTGGCGGGGCGGCCAAGTGCCCGACTTTGGGCGCGCCTATCGCCCGTCACTGGCCTATCGCATGGCCTTGGTGGCTCAGGGGCGGTTCAACGGCATGCTGACATTGCGCCCCAGCTGGGAATGGGACATCGCCGCCGGTGATTTGATCATTCGCGAGGCGGGCGGCCAGTGCACTGACCGTTTCGGCGCGCCGCTGCGGTTTAACAATCCGCAACCCAAGCTCAGCGGTGTCGTCGCAGGGGGGCAACTGCTCCACACCAAGCTCAGCGCCGCATTGAACCCTGACAGTTCAGGTATTCCGGGACATTGACCTCTGTCTCTGCGACAATTGACTGAACTCGCGGATTTCGTAGGTTGCAGTCAACTCGGCCCCATGGCGCTCAAGGAACATTTCTATGGACCGCTTTATGCTCAAACAGCTTGCCGACCCAAGGCCGGTCCAGCAACATTTGGCGTTTTGATCCATGGCGCGGTCTCTTAGCCTGACAGCATACCGTGCGTTGTCTTGGGGTGGACAGCAGTCCCCCGAGCAGCTACCCGACGCGCGTCCGGACGGGCCATTGATTTGGTTTCATGCCACAACACCCGAACGACTTGCAGCACTGCAAGACTTGAGCGGTCGGTTGATGCAACAAAGACCGGAGCTCAGCGTGCTGTTCACGCGTCCTCCTGCCTCGGAAAGCAGGCGTTGGCCTCGACATCTGCTCAACGCGGTTGAACTGCCCCAGGATCACCCTGGCGCGGTACGTGGTTTTCTCAGCCATTGGCGACCGGATATCTGCATCTGGACCGGCGGATCGCTACAGCCCAACTTGATCAGCCAAGCTGCCGAAAACCGCGTGCCCATGATCCTGCTCGGCGCAGTTGAAAGCGAACTGCACTTACGGCGCCACCGTTGGCTGCCCGATTTGCTGCGCACCACGCTGGATTGCTTCGACACGATCCTGACCGATAGCGAGGCATCGGCCCGTTATGTTCGCCGTGCAGGCATCGGGTCAGGCAAAGTATCGGTCTCTGCCGCGTTACAGGTGAGCCCAAATCCCCGCCCCTGGCCCGAAGAGGAACTGGCCGAAACCAATCAAACTTTGGCCGGGCGACCCGTGTGGTTGTCCGCCTGGTCGCAAGACAGCGAGTTCATTTCGATCTTGATCGCCCACCGGCATGCACTGCGGTACCTGCATCGGCTGCTGTTGGTCCTGCACGTTGCTGACCCTTCCGAGGCCAACCCGTTGAAGGCGCGGCTGGCTGCCATGGATCTGCGCTGCGCCGATTGGGATGCGGGCGACGAGATCGAGGACACCACCCAAGTGGTCCTGAGCACGGTCGCCGAGGATCTGGAGCTATGGTATCGCGTTGCACCCGTGACCTTTCTGGGAAGCTCGCTAGAACCCGGCGCCGGGGGGCAAGACCCGCTGACTGCTGTCGCCCTGGGGTCAGCGGTTCTTTATGGGTCGCACGTACAGGGTCACATTGACACCTACGCGCGTCTGGCGTCTGCCGGGGCTGCGCGCGCGGTGCGCAATGCCAATGATCTGGGATCAGGTGTTGTACAGCTGTTGGCCCCGGATCAGGCAGCCGCCGTAGCGTTGGCCGGCTGGCAGGTGGTGACCGAAGGGGCGCATTTGACGGATCAGCTGATTGACCTGATACAGGACAAACTGGACGAACAGGACCGATAGCATGAGACCGCCCAACTTCTGGAACACCGCCCCTGATCGATTGGATTGGCGCGCTTGGTGCTTGCGTCCCCTGGGCGCGCTCTATGCGGCGGCAACCGCGCGCCGGATCGCCAAACGAGCGCCCCTGGATCCCGGCGTTCCGGTGATCTGCGTTGGCAATCTGAATGCAGGTGGCACAGGCAAAACACCAACCGTGATCTGGGTCATCGAACAGCTGCGCAACGCAGGGCACGAGCCGCATGTGGTTACTCGTGGCTATGGCGGAACGCTCGAAGGGCCGGTTCGGGTTGAGCCAGGCAAACACGATGCTGTTCAGGTGGGTGACGAACCCCTGCTGGTGGCTGCATTTGCCGAAGTCTGGGTCGCCAAAGATCGCGCCGCTGGCGCGCAGGCGGCGGCTGACTTTGGGGCGACGGTGATTGTCCTGGACGATGGGTTCCAGAACCCCAGCGTCAAGAAAGACCTCTCTATCATCGTTGTGGACGCCGCCCAGGGGTTTGGCAACGGTCTCTGCCTGCCTGCCGGTCCCTTGCGTGAGCCGGTCGACGTGGGACTGGCCCGTGCCGATGTGGTGTTGTCACTTGGGGATACGGACGCGCAAACCTCGTTCGTCGACGCCTGGGGTGGTTCACTGAGCGTTCCACATGTCAGCGGAGAGGTTCGGCCGCTTCAAACCGGTATGGATTGGTCCGACACCCCTGTGCTGGCGTTTGCCGGCATCGGCAATCCGACCAAGTTCTTTCGCACGCTCCGGGACCAAGGCGCCGAACTGCGCCGCGCCGAGCCGTTGGATGACCATCAGCCCTTGACCCAAGCTTTGATGACGCGCCTCGAAGGAGAAGCGAAACTGTTGGGCGCCCAAATGGTCACAACAGAAAAAGACGCAGTGCGATTGCCACCTGCCTTTCGCAGCAAGGTAATCACCCTGCCAGTTCGCTTGCATGTACATGACGGCGAACGCTTGACCGAGATGATGCTGCGCGCCGCTCCTGCACCTTGAGAACAAAGGGAACGGAGGTGCTCCCGCCCGTCGTCGATGTTTCTGACGAAACACCTCCTCCCGTTGGGCCCGGCCGCGCCTTCGGCGCGGCGGGTGGCGCTTACATCATCTGTAGTCTCTGGAGGGTGTAAAAGAGTTCGATTGCCAGCCTAATGACGGCGACGTGTGCCACACGCGCCGGCGCCGGGCATCGCTCGGCGCCCGGCCCAAGGCCGCTAGCGGTGCTGACGAAGTCAGGATCGCTCGGGCGCGGGATCCCTCCGAGCTTGGTGAAAACCGCTAGTTATCTTCACCCAGCTTTGGAGCCGGGCGATGCAGTGCAAGTTCTGCGTCAGAAAAGCGGAACGGAGACCGGACGCCGGGCACGCCGTCCAACTCGATCTGCATTCCACGCGCGATGATCTGCGGGTCGGCCATAACCTCGTCCAGCGTGTTGATCGGGCCGGCGGGAACACCCTGCGCTTCACAGGCCGCTAGCAGGTCGGCTTTGCTGCGTTGCGCCGTTGCGCCATTCAGACGGGCAATCATGACTCGGCGGTTCGCGATCCTGTCCTTGTTGCGCAGGAACTCGGGCGCTTCGGCCATGTCTTCGAGGTCCAGAATCTTGCACAACCGCTGGTACTGACGATCGTTGCCAGTTGCGATGATGATGTGACCATCGGCGCAATCGAACACCTGATAGGGCGTCAGGTTCACATGGGCATTGCCCATCCGTTCCGGCGCCTTGCCGGTGGTCAGATAATTCAGAGCCTGATTGGCGGTCACCGCAACTGCGACATCCAGCAAGGCCATGTCCACATGCTGGCCCCGACCCGTTGTCTCGCGTTGATGCAACGCCGCCAGAATGC
Organism: Falsiruegeria litorea R37; assembly: GCF_900172225.1. Taxonomy (NCBI): domain Bacteria; kingdom Pseudomonadati; phylum Pseudomonadota; class Alphaproteobacteria; order Rhodobacterales; family Roseobacteraceae; genus Falsiruegeria; species Falsiruegeria litorea. Next base: position 143,862 of record NZ_FWFO01000003.1, read on the forward strand.
CCGACACGGCATAGATGCCGGTGAAGATGTCGGTGATGGCAACACCTGATTTCTGAGGTTGACCGTCCGGCTCACCCGTAATTGACATCAAGCCGGACATGCCTTGAATGATAAAGTCATAACCCGCCCGGTGCGCATAAGGCCCATCTTGCCCAAAACCGGTGATCGAGCAGTAAATCAGGCGCGGATTGACCTCTTTCAAGCTGTCGTAATCCAGACCGTATTTCGCCAGCCCACCAACCTTGAAGTTCTCGATCAATATGTCGGCGTTGCGGACCATCTCGCGCACTTGCGCTTGGCCCTCGGGGGACGCAAAATCGACCGTGACCGAGGATTTACCCCGGTTCGTTGAGTGAAAATAAGCAGCCGCTTCATCCTCATCCCGCGTCACAAAGGGCGGCCCCCAGGCGCGGGTGTCATCGCCAGCGGGGGACTCGACCTTGATCACTTCGGCCCCTAGGTCAGACAGCGTTTGACCGGCCCAAGGGCCGGCCAGAATACGAGCCAGTTCGATGACCTTGAGGCCCGCCAGCGGTGCCGTCATCAGCTGCCCAGCTCGGCTTCGATCAGGGCCTTGAAATCGGCATAAGACTGGTTCGAGACCTTTTCGCCGTTGACGATGAAGCTTGGGGTGCTTTCGATCCCGTCGCGTTGCGCGTTTTCCTGATACCACGCCACCAGAGTCTGCGCTTTGCCGGCATCCGACAAGCACGCCTCCAGCGTTTCAGTATCCAGACCCGCGATGCGGCCGATCTTGCGAAGCGCGTCGGCAATCTCGGACGGGCCACCGGCCCTCGCCCATTCGGATTGGCTCGAATAGATCAGATCATTGACACCAAAAAACTTCTCGGGTCCAGCACAACGCGCAATCATCGAGGCCCAAACCCCAGGCGCATCGAAATACACCTCACGGTAGATGAATTTCACCTTACCGGTGTCGATGAAATCCTTCTTGAGCTGCTTGTACGGCCCTTCGTGAAACGCCGCACAATGCGGACACGTATAAGAGGCGTATTCAATGATTTCGACCGGCGCGTCTTCGGCGCCCTGCACCATCTCGATGACGGTGGATGTGTCGATCTCGGTCTCTTGCGCATGGGCTGCACCCACCAGCGGGTTGCTGGGCAGCGGGCTTTGCGACGTGCTCAGCCAATACCCGCCCGCAGCGATTGCCACGGCAGCACAAAAGATTGTTCCAAAACGGGTCATACCTCGCCCTTTCTCAGTGTTTTTTCTTAGATAGGATGTTGCGGCCCAAACGTTCAAGAGCCGCCCGCAAATCGTCACTTTCGACCCCATCGGCCGCATCGCGCGCGGCAGTCACGACCTCGGGGTTGATCTTGGGTTCCGCTGGCTTCGGTTTGTGCCCGAAGCTGGCCTGCCCCTCGGCAAATCCGGTGGGCGCGGTCTGGGTGATACGGATGCGGCTGATCGCGTTGTACCCGTAGGCCGCGTTCACCTTTTCCCTCAACCGCTCTTTTTGCATTTCCAGCATCGGCGCCTGTGGCCCAGTGGTCAGCACCGTCAGTGTCGCGCCAAAGCCATTGCGCCCATAGCCCACGTTTACAGGCCGCGCGATGGCAGCAATGTCCTGTCCCACAATCTCGGCCCAATGGGTCAGAACCCGCGACACGGCAAAGCCACGGCTTTCCCCAGCGCGCCGGATCTGGTCGCTGAGCACCGTCCCTGTGCGTTTGAACCCGTAAGTTGTCGTTCGTCTGGGCTTCATCTGGTTTCCGACTCTGTTGGCGCTATTGTAGAGAGCACTCGGACAGGTGCCAGTGAAACCCGTAGAGCAGGGGAAAATTGTTTGCAAAAGCACGAACACAAGGTTGTGAGCAGCGCGCTATTGGCGTGGTACGATGTGCATGCGCGCGAATTGCCGTGGCGGATCTCTCCCTCGGATCGGCAAGCTGGGGTGGTTCCTGACCCGTATCGCGTATGGCTGTCCGAGATCATGCTGCAGCAAACCACCGTTGCTGCGGTCAAAGACTACTTTCATCGCTTCACGTCTCGCTGGCCCACGGTATTGGATCTGGCCGCCGCGCGGGATGAGGATGTGATGGGGGAATGGGCCGGTCTGGGATACTATGCCCGCGCCCGCAACCTGCTGAAATGCGCGCGCCACGTGACCGAGGCCCATGGCGGCATCTTCCCGGACACGCATGATGAGCTTCTGACCCTTCCCGGCATTGGCCCGTACACCGCCGCGGCCATCGCCTCAATCGCGTTTGATCGATCCGAGACCGTTCTGGACGGCAACGTCGAGCGGGTCATGGCCCGGTTCCACGACATCCACGACCCCTTGCCCGGCTCAAAGCCTAGGCTGCGCGACCTGGCCGAGGGGCACACGCCCTCGAAGCGCCCCGGTGATCATGCCCAGGCAGTGATGGATCTGGGCGCGACCGTGTGTACGCCCAAGTCCCCGGCCTGTGGGATCTGCCCCCTGATGCCCGATTGCCAAGGACAGCTGGCAGGCACGGCTGCAGAGTTGCCGAAGAAAACACCCAAGAAACCCAAACCGACCCGCTACGGCTATGCCTATATCTCCCGCGATAGCGAAGGCGGCTGGCTGATGGAACGGCGCCCGGACAAGGGATTGCTGGGCGGCATGCTGGGCTGGCCCGGATCGGAATGGTCTGAAAGCCCGACCCCCAAGCCCCCGTTTGAGGCGGATTGGCACGATATCGGGGCTGAGGTGCGCCACACCTTCACCCACTTCCATTTGCGTCTGGTCGTGCTGACTGCGCCGATGGCAGACGGGCCGCTGCCCAAGGGCCTCCACATCGTTACCAAACACGACTTTCGCCCCTCGGACCTGCCCACTGTGATGCGCAAAGCATATGATCTATGGCGTGACCATTAGCACCCTGTAGTCAAAGGCAAATCCGCGATAAACTACGCGCAAATCTGATGCGGAGCTCATCGTGATCGCACCCGAAATCTTAAACCGTTGGCAAAGCGCCCTGCCCTTCTGGATCTCCATCCTGCTGGTCCCTTTGGCTTGGTTTGCGGCCATAACCGGTGGCTGGAGCCTGATCCTGGTGCCATTGACGACATGGTGGGCTTTTGCGATCCTCGATCAGCTGACCGGGCTGAACACCGAAAACGCCGATCCACAGACGCCCGACGGGCAGTTGAATTGGTACATCCGGCTTACGCAGCTTTGGGTGCCAATACAATTCCTGACGCTCTTTGGCCTGATCTGGTACGCGACACACAGCGCCCATCTGAGCAGCCTGGAGAAGGTGGCCCTGTTCTTTGGCGTCGGCGTGATCACCGGCACCATCGGCATCAATTACAGCCACGAGTTGATGCACCAGAAAAGTCGATTCGAGCGGACCCTGGGCGATATCCTGTTGGCCATGGTCCTTTACAGCCACTTCCGCTCCGAGCATTTGTTGGTACATCACCGTTATGTCGGCACCCCACGCGACCCAGTGACCGCCCGCTACAACGAGGGATTTCACCGTTTCTACCCCCGCGTCTTGATCCAATGCCTGCGCAGCGCGTTCAAAGCGGAAAGGGACATGCTGGCGCGCAAGGGCCTGCCTTGGACAAACCTGCGCAACCCCTTCTTCCGCTATTGGGCGCTCCAAGCAGGGATGATCCTGCTGGCCTTCGTGCTGGGTGGTTTCAGCGGTGTGCTGCTGTTTCTGGTGCAGGCCGGGGTGGCGATTTGGCAGTTGGAACTGGTGAACTACGTGGAACACTATGGGCTGACGCGAAAGCACCTGGGCGATGGCAAGTATGAGACGGTCCAGCCGCGCCATTCATGGAACGCGGCACATAAGGCGTCGAATTGGCTGTTGATCAATCTGCAGCGACATTCAGACCACCATTACAAACCTGACCGCCGCTTTCCGCTGCTGCAGAACCACACCGAAGAGGACGCGCCACAACTGCCCTACGGCTATCCAGTGATGACCGTCGCGGCGATGATCCCACCTCTCTGGCGTCGTGTCATGAACCCGCGTGTGCGCAGTTGGCGGCGACACTACTATCCTGAGATCACAGATTGGCTGGACTACAACAAGGCACGCAACCCGATGCCACGCTGACAAGAGAATGCGACCGCAGCGCACCGCAGGTGCGCTGCCCGGCCCAACCAGAGGCGACGCCGCAGGCGTCAACGATGGGCGGGAGCACCCCCGTCACAAGGTCCAGACATCCATACGGCCATCCACACCACGTACCCCCTGATCTGAGCGCAACTCCAGCCCCTCAAGGCACTCCAACTCTGAGATATGCTCGCGGATCACCTGATCACGCAGGTCACTGCTGATTACCAACTTCACCCCAAAGTCCCGCGTCAACCCTTCAAGTTTGGCCGCCACGTTCACCGCATTGCCAATCACCGCATATTCCAACCGGTTTGCTCCGATATCGCCCAAAAGCGCCGGTCCATAGTGGACCCCAATTCCGGCCTGGATTTCTGGTTCTCCCGCGCGTTTGCGCTCAGCATTCCACTGCTCGAGCACCTGTACCATGGACCGCGCACAGGCCAGAGCGTTCGACGCATCGCGATCACCCGATATCGGTGTGCCAAAAGTCGCCATCAACCCGTCGCCCAGGTATTTGTCGAGCGTGCCATTGTGACGAAACACCTCGGCCTCCATCCGGGAATGGAACCCGCGCAGCAGTTCGATCACCGAATAGGGGTCCCGGTCGGCCGCAAACTTGGTGAAGCCAACGATGTCGATGAACAAAACGGCGATGTTTTCGTTGCGCACCTGCTTGAGCGGCTCGTCGTTCTGGCTCAACTGATCCACCACATTCGGTGAGAAGTACCGCGACAGGTTCGCGCGTTCACGCTCAAGGCTCGCATTGCTCAGCAACAGCCGATTGAAGCGGCGCACCGAAAAGGCCAGCGTCACGGCGACAATCATGAAAACAACAGCTTCCTGAATACGCAAGCTTGGCATCACGCTGTCGGGCTTCATGAATTCGGCCACATCCGGATAACCTGCAAAGGCCCGCGTCACTTGCTCAGACAGCCCCGGAATCGGAGTCGCAAACCACCACATGGCGATCCAGCCCACCGTCCACATACCCGCAGTCCAAGTGCCAATAGCGATCACCGTTCGCCATGTGTATGCCAGCGTGCCGCCCGCCAGGATCAGGAAGAAATACTGAAAATTGTCGAATTGATACTGCATCGCCAAGGGGCGAACATCTTCGCTGAGCGGGTTCGGGACCAGCATCCCCAAGGTCATTATCAGCAGATCCAGGAACAGCAAAAGCAACTCAAGCCCGGATTGCCCGACCCGACCTGCGCGACGGATGAACCACCCATTCAAGGCCACCAAAGCCAGAATGAAATGATAGTATACCACCTCCCACGCGGGATTTATGAGGACCAGGAACACCGCAATGATTGCCATCGCGATCCAGCGGGCTCGCACAGCCAGCTCCAGCCCTTCTCGCTTGTGACGCTCCAGAACCGCTTGCGTATACTCATTCACCTCATCTGGAATGTCTGGCTGGGTGAAAAAGAACCTCTCGCGGCGCGTTTGCGGGGCGGCGGTTTCGGTCATGGTTGTTTTCCCTCGTGTCCGAGACAGAGATAAGACAGCAACTTACCCCCCAAAACCCCCTGCGACAAAAAGAAAAAACCCCGCCGAGATCGGCGGGGCAAGGTGTAGTGCCATGTGTCAGGCCACAGGCACCGGCGGTATTCTTGATCTATTGTTGGATTAGTTCCGCATCTCGGATCGGATTTGCTGGCGCAGAACGTCGATCGGAACCGTCTTGCCATCGCGTTTGAAGCACCAATAAGTCCAGCCGTTGCACGAAGGCGCGTTTTCCAGATGCGCACCGACCTGATGGATCGACCCTTTGATATTGTCGCCAATCAACGTGCCATCGGCGCGTACCTTGGCCTTGTGGCGCTGGTTCATGGAATAAAGCTCTTCGCCCGGACGTAGCATGCCACGTTCAACCAGCTGGCCAAAAGGCACGCGCGGCTCGGCGCGTTTCGACGCACTGACTTCGAGCGCCTCGCGGTCGAATTTGCGGACCTTGGCAATCCGCTTCTGCGCCACCTTGCGATACGCCTCTTCGCGCTCGATGCCGATGAATTCGCGTCCCAGCATCTTGGCCACAGCACCGGTGGTGCCAGTGCCAAAGAACGGGTCCAGAACCACATCACCCGGCTTGGTCGAGCCGACCAGAATGCGGTGCAACAGCGCCTCGGGTTTTTGCGTCGGATGCGCCTTGTCGCCGTTTTCATCCTTGAGCCGCTCATGGCCTGTACAAATCGGCATGACCCAATCGCTGCGCATCTGGATGCCTTCGTTCAGCGCCTTGAGCGCCTCATAGTTGAAGGTGTATTTTGCGCCTTCCTCTTTCGAGGCCCAGATCATCGTCTCATGCGCGTTGGTAAAACGTTTGCCGCGGAAGTTCGGCATCGGGTTCGACTTGCGCCAGACCACATCGTTCAAGATCCAGTATCCCGCGTCCTGCAGGGCCGAGCCCACACGGAAGATGTTGTGGTACGAGCCAATCACCCAGATCGCCCCGTTGGGCTTGAGCAGACGCCGCGCGGCTTTCAGCCAGTCGCGGGTAAATTGATCGTAAACAGCAAAACTCGAAAACTGATCCCAATGGTCATCAACCGCATCCACCTGGCTGTTGTCCGGGCGATGCAGCTGGCCTTTGAGCTGCAAGTTATAGGGGGGATCGGCAAAAATCAGATCAACGGACGCCTCCGGCAGACTGTTCATCATTTCGATGCAGTCCCCAGATAGAATCGTGTTTAGAGGGAGCGCAGCTGCGCCCTTTACTTTGGTTGTCGTCATGTTCTGCCTCAGGTTCCACGGCGCATTTTTGCGCTCATTTGGTTAACCTAAAGATGAGTCAAACCGGATTCCGGGTCAATTTCTTTTTTGAATCATGAGGTTATGATTTACTCTTGATACAAGATATTGTGTACCGGCTTGAACGAACGTCTATGATGTGGGGTCACGCCAAGGTTTAGAAGCGCCTCGCGGTGTTTTTTCGACGGATATCCCGCGTTCGTTTCCCACCCATAACCGGGATGCTGTTGCGCCAAATCCACCATGACACGATCTCGACATATTTTGGCCACAATTGAAGCCGCCGCAATCGACACGGATCGCCCGTCGCCCTTGACCACGGCCTCGGATCGAGTCCGCAGCCCTTGAGGAATCAGATTTCCGTCGATCAGCAGGTAGTCGGGGGGCGGATTCAGTTCCGCCACAGCCCGTTCCATCGCCAGATGCGAGGCTTTGAGGATGTTGATTCGATCAATTTCTTCCACTGTGGCATGGGCGATGGACACCTCAGCCTGCGCATAGATGGCTGTCTCTAGCGCTTCGCGTTTCTTGGCTGTCAGCTTTTTGGAGTCATTCAACCCTTCAGGGATGTCATCAGGGTTCAGGATCACCGCTGCCGCCGTTACAGGCCCGGCCAAGGGGCCACGACCTACCTCGTCCACCCCCGCTATCCGTAGGTATCCTTGGGCGCGTAGCACCCGCTCCATTTCGTAATCTGGCTGTGTCATGGCAACCGGAAAAACCTGTCTGCCCGCCAATAGCAAGCCAAAAGGGGGAGAGAGGTTGTCCTCTCTCCCCCTGGCGCCGTTTGTCGGCGCTCTCCCTGCCCGACTTGGGTTCAGTATTGGCTGTGCACCACACGGTAGCCTTGCTGGCGCAGGCAACGCGGCTCATAGGCCTGCTTGTTGCGCTGACCGTTCCAGAACGAGATACGACACATCTGCGGCAAGCTGCCCGTGTACGAATAATGCTTTTGCAAGCACTTGGGCTTGAGCAGCGGTTGATTGCCGGGATAGCCGCGCATCTGTTTCAGACACTGCGACGGCAGATCATACCGCGAGATGCGCGGCGGCAGCGGGCGCGGGGCAACCGGCTGATAACGATTGTGCTGGCGCGCCACCCGCTCGCGCTTTTTCTTTTTGTCATAGTGGTGGACGGCTGCACCAAACAAAGCAATGGCGGCCAACCCGCCCAGGATCTTTTCAGCGTCCCCCGCCCGAGCTGGAGCGGCAGACAACCCGGTGATTGCAACGGCGGTGGCAACGATGAGAGCGATGAACTTACGATGCATGGATCATTTCCTTTCGAGGTCTTGATGTGGCCCACGAGGTTGGGCGTCTTGGATGTAGCGACACTGGGTTCGCACCGCTCAGACAGGCAATATCGCCCGCTTGTTATCGAATAACTGGCACCTCAAAGCCCTGTGGTTATTGAATAACCACGCCCAAGCGCGCAGGATGAGGACCATGAAACAGATCATGCAAATCGCGGCACTGGCCGCCCTGATTGCCGCCTCTTCTGGCCATGCTGCGGCTGAATGTTATGCCGACTACAAGGCGAAGCAGGACAGTCCCCTGCGGCTGCACTATGGCGTGATGCAGGTCAGTGCCTGCTCTCCTGGTCAGGCCAACGCCGAGGTCTCTGCGCGGCTGCAGGCTGCAGGCTGGACCCTGCTCAATGTGATTTCGGTTTTTGGCCCCGAGGGCCTGCAGGAAAGGAAGGCGGATGCCGGACCCTACTATCTCCGTTTCTGAGACACGCCGGTCCGGGACGCGACTTGTCGGGCTTGGGATCGCGGCGATCGTGGTCATCCTGGCAACAGCGGCGGTGTTCTTGTTTCTAACTCTGCCGGATGCCAATGCATTCAACGCGCGTGTCGAGCAGGTGTTCATCGATAATGACCTCACGACCCAAGCCGAGATCAAACTGCTCGAAATCCTGGCGCAATCCGGCACCGCCTTTGCCGATACGCTGACCAGCTATCGCATGGTGATCTTTGTCCTGCTGGTCTTTGCCAGCGCCATGCTGATCGCCGCATTGGCGTTTCTGGTGATGCTGGTCACCATGAACCGACGCATGGCGCAGATTGAACGCTCGGGCATTCAAGTGACGTCTTTGCTGATCAGCCGCGAAGAGAACACGGTCTACCTCAACAACATGGACTTCAAACTGACGCCTGCGGCGATTGAAACCCTGTCAGTGCTGGCCGAGGCGCGGATGGACGACGACGTGCTTTCAGGGGCCCAGATCGAGGCCATGATCTCGGGCAAGCATGCCTCGGACTGTGAAGAGGCCGCTGGGGCTACGCGGATCAAACGACTGCGCGATACGCTTGGCAACCAGATGGTGAGCGAACTTTTGGTCAGGAACATCGCCCGCCGCGGCTATATGCTGGCCATCGAAAAGGACGTGATCCAGATGGTTTGATTGCAAACATCCTTGCCCCACACGCCAACCGCCGAGCGCAGCGAGGCCCGGCCCAACGGGAGGAGGTTTTTCTGCCAAGAAAAATTGACGACGGGCGGGAGCACCCCCGTCTCACGGATCAAGACCTGTCAACTCTAGTGATTTGGCGACGTGCGCTGTTGCTCCTGGTTGGTGGGACGCACCGACTGGTTCGGTGTAACACAGGCGCATCGAGCCATGTTGTCATAGATCAGCTCGTCGTGAATCGGCGGGCATTGTTTGGCGCCAGGCGGCTGGATCGGAGTGCCCTTGAACGCACAAGCCGCCACGCAGATGCATTCGTCCCGCGTCAGGGGTTTTTGTGTCTGCCCCCAGGCAGGCAACGCACAACACACCAAAGCCACCCATAGTATACGCGCCATCTCACCCTCCTATCGCATCTGCAGAATGCCACCATCATCATCACATTCCAATTGGTTGAATTTGTACCGACCTCTTGGAATGTCTCGGCTTGCCCCCCATCCTAATAGGCATCTGCGCATGAAAGACGGAGGCTCTGGCTAACATGAACGTCCACACGTCCCCGCAGGTTCAGGGGTATTCCATCGACATCGAACCGCTGACAGGCCGGGTCGAAGTGTTCCGCAATGGCACCAAGCTCGCATCAAGCGAGCGGGCCAAGGTCATGTATGAAACCCGCCTGCCCCCCACGATCTATTTCCCCAAAGATGACGTCCGCGTCGATCTGAGCGAGGCGACAGAGCTGCAGACCTTTTGCCCGTTCAAGGGCACCGCCACCTACCGCGACATCCAACTCGACAGTGAGCGGCTAACCAACTCGGTTTGGGCCTACGAAAACGCCCTGCCCGAAAGCGAAGGGATTGCGGAACATATCGGGTTTGCGCAACAAAGCTATACCCACATCGATCTGGGCGAAAACACACTGCGTTCGACCAGCGATGGCAACATCAGCGGGCCCCTGATTGACTGGCTGCTGCGGGGCGCCTGGACGCTGAACACACCCGAAGATTTCACCCGCGCACTGGCTGAAAAAATGACAGAACACGGTGTGGCCGTTTCACGCCTGGGTGTTCTGGTCTGGTCGCTACATCCGTTAATCGCAGGCAAACACTACATCTGGGAGAAAGGCGCACCCGAAATTTCGACCTTTGCCCCGACTTATGAAATTCACGACCACCCTGCATACACAAACAGCCCGTTGCGCCACGTGTCGAACGGATTGGGCGGTGTGCGCCAGCGGCTGGATGACGAACATCCCGAAAACAGCTTTCCAATCATGGAGGACCTGCGTGCAAAGGGCGCCACGGACTATGTCGCCATGCCGCTGCCATTCTCGGATGGGCGCACCAACGTTCTGACCCTGACCAGCGACCACCCGGATGGGTTCACAACAGCCAACCTTGGCTTGATTTTTGAATGCTCGGTTGTGATCGCACGCTTTTACGAAGTTTTCATGCAACGCGAAAACGCGCAGTCCCTGTTGGAAACCTATGTGGGCAAACGCTCTGGCGCGCGGGTTTTGGGTGGCGAAATCCGCCGGGGCGACGGGGATGAGATCGACGCCGCCATCATGTTCTGCGATTTGCGCGGATCAACTCGGCTCGAGGAACGCCTGGGCCGCGACCGTTATATCGAGCTTCTGAACGCGTTCTTCGAATCCACCTCGGACATCGTGCATGAAAACGGTGGCGAAGTGCTCAAATTCATCGGCGATGCGGTGCTGGCTGTGTTCCCTGCGGGCAATAACGAGATGATGGCAAAGAAAAATGCGCTCAACAGCGCTAATGAGATCGTGCATCGGATGCCCGAGATCGACTGCCCTGACGAGAGCTGCGACTGTTCGATTGGGCTTTCGTTCGGGCGCGTCACCTATGGCAACATCGGGTCGAGGGAACGTTTGGATTTCACAGTGATCGGTCAAGCTGCAAATGTCGCTGCCCGTTTGGGGGACTACGGCAAAACCGTCGGCCACCGGATCGTGCTGAGCAAGGATATCCTAACCGCCTGCGGTGACTGCGAACCCTTGGGGGATGTGGCGCTGCACAATGTTTCGCAGCCTGTAGCCTGCTTCGCTGTCAGAGGCTGAAATAATAGGCCCGCCCCAGGAAGGGACGGGCGCCGCAACTGTGAGATCGTCTTCAAACGAAATCGACGCCGTTGTTGATCATCGGCAAGGCTGTCACGCGTGGACCGTTAACCGCAATCGCGTTGGCCAGCGCCGGTGCAGACGGTGGTGTGCCGGGCTCCCCAACACCAGTCGGCGCCTCATTCGAGGCCACGATGTGGACGTCGATAGAGCCGATGTCCCCGATCCGCAGCGGTTCGTAATCGGGAAAGTTCGACTGATCGACAACACCTTCCGTCAGCGTGATTTCATCCCGCATGACATGGCCGATGCCGTAACCTATGCCGCCCTCCATCTGGGCCTTGATCACATCCGGGTTGACTGCGATGCCACAATCCACCGCACAGGTCACATTCTCGACCTTAACATAGCCGTCTTCATCCCGCGAAATTTCGACCACTTCGGCCACGTATGAATTAAACGACTTGTGGACGGCAATGCCCTGATCGCGCCCCTCGGGTGGGGAACCCCAGTTGCCCTTTTCAGCAGCCAGTTTCAGAACGCCGGTCATCCGCTTCTGATCTGCTCCATCCCCGCTCAAATACGACAATCGGAACTCAACCGGGTCGCGACCCGCCGCCTTGGCCGCTGCATCCATCATGCTTTCGACCACATAAGCGGTATGTGTGTGCCCCACCGAACGCCACCACAGAACCGTGGTTGCCGGTGCCACATCCGTCAGGCCGATGTGTTGCTGCGGAATGAGATAGGGTGACTGTGTGACACCCTCAACCGATGAATGGTCCACTCCGTCTCGCACAGCCATCGCCTCGAACGGGGTACCCTTCATGATGGATTGCGCAGCGATGCGGTGGTCCCAACCCAGAATTTCGCCGTCAGCGTTCAACCCAACTCGGACCCGGTGAGCCACCGCAGGACGGTAGAAACCGCCGGTGATGTCATCTTCGCGTGACCAGACAAGTTTCACCGGACGCGACCAGTCGGTCAGGACAAAAGCCAAAGCCGCTTCGACCTGATAATCGGCCACCGGAGTTGCGCGGCGGCCAAAAGAACCACCTGCAAACATCGTATTGATCTGCACCTTGTCCATCGGCAGGCCCAAAATCTGCGAGAGCGCGCCATGCGGAACCGTCGGGAATTGACAACCATCGTGCATGATCACACCACCATCTGCCGTCGCCTCGATGGTGCAGGTCAAAGGTTCCATCGGGGCGTGCGCCAGCAGAGGGAAATAGAACGTCTCTTCCAGCACAGTTGCCGCACTATCCATCGACGATTGCGCTTTGGTCGCCGATGTTTCTGTCAGGACATAAGTTGGCTCAGCATTAACAGCGGCAACCAACTGCTCTCGGATCTCATCCGAACTGCGCGTTTCGGCGTTCGTGTCATCCCAATCGACACTTAGCGCCTCGCGCGCCTGGAATGCCGCCCAAGTGTGCTCGGCATAAACCACGACGCCTGCTTTGTTGGGCAGAACGGCCGCGCGGATGTACCCCTTGATCCCCTTGGCACCTTCGTCATTGAACCCGGTAGCCAATGCGCCCTTGCGTGGGCTGCGCAGGATCACCGCGACCATCTGATTGTCCAGATGAAGGTCCATGGCATATCTCGCGGTGCCGTTGATCTTGGGTGGCGTATCCTTGCGCTGCACATTGGCGTTTCCGATCAAGCGGAATTCTGATGGGTCCTTGAGTGTCGGGTTTTCAGGAACCGCCACCTGCGCCGCAGCCACCACAAACTGCGCCAAAGGTGCTTTCTTTGTGCCATCTGTCACCTGCCCATCCACGATGTCCAAGGAGCTTGCTTTGACGCCCCATTCCGTCGCGGCGGCACGGATCAGCATCTCACGTGCCGCGGCGCCGGCTTGACGATACTGCATGTAAGAATTCGCCATGGCCGTCGAACCGCCGGTACCCTGCACCGGACCAAAGAGAAGGTTGTTGTAGGCGCCCGGATCGGACGGTGCGAATTCGTAAGCGATGTCTTCCATCGAAATGCCAAGTTCTTCGGCGATCAAAGTGGTGAGGCCGGTTGCAGGCCCCTGCCCCTTTTCAAAGTGTTTGACGATGGCAGTTACAGTTCCGTCCGCATCAATTTTGACGAACGGGTTCAGCATGGCACTCTGCGACGATCCAGCTGCCAGCGCACCATCGGGTCGCATGCCAACAAACAGAACGGTCGAAGCTGCAGCGGCCCCTTTGAGAAAACCACGACGAGATGTGTTCAGTGTCATGATCAGGCCTCCAGTTTTTCGGATGCAAGTACGATGGCAGCACGAATGCGCTGATACGTTGCACAGCGGCACGCGTTGCCATTCATGTAATCGTCGATCTCTTCCAGCGTGGGTTTGCTGTTCTCGCTCAGCAGCCCAATCGCGGACATGATCTGCCCAGATTGGCAATACCCGCATTGCACAACGTCAAGCTCGGCCCAAGCCTCTTGCACGGCCGCGCCCACAGGGTTTTGATCCACGATTTCGATGGTGGTGATCTCGGCATCTTCCACATCTTCGATGTAGGTCTGACACGAGCGCACGGGCTCTCCATCCAGATGCACGGTGCAAGCGCCACAAGACGCAACGCCGCATCCGAATTTGGTTCCCGTCAGTTTCAATTCATCTCGGATCACCCAAAGTAACGGCGTTCCGGGTTCTGCTTCGACCTGATGTGTCTGGCCATTCAGCTTGAGGTTCAGGGTCATTATCCAATTCTCTCCTGTCGGTGACGCCAAGCGGCAAGCCCCGGATGCAAACATAAAGTGAACGATCACTTAAGTCGCAATTGAGACCATGCAATGCCATAGCGTTAGAGTTTTGATCTAGTGCCGCTACGTCGCCCAACCAAAACCAAATTGTGCCAAATGACTTTCAAATGGTGCCAACCTGTTCGATGAGCTGCCGCGAGCGCGCCTGCAATGGTGTAAGCCCAGTCCACCCCTTGAACGCCCTGTAGAACGAATTGGGGTCGCTAAATGCCAACAGATAAGAAATCTCATCAACGCTCAGGTCATCATCACGCAGATATTGCAACGACAATTCGGTACGTATGTCGTCCAGGATGCCCTGAAAGCTCTGCCCCTCATGGGCCAGATAGCGATACAAACTGCGTTTCGACACATTCAGCTCGCGACTGACCGCCATAGCGCTGGATTGTCCGCTTGGCAGCAAATCCATCAAAGCCACGCGAACCCGGGCGCTAAAAGACGCCTTGTTGTCCCGTACAGTCAGCTGCGCGCGCAATCCTTTTTCAAAGCTGGGCCAAAGTTCTTCATTTTCGGTAATCAGCGGATGCAAAGCATCTTCCAAGCTCAGATCAAAGGTCACATGTGGTGTCTGCTCGATGTGTATACCCACAAACGACTGCAGGCGGTTACGCTGCTCGGGCATCCCGGGGATGCCTGCGCGCAAAGGAATTACCGCTCGGGCTGTGTGAACGCGTGCAAGCTCAAGGAAATATGCCAGCTCAAACGTGGCAAAGCTCAGCGGAAACGGCACCTCGGGGTCCACTGGGACAATAGAAACTCGCAGGGCGTTGTCTATCCGCATCGTCTGGATTCGAACCGGCGCCACTAAAGGTTTGAAAACACCCAACCGCTGCAGACCGACTTCGGTGTTGGGGCTGCAGGAAAATGCCAGGATCGCAGGATTGAACGGCCCTCGCGCCGAATCGCGCGCCATTTGCAGCACGTCTACATCGCCTGCCTGCGAAATGATGCTATCCCACATGTCGAACAACTGCTTGGACGAAAATCCCTGCCCGTCACCGTCCAATAAATTCGCCGGAAGCCCCGCATGCTTCAGCGCAACATCTTGAGGCACATCTAGGTGCAAGCAAAGTTTCTGTGCGAAACGAGAAAACGGGTATCGGGCAGGTCTGGGCATTCGGTTGCGATCCAAACTAAACAGTGCACAAAGTACATTGTATCTAAATTCCCAATGTCCAGTGCCGGACGATCAACGAGGTGTTCCTGGCTCAATATGTTAGCCATTTGGCATTAAATGTTAGTAGGAATTGATGGAGAGAGTAACGATCCAACCATGGTACGTTGTTCTACTGACAGCCATCAGCCAGTGCTCTTGAGCCGAGGGGGTTTTCTGTCGGCTTGATGCGAACCGGAAATCACGTTTCCGCATCTCCGCGAGCAAGGCGATTTAAAGCAAGCTCAGCTCATCGCCATGTATGCGAAAGAGCGAAGAGAGCGATCGTCAATTGAAGCACGACCTTACCAACATAAAGCGCGTTATGATTGTAGCAGCATCAAGGCGATAGACGATGAATCGCTTCCGCTGCTCAATTCGTTGATCTGGGCGCGAGCCAAATACCGATTTGTGAACTTCTCCAAAACGGCGGGATCCGTAAACTGCGACAACTCGGACGACCCTGTCACGGCCTGCAGCTTGTCCCGGAACACTTCCAGCTGCTTGTCCAAGTCAATTTGACCAAAGCTGCTGGGCAAACCCAAGGCAACCTCGAACATCTGACGAAGAGGCGGTTGCCCCATGACATTGAACCACTTGGCGTCGTCGCTCATCGACTGACCTGACAAGTCCTGCAATTCCCGTTGCGCAAAAAGAGCGATGCGCATTGACCCATCTTGCTCTCCAACTGAGGCCTCGAAAGCCTCCAAGTTGTTGAGTCTGACAACCTCGGCCATGTTGGTTTGCAAGCCGGTTTTACGCAGCTCACCTGGTCCGAATCCGAACGCTTCGCTGAATTTCTGATAGCGCGCATCTGCCAGGCGATTGGACAGGGCATCGTCGCTCTTTGTCCCATCCTGAAGGATTTTTTGGACGAAAAACTTGCTATCAATGTCGTCTTGCAAACCAAATGCACCCAGCGCGACCGAGAGCAAACGCCGGTTGTTCACAAGCTCCTCAGCAGATTTTATTTCGCCAATATTGTCTAAGAAGTACTGATGCTCTCGTGAGCGCATTTGTGATTTCGAGAAATTCTCCAACTGACTGTCGTACGTGCGTTGAAGAAACTTCCAACCGACAATACCGGATGTGGGCACAACAGGTGAGAAACTCATGGCGAATGCGCGGCAAGCAGCCGTTCTTCGCGGGGTAAGAGACTCCTGAGCGCTTTCAGGCAACGATAATGATGGTCCTTGACCAATGCATCTGTTGCTTCAGCCAAAGAGGCCCGGCTGTCGGGATCCGTGAACACCTGGCTGAGTTCTTCGATCCGCCGCAGCAACGGCATACGAGCTTCAGTGGGATCGCTATCACCGGACAAGACCAGTTGGGCCGCATAGCACACACGTCGAACCGGCGTGGTTGCATCTTCGGGGTGGATGGCATCCCTCAGACGCAGGATGTTTGCATCCGGCGTGACAATCGACAACCGACCCCGGCGGTCGCCATTTTCGATGACGGCACCGTTGATCAAAAGCCGCTCTTTCGGTGCCAATTTCAGAACCAAACCACTCATATCGTCATGCCCCGCCCCTTAGGCCACGCATGATGGCCGTGTTAACTTCGAGCAAAGGGTCTACTGAGGCCGTTCGGGCCAGTACCTTGCTGGTATGATGGCGCGTAAATTCCGCCAAGGAAAACAGATCAGCCTTCAAGTTTGTGGGCAGGGTATTGTCCCCATCGACAACCTCGGCTGCAAAAATGGTCCAAAGCTTACGGTTCATATGCAGTGCTTCAACCAATGCTGGGAACCCTTGTTCTCCCTCCTGTTGCGCAAGACGAATTCGGTGGGTGATCCGGGCCACCGCCTCATATTCGACGCTGCGCGGGGTTCGCGTCGGCGCGGAAGTTGAGGCATATCCTTTTTGAGCTACGGAAATCGCGTTCACATTCTATCCTTACTGTGATCAGACCTGAAACAAGGTTGACCAGGGCCGTGAGAGCCCTGGCCAGGGTTGCCTTAACGGAACAGCGACATAACGGTCTGCGGCGCGCTGTTGGCGATCGAGAGAGCCTGCACACCCAGCTGCTGCTGAGTCTGCAGCGCCTTGAGGCGCGCAGATGCTGCTTCCATATCGGTATCGACCAACGACCCGATGCCGGATTTCATGGCGTCCGACACCTTGCCCACAAACTCGTTCTGGTCGCTGATACGCTTGGCCGAAGCACCAAGGGCAGCCGCCCCGTTGACTGCAGCCTGGATCAAGGTCTCCATGTCATCGATCGATGCGTCAGCGTTTGCAGCACTTGAAACATCGATGGTGGTAAGGTCGAGACCTGCCTCAAAGTCCACCGAGGATACGGTGATGTTCTGCGCCGTAACCGCGCCTGCTGCGTCACGATCCAGCGACGACAGCACGGTGATGTCACCACCCGCAGTGTTGAGCAGATTCGAGCCGTTGAACTGCGATGCGCTGATGATCGACGTGATCTGCGCCTTGAGTTCGTTGACGTCGGCCGTGATCTTGGCGTTGTCAACATTTTCACCAGTTGCCGCGACAACCTTTTCCTTCATCTCGTTCAGGATATTGGTGATCTGCTCGGCACCAGCCGAAGCGACAGCCACTGTGGATTCACCCAAAGACAGCGACTCGGACACGGCTTTGAAACCGGACACGTCCGATTCCATGACCTTGGAAATCGCCCAAATGGCCGAGTTGTCCTTGGCCATCGCAACCTCTTTACCGGTCGAGATCGCGTTCTGGGTCGACGTCAGATCGTTGTTGATCGACTTGAGAGTCTGCAGCGCAACCATTGCGCCGTTGTTCGTCAGAATGCTGGTCATTTTCATGTTCCTTCAGTCATTGGACGGTTTCCGCCCAGAGTTGCTTCCGCCAATGCGGCGGCCTAAACGTCTTTCTGACGACTGCGAGCTCTGTTTCCTTGGCGTCGCGCCACCTTCATCCGAGGTGCGAGGACACAATTGACCGGGATGTCCTAATGGAGTGCTAAAAGCGAAATTCCAGATTTTTCGCATTTTATTCAATCGCGTACTAAGCGCGTTTTTCCAGGTTTTTGCTGACTTCAGTGCTGTGCTGCGTCTTGCGGCCGCTTTCATCATAGGTCTCAAGTCCCCGACGAACCCGGCGCAATTCGGCCATCCGATTGGCTACCGCCTGGATCCCTTCCATTGCGCTGTTGAGAAGAGATTGATTCCGCGTCACCTTGTTCTGCACTCCGACCAAGGCGTCACGCTCAACCGAATCCAGTTGATTGATTCGCTCGATGAGTTTTTCTTTTTGGGGCAACAGGGTGCCAAGGCGCTCCAACTCACCGTCAACCAAAGCTGTCCGTTCCAAGTCCAGCAGCTCGTCCAAGGCCGCAATCAAATCGGACGCAGTTTCATTTTTCATTCTGAGCCTCCTTCAGTGCATTGAAGAGAGTTTCCGACAATCCAATCCCTCCCGACTTTGCAATCTGCTCGGCCTGCTGCCGGACCAGAAACGATTGAAATTGATCTTCCCCAGAGCCACCACCCATAAGAGATCGGGATTCACCCAACCCTGCAGATGTCAGCATTTCGGCCAGAAAGGTGGCCTCAAGTTTCTGCGCAACGTCTCGAAGCGCGCCATCTCCGCGTGTTTTTGACAAGGCCTGCGGGGGGGGAGTGGTCCGGTACAAAGGATCCATCATGCTTCCTCAAATTACATCGAATTGTCAGAGCTTGCGGTCAAACCGGTTAAAATAAACGTAACCGAATTCAGCGCAGAGTATTTTCAATCGAAAGAACTTCGGGCTCAAAAAGATGTCTCTTCTTCCTCTCCCAGAAACCGTTAGGGATACTGTCACAAGAACTGCGTCCCCCAGCGAAAGGCGGTCTCGCGAAGCGCCAGAGCAAGACTTTGGTGCGGTTATCGAGAACATGCAGACGCCCGAGGGCGAGGCGCATGTTCTCGATAACCAGGTGCCGCCGAATATTGGCGCGCCCAGCTCCGACAGCCATGATGCCATCGCGCAGACGCATGCCAAAACCCCATCGGAAATGCCACCTGATGACGTCTCTTTGGCGGTTGCAAGAGTCACTGAATCGCGTGTGGAATTTTCGGCCGAGGAAGACGTGACACGCCCTGAGAACGTTGAAACGGCAGAGTACGCTCTAGGATCTCACACACATCTCAACAGACACCAGGAACCAGGTGGAACTGCCTTGTTTTCGCATAACGCGGGGCCAACGGAGTCGGTCGCCTTCCCTGTGGCTTCACAACACTCTCAGGCGGTTTATTCGAATGATCGCAAACAGATACCCAATAAGACCGGTTCCGTGACAGTCGGCGCTCAGGACGTTGCAACTATGCAGGATGCAAGCCGCCTTGCCGAGGGAATGTCACCGGTCGATTTGAGCGCAAATGTGCTAGAAACGTCAGTGCTGTCTCGCGCTGCTCTGGGTCCAGAAGCAAGCAATACAATTCCTGAAGCAACTGGCGTGGACCCCACGCATCCACATTCCCTATCCAGACAAGTGACGGGCCCTGCAACCGACCAAGGTAACTTGCTCGAATTCAGCAAGCGTTCCGCCGAAAAGTCACCGGATGAGGCAAAAAATGATCTCTCCACGCACTCCTCTCAAACACTTCGTCAGCCCACCACGTTAGGTGCGGGCCACCTGACAAGTGCGTGGGCATTTCCCCACAGCACTCCGCCTCCACTTTCGGAGGTGAGCAAGTCGGTCATTGCCGCAGAATTTGACGCTTCTGAGGTTCAAAAGATGGCAAACGGGTTGCCGTTCAGCCTGCAGGGAGAGGCAGAAGAGGACGCTGGCCTTAGGGTTCGGCAGAATTGGCCGACCGAAACCTCAGCTGTGCAACATCCGTCTCCGAAACCGCAGTTAAATCTCTCGCCGACTTTCACCGGAGCTCACCAAGGTGCAATTGTCCAAAGCATATCAGACAACCTACAACTTTCGAGCGGCGAAGATTTCTCCGCCATGCTGAGCTCACTACCACTTGAAGATGCCCTAGGCCTTGCTGGAACATCTGCGGCCACCCCGCAAACAGTGACTGCCCCAGCGGACGTCCTTAGGCCGGACATCGCAAGGTCGATTGGTGGCCAACTGGCCGCTCAAGCAAACGCTCGCTCACAAGGCACCGTCGATATCGCCTTGAACCCGGAAGAACTTGGTCGTGTCAGAATGGCCATAGCCGCAGGCGAATCGACCGTAGCCATATCTATCGTGGCAGAACGCCCGGAAACCCTGGAATTGATGCGACGGCATGCAGATCTGTTGATCGAAGAGTTCCGGAATTTGGGCTATGGTGACATAGAGTTCGAATTTTCAGATGGGTCATCAGCGTCAGGTGACTCTGCGGGCCACGCCCCTAACGACGATTCGCATGCCAACAAGGGCATCGAACCCGAGATGTCTGCTCCTTCGACATCGCCCCCCAACCGGCCTGTTCAGCAATCTGGCCTGGATATGAGGCTCTAGTTATGATCACACAAACTTCGCAAGCCGCAGCAACCAACTCGTCAAACCAGACAACGTCTTCTCCGAGTAAGTCGAGCGCGTTGACGTCCGACTTTGAAACTTTTTTGAAAATGTTGACTGTTCAAGCCCAGAACCAAGATCCACTGGAACCTTTGGATTCGTCTGAATACGCCGCGCAGTTGGCGCAATTTTCGATGGTCGAACAGCAAACAAAAACAAACCAGACACTTGAAGCTTTGGTCAGCAAGCTGGGTGGAAACTCAATGGCCGAGTTGTCCAACTGGATCGGCAAAGAGGCGCGCGCCATCGCACCGGCGCACTATTCCGGTCAACCGATCACCGTATCGCCTGCTCCGGACAAAGACGCAACCGAAGCATATCTTGTCGTCCGCAATGCTGAAGGCACAGTGGTGGATCGGCAGAAAATTCCTGTGTCAGACGCTCCTCTGAAATGGTCAGGGTTGGACGAATCAGGAGCAGCAAGACCCTCGGGATTGTACAGCTTTGCGATCGAAAGCCGCAAAGACAGCAAGGTTATCAAGGAAGAACCCGCAGCTGCTTACAGCAAAGTCATTGAAGCTCAGGTCCAGAATGGCGAAGTGACCTTGATCCTGGATGGCGGACAGGCGATTTTGGCATCCAAGGTTACGGCCGTGCGTGCTCAGGGATAGTCTCTGTCCGCGCATGGATAGGACCAGACCTGAAGCCCGCTGGTGTTGATCCAGCCAATTTGCTGGAGCATCGTGCTGTCAAATCCAGAAGAGTTGCCACCGCTCGGCCTAATCTCGACACTTGTCGAGCGTAGATTGGCTCGGACTGATGACCGGTTCGAAGTCTTGTTGGGCGGGCGCACAAACCGCGTCTGGAAAATTCTGGGGCGGCATCGTCATGCGGTTCTGAAACTCTATCGCAATGATCTGCAAAACCCACTGTTTCGAAATGATCCAAAGCTGGAGAGCCTTTGCCTTCGCGAATTGGAACTGACGGGGATCGCGCCCAAATTGCTTGGCCACGGCCCGTTCGACGAAGGAGATTGGGTTCTTTACGATCATGCTCCGGGATCATGTTGGTCGTGCAATCCCGAACCGGTAGCACAAGTTCTGCACCGCCTTCATCAGGTGCCCCCGCCTGCGGATGTTCCGGACGGCTGCAACGGCAGTTCGGACCTGGAAGCTCACGGACTGGCGATCCTGTCTGAATGCAGGTCTGATGCCCGCAGGACTATCGGCAACAGCAAACCCGTTCGCCATTTGTCACAGCTCTCCGAATGCAGATTGATCCACGGTGATCCTGTTCCGGGGAATGTCCTGATGCACGACAAACAAGCCATACTGATTGACTGGCAGTGCCCGGCGGTTGGTGACCCCTGCGAGGATCTGGCGATGTTTTTGTCTCCTGCAATGCAAATGCTGTATCGTGGGGCGCCCCTAACAGAGGCTGAATCCCAGTTGTTCTTGGCAGCCTACCCTGACAACGAGACAGTCGGGCGCTACGCCGAACTGCGTCCTTGGTACCATTGGCGCATGGCGGCCTATTGCCTGTGGAGGCAAGAGCGCGGCGCGGCTGATTATGGATCAGCTCTGGAGCTGGAGCTGGCCGCTCTCGACACCTGTTAAGGATCAGGCGGTTCGAGCCGCCGCCTGCTCCTCTTGTTTTTGACGTACCATGGCGCGTTTACTGACCAGCGAGGCAGTGATCACCCCGACTGTCACAATTGCGATCATGATCGTGGACAAGGCATTGATTTCAGGCGAAACTCCAAGGCGCACAGCCGAGAATATCTTGATCGGCAGAGTTGTCGCCGACGGGCCAGACGTGAAAGATGCGATCACAAGATCATCCAGAGACAGCGTGAACGCCAAAAGCCAGCCTGAAATTACAGCAGGCGCAATAATTGGTAGCGTGACAAGCCGAAACGCTTCTGAGGGCGAGCATCCCAGGTCAAGCGCTGCTTCCTCTAGGGAACGGTCAAAGGTGACCAACCGTGATGACACCACTACCGAAACGTAACACATCGAAAATGTCGTATGAGCCAGCACGATTGTCAGCACCCCACGATCCAAGCCGATCCCGATGAACAACAGCAAGAGCGACAGACCTGTGATAACTTCGGGCATGACAAGCGGAGCGTAGATCATCCCTGAGAACAGAGTTCGCCCCATGAAACGACCACCCCGAACCAACACATAGGCCGCCATCGTTCCCAGAACAGTTGCCAGTGTCGACGACATCACCGCCACTTTGACGGTGACCCAAGCTGCGTTCAAGAACGCCTCGTTCTGCATGAGTTCACCATACCACTTGGTCGAGAACCCCGCCCAAACGGTCACCAGCTTGCTTTCATTGAAGCTGAAGATGATCAGGATCAGCATCGGGATATACAGGAACGCAAACCCCAGCGTCAGCGAGACGACATTGAACCAACTCAATCTGGTCATTGCTCTGCCTCCGCCTGTTTTTGCTGGTTGCGCTGGAACAACACGATCGGGATCACCAGGATCAACAGCAGGACCACTGCAACGGCACTTGCCACCGGCCAGTCGCGGTTCGAAAAGAATTCTTCCCACAGAACCTTGCCGATCATCAACGTGCCGGACCCACCCAAGAGCGAGGGAATCACGAACTCACCCAGGACCGGGATAAAGACCAGGAACGAGCCGGCGATGATCCCCGGACGCGACAGCGGAATGGTCACGAGCCAGAATGCCTGTAGTCGCGAACAGCCCAGATCCTCGGCCGCCTCAATCAGAGAACCGTCCAACCGTTCAAGCGCGGCATAGATCGGCAGGATCATGAACGGCAGATAAGTGTAGACGATGCCGATGTAGACAGCGGTGTTGGTGTTGAGCAGCGTGAGCGGCTCGGAAATTACACCCAGCCACAGCAGGATCTGATTCAGAAACCCCTCGTTGCTGAGAATACCCATCCACGCATAGACGCGGATCAGGAACGAGGTCCAGAACGGCAGGATGACCAGCATCATCAGCGTCGGGCGCCACTCGGATGGGGCCCGGGCCATGCCGTAGGCCATAGGGTAACCGACCAAAAGAGTAAAGACCGTCGAAATAAGCGCGATCTTGAGGCTGCTGAGATAGGCTTTCCAATACAGATCATCCTCGGTCAGCCAGACGAAGTTTTCGAAATCCAGTTCGGACAGAAATGCTCGGAACCCGGCCCACCCTTCGGCCAGATCAAGTGTCGGGACATAGGGCGGGATGGCGATGGCCGTGTCGCTGAGCGAGATTTTCAGGACGATCCCGAAAGGCACCAGAAACAGCGCCAGCAACCAGGCGTAGGGAACGGCGATCAGAAAAACGCGACGCATCAGTTCGCCAACAAGACACCGGCGGTGGCCGTCCAGGACAGCCAGACCGGGTCTTCCCACGTGAAACTGCGGCGCGAGATGCGGCGGGTGTTGGCCGTCTGCGCCTTGATGATTGTGCCGTTGGGCAGCTCGACATAATAGGTCGACAGGTTGCCCAGATATGCGATGTCATGCACCCGGCCTTGCACCACGTTGTCGGCAGCTTCGGGCCGGTCGGCCGTGATTGTCACTTTTTCCGGGCGGATCGCCAAATGACAGGTTTGTCCGGCGTCGAACGAGGTGGCCGAAGTCGCGGTTAATTGCCCCTGCCCTTCGGCCCAATCGATTCGATAGGAGTCTTCTCCGGCGGCGGTCGCGCGCCCCTGGATGATGTTCACATCACCTATGAAATCAGCAACATAAACAGATTCCGGGTTCTCATAAATCCGGTCTGGCGTGGCCACCTGCATTAGGCGGCCTTCGTCCATGACAGCAACGCGGCTGGCGACGGTCATCGCCTCTTCCTGATCGTGGGTCACGATGACAAAGGTGGTGCCGGTCTTTTCCTGAATGTCCATCAGTTCGAACTGCGTGTCCTGCCGCAGCTTCTTGTCCAAAGCGCCCAACGGCTCATCCAGCAGAAGCAATTTCGGAGCCTTGGCCAGCGAACGGGCCAGCGCCACGCGCTGACGTTGCCCACCCGAGATCTGATGCGGTTTGCGGGTCGCGAATTTCTCTAGACGGGTCAGCTTGAGCATTTCTTCGACCCGCGCCTCGAGCTCGAGTTTCGGCATCTTGTCGCGACGCAGACCAAACGCGATGTTTTCCCAGATATTTAGGTGCGGGAACAGCGCGTAGGACTGAAACATCATGTTCACCGCACGTTTGTTTGGAGGCACGCCCGCGATATCCCGGCCAGCAAGCTCGATGCTGCCTTCGGTCGGGTTTTCGAACCCTGCCAGCATCCGCATCATGGTAGTCTTGCCGCATCCAGATGGACCCAGCAAAGCAAAGAACTCGCGTTCGTAAATATCCAGCGTCAGGTTGTCGATCGCAATGAAAGACCCAAATCGCTTGGTGACATTTCGAAAATGGATCAGTGGCTCAGCCTGTGGATCTTCCCACGGTGCAAAAACGGTCGAGTTCACGATAACCCCCATACATCCCGCCCATGCGGGCCTTGTAGTGCAACCAAAAAACGGCCAGACCATTCTGGCCTGGCCGCTGTCCGTCTCAAATCAGGTGCCCGATTTGATCTTGGTCCACAGACGCGTGACAACCCGTTGTGTTTTTGCCGGGTAAGGCGTTGTGATGTAGAGGTTCTTCATAGTTTCATCATCCGGATAGATCGCAGGGTCGTCGATCACATCGGATTCCAGCATCGGCTGCGACGCCTTGTTGCCGTTGGCGTAGTAAACATAGTTCGACGCCGCCGCCATGTTTTCAGCGTCAAGGATGAAGTTCAGGAACTTGTGCGCTGCCTCGGGATTGGGGGCATCTGCCGGAATAGCCATCTGGTCAAACCACATCAGGGAACCCTGCGAGAAGGCGTTATAGGCGATCTCAACCCCGTTTTCGGCTTCGGCCGCGCGGTCACGTGCCTGTAGAATGTCGCCCGACCAACCGACCGCTACACAGATGTCGCCATTGGCCAGCGCGTTGATATATTCCGAGCTGTGGAATTTCTGAATATGGGGACGAACAGCAGCCAGCACCGGTTCGGCCTTTGCGATCACGTCCTTGTCGTGGCTGTCGGGATCTTCGCCCAGATACTGCAAGACCATTGGAATGATCTCGGCCGGCGCATCCAGGAAGTGTACTCCGCAAGAGGCCAGTTTTTCCATGTTCTCGGGCTTGAGCACCAGATCCATGTTGCTCATGGAGACGTCTTCGCCCAACACCTCTTTGACCTTGCCGACATTCACGCCCAGGCCAGTGGTGCCCCACATATAGTTGATTGAATAAGCGTTTTCAGGATCATACCCCGAGGTGCGGTCCTGGATGACATCCCACAGGTTCACGGCGTTCGGCAGCTTGGACATATCCAGCTTCTGGAACGCGCCCGCCTGAATTTGGCGCTGCAGGAAGGTACCAGACGGGACCACAACGTCATAACCCGATCCGCCGGCCAGCATTTTGGTTTCCAGAACCTCGTTGCTATCGAACACGTCGTAAATCAGATTGATCCCGGTTTCTTCTTCGAATTTGGTCAGCAGTTCTTCGTCGATGTAGTCGGACCAGTTGTAGACCCGGACCTCTTCAGCGAAAGCCGCCGAGGTCGCAAGCGCCATCACGGCTGTCAGCGTCAGCGTTTTGAATTTCATATGAGTGTCTCCCTGCATGGCAGCGGGTATGCTCCCGCCTGCCTAGATTTGATCAAGTTTTGCCTTCTGCGGCAACAGTGTTTATGGTTTCACCCAAAGCAAACGCAGCTCAACGTAGGAAAATTTGGGTCAAGTCCCTTGAATATGATCAAAAATAAGGCGCCCGCCGAAAACTCGGAGAATGGCAAACGTCCTGCTCACGAGCAGGTTTACCAGACGCTCAAGGCGCAAATTTTGTTCGGAGAGATGGCTCCGGGGCAGGCTGTGACCATCCAGGGCCTGACTGATTCGCTTGGCGTGGGCATGACCCCGGTGCGCGAAGCGATCCGCCGTTTGATCTCGGATGGGGCATTGATTTTCCAAGGCAATCGGCGCGTCAGCGTACCCGTCCTGACCACCAATGACGTCGAGCAGCTGATTTATGTAAGAAAATCAACGGAATCAGAGCTAGCACGTCGAGCAGCTAAACGCATAACCCCGGCCCAAGTCGACGCCTTGGAGGCGATAGATGATGCGCTTGATCGTGCGATTTCAGTAGGCGATGTCGCTGGCTACCTAAAGCACAATCACGCATTTCACGAAGCTCTCTATCGTGCTGCAGATGCGCCGATCATGCGCGATCTTGCAGATCGCATGTGGCTCCGCTTTGGCCCATCGTTGCGGGTCGTATGTGGCCGTTTTGGAACGCAAAACCTACCTGACCGCCACAAGGACATGCTGAATGCATTGCGCAATGGCGATGCTGCCGCGGCTGGTCGCGCCATGGAGCAGGACGTCGAGCAAGGCATGGAACTGATGGTGGGGATGCTGTCCAAAACCACGTGACTCAGCTTGTCGATTGACTTAGGATAATTTGATCATATTCTGCGTTCAAAGCCCTTTTGCGAGGAGTCCGCATCATGACGACCATCACGAACCACCTGCCCACCGCCGAACTTCAGGCGCTGGATGCCGCCCACCACATGCACCCGTTCACCGCCAACGGCGAGCTGGCTCAGAAAGGTGCGCGTGTCATCACGCGGGCCAAGGGGGTCTATCTGACCGACAGCGAAGGCGAGGAAATCCTGGACGCCATGGCGGGCCTGTGGTGCGTCAACATCGGCTACGGCCGTGACGAATTGGCCGATGTAGCCGCGCGCCAGATGCGCGAGCTGCCGTATTACAACACCTTCTTTCAGACCACCCATGTACCCGCCATCGCGCTGGCCAACAAACTGGCCGAGCTGGCGCCGGGCGATCTGAACCACGTCTTCTTTGCCGCTGGCGGGTCCGAAGCCAACGACACCAACATCCGAATGGTGCGCACCTATTGGGCCAACAAAGGGCAACCTGACAAAAACATCATCATCAGCCGCAAGAATGCCTATCACGGCTCGTCCGTTGGATCGGGAAGCCTGGGTGGCATGGTGCACATGCACGCCCAAGGCGGCATGCCGATCCCCGACATTCACCACATCGACCAACCCAATTGGTGGGCCGAAGGCGGCGACATGTCACCCGAGGACTTTGGCCTCGCCCGCGCGCAAGAGCTGGAAAAAGCCATTCTTGAGTTGGGCGAAGATCGCGTCGCGGCCTTTATCGGTGAACCCATTCAGGGTGCGGGTGGCGTGATCGTCCCGCCTGAAACCTACTGGCCCGAAATTCAGCGCATTTGCGACAAATACGATATCCTGCTGATCGCGGACGAGGTGATCTGCGGCTTTGGCCGGACGGGCGATTGGTTCGGTTCGCAAACTGTCGGCATCAAGCCCCACATCATGACCATCGCCAAGGGTCTCAGCTCGGGCTATGCGCCCATCGGCGGGTCGATCGTCTGTGACGAAGTCGCCGAAGTGATCGCAGGCGGTGAATTCAACCACGGCTATACCTATTCGGGTCACCCGGTGGCAGCAGCCGTCGCTCTGGAAAACCTGCGTATCCTCGAAGAAGAGGGCATCGTCGATCACGTCCGCGACGTGGCCGCCCCCTATCTGAAAGAAAAATGGGAAGCTCTGGCCGATCACCCGCTGGTGGGAGAGGCCAAGATCTGCGGCATGATGGCGTCGATTGCCCTGACCCCGGACAAGGCAAGCCGCGCGAAGTTTGCGACCGAGCCGGGAACCGTTGGCTATGTCTGTCGCGACCGTTGTTTTGCCAATAATCTGGTGATGCGCCATGTCGGCGACCGCATGATCATCTCGCCGCCCCTCATCCTGACCCCTGCGGACATTGACGAGATGATGAGACGGATTCGCAAATCTCTGGATGAAGCGCATGCGGAACTTGTCGAAAAGGACATGATGAAGGCCGCATCCTGACTTAGCGTCAGATTTAACGTCCCGAACTACCTGATTCTCGAGGCGACCAATCAAATTGGTCGCCTCTTTTGTGTGCTGACCAATGGCGATAATGGCCTAAAAACAGTCGCAACTGTCTCTCGAGTGTCGTAAATCGGTTGCGTTCGGACCAACTCGGCGCTTAAGCTTTATCCAAAGCGGCACAGACCGCGGCAAACAAACTTCGGGGAGCTGGCGTTGACTGCATCATCCAGCAATGACGCGTTCGTAGAATTCGAACGCGTTCAGAAAAGTTATGACGGCGAAACTCTGGTCGTCAAAGATCTCAATCTCACAATGCCAAAGGGCGAGTTTCTGACGATGCTCGGCCCGTCGGGCTCAGGCAAAACAACCTGCCTGATGATGTTGGCCGGTTTCGAGACCGCAACACATGGCGACATCCGTTTGGGCGGCACGTCGATCAACAACATCCCGCCGCACAAACGTGGCATTGGTATGGTGTTTCAAAACTACGCCCTGTTCCCTCACATGACGATTGCCGAGAACCTGAGCTTCCCTCTGGAAGTGCGCAAGATCGGCAAGTCCGAGCGTGAAGAGAAGGTGAAGCGCGCGTTGGACATGGTGGAAATGGGCGCTTTTGGCGGTCGCCGCCCGGCGCAGCTTTCGGGGGGTCAGCAGCAGCGGATCGCCCTGGCGCGCGCTCTGGTGTTTGAACCCGAATTGGTTCTTATGGACGAACCTCTCGGCGCGCTCGACAAACAGCTGCGCGAAAAGATGCAGTTCGAAATCACCGATCTGGCGCACCGCCTGGGCATTACCACCGTGTATGTGACCCACGATCAGACCGAGGCGATGACCATGTCGGACCGCGTTGCGGTATTCGACGACGGTCGAATCCAGCAGTTGGCGCCACCCGATACGCTGTATGAAGAACCCGAAAACAGTTTCGTCGCCCAGTTCATCGGCGAAAACAACACGCTCGAAGGGGTGGTTCAGGAAATCAATGGCGAAGTTGCCTTGGTCAAGCTCGATGATGGTGAGCTGATCGATGCCAAGCCGATCAATGTGGGCGTGGGCGACCGCACCCGCGTGTCAATCCGCCCCGAGCGGGTTGAATACAACAAGGATCGCCTGAAGGAAGGCACACATACGATCAAGGCCGAAGTGCTGGAATTCATCTATATGGGCGACATCTTCCGCACACGCTTGCGCGTTGCTGGAAATGACGAATTCGTCATTAAAACCCGGAATGCTCCCGATCAGGTTCGTCACGAACCAGGCTCGATGATCGAGATCGGTTGGCTGCCCGAAGATTGCCGGGCGCTGGACGCCTGATTGCAAACCTTTGCGGACCCCGACGTCAGATCGGGGCCGTCTGAAATATACGTTCAACAATGGAGAGAAATATGAAATTCACCAAACTCACAGCACTTGCAGTGACCACAGCTCTGGTGGCGCCTGCTGCATTTGCGCAGGAAATGACCATCGTGTCCTGGGGTGGTGCCTACACCAAATCGCAAAAGAACGCGTACCACGACCCCTATTCGGAAAAGACCGGCGTCACTATCATCAACGACGACAGCTCAGCCGAAGCGGTTGCGAAACTACGCGCCATGAACGAAGCGGGCAACGTGACCTGGGACGTGGTTGACGTAGTTGCAGCGGACGCGATCCGCCTGTGCGACGAAGGTCTGGCAATGGAAATCGACCCCGACACCATGCTGGCGCCCGCGCCTGATGGCACCTCGGCGGCTGACGACTTTGGCGACCTGCTGGTGTCTGACTGCTTCATCCCGCAGATCGTGTACTCGACCACCTTCGGCTATCGCACCGACCTGGTTGGCGACACTGCCCCCACCAGCGTTTGCGCGGTTTTCGACACCGATGCATACCCGGGCAAGCGTTCGCTTGAAAAGCGTCCGATCAACAACATGGAATGGGCTCTGATCTGTGACGGCGTTGCCAAAGACGACGTCTATGACGTTCTGGCCACTCCCGAAGGTCAGGATCAGGCTCTGGCCAAACTCGACACCATCAAAGACGACGTGATCTGGTGGTCGGCCGGTGCGGACACTCCGCAGCTGCTGGCGGACGGCGAAGTCATCATGGGTTCGACTTATAACGGCCGTCTGTTCTCGGTCATCGAAGAGCAGAAGCAGCCGGTTGCCATGCTGTGGGACGCGCAGGTGTTCGATCTGGACGGCTGGATCATTCCGGCGGGTCTGAGCGACGAGCGCAAGAAGCAAGCTCTGGACTATATCTTCTTCGCAACCGACACCCAGCGTCTGGCAGATCAGGCCAAGTGGATCTCGTATGGTCCGGCTCGTGCTTCTTCGGCACCGCTGGTTGGCCAGCACGCCGATCTGGGCATTGACATGGCACCGCACATGCCGACCGATCCGAACAACGCGCAGAACACGTTCCTGTACAACTACGAGTTCTGGGCTGACTACCGTGACGACATCGACGCCAAATTCCAGGCGTGGCTGGCGAAGTAATCGCCTCGTCCGAATTCGGAAAGGGCCAGTATTAGGCCCTTTCCACCTCCATTCGTTTGGACATTTACCAATAAAAACAAGACCAACGGGGAAGATATGACGGACACCACCTCCGATGGGCCAATGCTTGCCGCAGACGGCACGCCGCTAAAGAAAAGCCTGGCCCGCGCGCTGAGACTGCAAAAGATGAGGGCGTTGATGCTAATTGCGCCGCTCCTCCTCTTTGTGCTGTTTTCTTTCATCATCCCCATCTTTTCGATGCTGTCCCGCTCGGTCGAGAATAGCATTGTCGTGGAAACCCTTCCTCTTACAGTGGTAGAGTTGCAGGCTTGGAACGCCGACAGCGGTGAGCTGCCGGATGAACCCGTTTATGCCGCCTTTGTCGCTGATATGGTTGTCGCAATCGACGCCAAGAAGCACACTCGCCTTGGCACCCGCCTGAACTATGAACAGACTGGCATGTCGTCGCTGTTTCGTAAGTCGGGCCGAAAAATCAAGCGGATGGACCCGGAGGCGGACGCGCCGTTCAAGGAAAAGCTGATCGACGTCGACAAGAAATGGGGCGACGTCGAAACTTGGCGCGTGATCAAAACACACTCACCGACGATCACCAACGGCTACTTCCTGAACGCCGTGGATATGCGCCGCACGCCCGAGGGGGCGCAGTCACAACCCGAAGACAAGCAGATCCTGGTCAAGCTGTTTGGCCGTACGCTGATCATGTCCTTGATCATCACAGGGTCCTGTATTCTGTTGGGCTATCCGGTGGCCTGGATTTTGGCCAACCTGCCGATGCGCACCGCAAACGTGCTGATGATCCTGGTGCTTCTGCCTTTCTGGACGTCGCTACTGGTGCGGACATCGGCCTGGAAGGTCATGCTGCAGCAACAGGGTGTCATCAACGAGGTCCTGGTCTGGCTGGGTATGGTGGCAGATGATTCCCGACTGGTCATGATCAACAATCAAACAGGCACGATCATTGCGATGACCCACATCCTACTGCCATTCATGATCCTGCCGATGTATTCGGTGATGCAGACGATCCAGCCGACCTATCTGCGCGCGGCGAAATCCATGGGCGCGACCAACTGGACGGCGTTCTGGCGCGTTTACTTTCCACTGTCGATCCCCGGCATTGGGGCGGGCTCGATCCTCGTCTTCATTCTGGCGATTGGCTACTACATCACGCCTGAAATCGTTGGCGGCACCAAAGGTGTCTTCATCTCAAACCGGATTGCCTACCACATCTCAAGCTCTTTGAACTGGGGCCTTGCGGCCGCATTGGGCACGATCCTGCTGGTGGTCGTTCTGATCCTCTACTGGGCCTATGACAAGATCGTGGGCATCGACAACGTGAAGCTGGGGTAACGGACATGGCTGCACTCACACCTATCTCGCGCAAACCGATGTCTCTTGTCCTGCCAACCGTTGCGGCGTCAGGCGGACTGTTGGGGCTCTTTGTCGGCACCGCCAACAACTCCGGTTTCCTTGGCATCGTCATCGGCGCGGCCATCGTCACGGCCCTGGCGGCAATTTACATCTTTGCGCTCAAGAACGAACAGATGGCCAAGTGGATTTCGATCCTGGTCTTTGTCGCCTTGGGCTATGTCTTTGGTGGCATTCCCGGTGCAATCCTGGGCGCAATTGCGGGCTGGTTCTTTCATTGGTTCACATACTGGATGTACGAAGGCCGCTATCGCCAGCATCTGTTGCCCTATCTGACCCCCGGTCAGGTTCTGTGGCATTACGGCTTCCGGGTGATCTGTGGCGCGATCTTTGTCTTCCTGATCACGCCAATCCTTGTGGTCATGCCGCTCAGCTTCAACTCGCAGGACTTCTTTACGTTTACGCCGGAAATGCTCCGGTTTGAGGCCGAAGGCTATTCGCTCAAGCATTATCAGGACTTCTTCACCAACAATGAATGGCAGCGGTCGTTCAAGAACTCCCTGATCATTGCGCCGATCGCCACAGTCATTTCGGTGAGCCTGGGAACCTTGGCCGCCATCGGCCTGAGCCAGAGCCACGTGCCCGGTCGCCGCGCCATCATGGCCATCATGATTTCACCGATGATCGTGCCGTTGATCATTTCGGCCACCGGCATGTTCTTCTTCTACTCGAGCATCGGCAACTGGATGGAAGGTACACTGGGGCTTTCCAAAAACTTCGTGGGATACGTCAAAGTCATTCTGGCCCACGCGGTTCTAGGCATTCCCTTTGTGATCATCACCGTGACAGCGACACTGGTGGGCTTCGACCGTTCACTGACTCGTGCGGCCGCAAACATGGGTGCAAATCCTGTGACCACCTTCTTCCGGGTGCAGATGCCTCTGATCCTGCCCGGCGTGATCTCGGGTGGCCTCTTTGCTTTCATCACTTCGTTTGACGAGGTTGTTGTGGTCCTCTTCGTCGGCTCAGCCAGCCAGAAGACGCTACCGTGGCAGATGTTCACCGGCTTGCGCGAGCAGATCAGCCCGACCATCCTGGCGGTGGCCACGATCCTTGTGGTGATTTCGATCGCGCTGCTGACCACGGTCGAACTGCTGCGCCGCCGTTCGGAACGTCTGCGGGGCATGTCACCCGGCTAAACAAAAAAACACCCCGCCGTTCTTCTCGTGGAAAATACGGCGGGGTGAATTGATCCAAAGGATCAAGAGGGGCAGCGCCCCTCTTTTTTCATCTCAGGCTTTGCAGCAAGCCAGGTGAGGCATAGCCATCCGGCACCATCCCATTGGCCACCTGATAGGCCCGGACTGCATTTATCGTCAGCGGGCCAATCTTTGCGTCAATCTTTTGCGTGTCGAACCCTTTGGCGGTCAGGCGTTCCTGCAACTCAATCCGCTCGTCATAGGTCAATGCGCGGTCTCCGCGCGGCCAACCACCTTGCAGCTTACCCGCCCCCCGGATGCGGTCGCTCAGGTGGCCTACGCCAATCACGTAAGCATCAGCCGTGTTGTAACTCTCTAAAACCTCGAAGTTGTCAAAGATCATGAAGGGCACGCCCTCTGCCCCGCCGGGCAACAGGATCGATGCCGCGCCATGGTTGCGCACCGCCTTGCCATTCACGCCTTTCACCCCCAGCTTGGCCCACTCCTTGGGGCTCTTGGTGATCTCACGATTTGCCAGAGTGTAATCGAACCCTTTGGGCAAGGTGACCTCAACACCCCAAGGCTGCCCTTTGGTCCACCCATGCGCGGCCAGATAAGCGGCCGTGGACGCCAAGGCGTCTGTCGGATCGTCGGACCATATATCCCGTTTGCCGTCACCCGAATGATCCACGGCATAGTCCAGGAACGAGGTCGGCATGAACTGTGTATGTCCCATGGCACCGGCCCAACTGCCATTCATGTTGCGGCTGGCCACATCGCCCGCCTGCAAGATTTGCAGCGCTGCGATCAACTGTTCCTCAAAAAACTCACTGCGCCGCGCGTCATAGGCCAAGGTCGCCAGCGAGCGGATCACGCTCTTTGAGCCCCGGAACGTGCCATAGGCGCTTTCCAGCCCCCAGATCGCCACAACGACCTCTTTCTCGACGCCATACTTGGCCTCGATCCGGTTCAGCAGCGCATCGCGCTTTTTCAGCGCTGCCCGCCCGTTCTGCACCCGCAGATCCGAGGCCGCACTGTCCAGATAGACCCAAACCGTCTTGGTGAACTCGGATTGGTTGCGATCGCGTTTGATGACCTCGGCGTCGTAGCTCACACCGTTTAAAGCGCCCTGCCAAACCGACCGTTTGATCCCCGCAGCTTCGGCTCGAGGGCCAAAGCCAACCTTCCATTCCTGAAAGCCACCCTCGGACGCCACAGCGGTGGGTTTTACCGCATCCACCCTCGCGGGTCGCAATTGCGGTCTCGGCGAGGTCAGAACCTCTGCCGAGGCCAGTTTGACTGTGGTTTTGGTCTCGGACCCGGTGCTTGCCCCGGGCATCATGGCGGCGGTCATTGCCGCAGCACTCAGCCATACACGCATCTTGGTTGTCCCGATTGTCTGCTCTGGCACAAGGGTAGCGTGAAAGCCGCATCCGCAAAAGAGATCACTCAGGCGGTGTGCAATCCTCCGCCGCTTGTTGCGCACGCAGTCGCGCGATGGCCTGGCGCAGTAGCGGCACCCGATTGGGACGAAAGCTCTGTTCGGTCACAACCAACTCGCGCATACGATCCAGACGAAAGGTGCGAAAGTCCTGCCGCAGATGACACCAGGCCACCAAAACGCTGGCCCGATCCATATAGACAATCGACAGTGGGTTCACCCGACGGTGAGTCTCGGCTCCATGTGCGTCCGAATACCCAAACTCAACCGCCTGCTCATCCCACGTTGCCTTGCGCAGGCGCGCAACCTCGATCCCCGGTTTGGGCGGGCGGTCAAATCGGGTGGCCGTGAGCACTGCGTGGCTCAGCCGATGGGACTGGCGCTGCGGCAATCGCCCTTGCAACTTGCGCAGGGCCGCACTGGCCGCTTCGGACAAGGCTGGATCGCCGATCAACTCGACCTCACGCAGGCCCAGAACCAACGCCTCAAGCTCGTCATCCAAAAACCCCAAGGGCGGCAGTGTCGCGTCCTCTATCAAGGTAAAGCCAAACCCGGCTTCACCGTCGATCACCGCGCCCAAGCCCCGCAGTGTGTCGATGTCGCGATGCACCGTGCGCGGCGAAACCCCCAGATCCTGCGCCAACTGGATCGAGGTGCGCGGCTGCGGCCCTGAACGCAGGGCTTGCATCAATTGGAACAGGCGGGCGGTGCGTGACATGGGTTCATACTGCCTAACACTAATGACAGAAACTGTCATCACGCACGCCTAGGGTCCGACTCAATTCAAATCTCGGAGTTCAGTCATGTTGACCCTTCTCATTTACCCCTCAGCCTTTGGCCTCTTCAGCGGCAGCCCCTTCTGTGTCAAAGCCGCCTATCTTCTCGAAGCCTCCGGGCAAGCGTGGCAACGGTCCGACCTGCTGGACCCACGTAAGATGCCCCATCGTAAGCTTCCGGTGCTACGCACGCCTGAGCGACTAATGCCAGACAGCGATGCCATTCGCGGCTGGCTTGAGGCGCAAGGCGCGGATTTTGACCAAGGCCTGAGTGACCTGCAAAAGGGCCAATCCCGCGCCCTGATCCGCATGGCCGAGGATCATCTGTACTTTCAGCTGGTCATGGACCGCTGGGGCAATGACGAGGTCTGGCCGATCCTGCGCGAGACATTCTTTTCTGGCGTGCCGCGCCTGATCCGGGGGCCGATCACCAAATCGGTGCGCAAGTCGGTTCTGCGCGGATTGGACATGCAAGGCGTGTCCCGGTTTTCGCAAGCCGAACGGTTGGAGCGGGTCGAGAACGACCTGACCGCAATCTCCGCATTCCTGTGGCATTCTCCGTTTTTGATGGGCAGCACGCCAACCTCTGCCGACTACTCTGTCGCTCCGATGCTGGCCGCGATGTCGGCAACGCCGGTGAAAACGCCCCTGCAACAGCGCATTGCCAATGACAGGCTGCTGACCGACTATGTCGCAAGAATGGATCAGGCGTTTGATTTGAAATGACACCCTATGCCAACGAACAGGTCGCCGCAGCTTATGCGGCGATCCCATGCGAACCGCGCGACGGTTTGCTCCGCCTGCGCGAGCTGATCTTTGACGTGGCCAGTGACTTGCCCAATGCGCCGCAGGTTGAAGAAACCCTGAAATGGGGTCAGCCTGCCTATCTGACGGCCAAGGGATCAACCATCCGGTTGGGTGTTCCAAAGTCCGGCGGCTTTGCCCTGTTTGTCCATTGCCAAAGCCGCCTGATCCCGGACTACGAAATGGCCTTTCCCAATGTAGACCAGATCGAGGGAACCCGGGCTATCCTGTTCACGGATGCTGACCAAATTGACGAGGGGCGGCACGGCTGGCTCATCGCCCGGGCGTTGACCTACCACAAAAAGAAGTGAGTTAGCGCCGCTTCCGCTCCACCTTGCGCTTGATCTTGTCCCGCTTGCGCTTGCCCTTGATCGCCTTGCGACGCTGCGTGCGACCCGCAGGGCTGACCGGCTTTGGCATAGCCTTGTCTTCGACCGACAACAGTTCCAGCTCCAGCCCGCCGGTGACGGGTGTGGCCTGAGCAAGACGCACCGTGACCCGCTGACCGATGGATAGGATCATGCCAGTGTCGGACCCCATGAGCGTTCCGGCTTCGCGGTCAAAATGAAAGAACTCCCGCCCCAGCGAACGCACGGGAACCAGCCCGTCGGCCCCGGTTTCGTCCATCTTCACGAATGCCCCGAACCGCGCCATGCCACTGATCCGGCCAGAGAATTCATTGCCCACCCGCTCGCTCAGATAAGCAGCCAGATAGCGATCCGTCGTATCGCGCTCGGCCATCATCGAGCGGCGTTCAGTGTCCGAGATATGGGTGGCCGTGTCTTCCAGCCGGTCGATCTCGTCGACCTGCAGCCCATCATCGCCCCAACCATGCGCTTTGATCAAAGCGCGGTGCACGATCAGGTCGGCGTAGCGTCGGATGGGCGAGGTGAAATGCGCATAGTTGCGCAAAGCGAGGCCAAAGTGACCGAAATTTTCAGGCGAGTAATAGGCCTGCGCCATTGACCGCAGGGTCGACAAGTTGATCAACTCTGCATCGTCCGTGCCCGCTGCTGCTCGCAGCAACGTGTTCAGGTGACGTGTCTGCAGCACCTGCCCCTTGGCTAGGTTGTATCCCGCCGCCTGCGCAGTCTCGCGCAGCGACTCCAGCTTCTCGGGCGAAGGCTCTTCGTGCACACGGAACAGAAGCGGGGATTTCTTGGCGCGGAGCGTCTCGGCGGCGGCCACATTGGCCAGCACCATGAACTCTTCGATCAGGCGGTGCGCATCCAGCCGGTCGCGGAAATTCACCGATTGTACCGTGCCATCGTCATCCAGCACAATCTTGCGTTCCGGCAGATCCAGGTCCAGCGGCTGCCGCTCTTCGCGCGCCTTCTTCAAAGCCCCATAAGCTGCGTAAAGCGGCTTCAGGATCGGGTCGAGAAGCGGCCCGGTTCGGTCGTTTGGATTGCCGTCAATGGCGTCTTGCACCTCGGCGTAATGCAGCGAGGCGACCGAGCGCATCAACCCGCGCACAAAGCGGTGCGACAGCTTATTGCCGTCTGCATCGAGCTGCATCCGCACCGCCAGACAGGCGCGCGGCACACCTTCGTGCAACGAACACAGATCACCCGACAAGCGATCGGGCAGCATCGGGACCACGCGGTCAGGGAAGTAGCTGGAGTTACCACGCTTGCGCGCCTCGCGATCCAGCGCTGAACCCGGACGTACATAAGCCGCCACATCTGCAATTGCGACCCAGACGATATGGCCGCCCGGGTTCTTGGGGTCATCATCGGCATGGGCATAACACGCATCGTCATGGTCGCGCGCATCCGAGGGGTCGATGGTCAGCAAAGGCAGATCGCGCAGGTCCTCGCGACCGCTCAACCCCATGGGCTTTGCGGCGTCGGCCTCGGCAATCACCTTGTCGGGGAAGTCATCGGGGATGCCGTGCTGATGGATGGCAATCAGCGACACTGCTTTGGGCGCAGACGGATCACCCAATCGTTCCACGATCCGCGCCTTTGGCAGACCCATGCGGCCCTTGGGTCCGGCCTGCTCGGCCTCGACCAACTCGCCATCCTTGGCGCCAAGCACAGCAGCCTCGTCCACGGTCCATTCGGTGCCTGCCGATTTGTCGATGGGCACGATCCGCCCGCCTTCGCTGCGCTTGCGGAACACACCCAGGATGCGTTTGGGATTTGCCCCGATGCGGCGGATCAGGCGGGCCTCGTAATTGTGGTCCTCTTCATGCACGACGGTCAGACGGGCCAGGATGCGATCCCCTGCGCCCAAGGCGGGATCCGAGGCGCGCGGAATGACCAGCACGACAGGTTCGACCCCTTCGCCATGCCATTCCATAGGCTTGGCAAAGAGATCACCGTTGTCATCCGGCGCTTTGACCTGCAACACGCTGACTGGCGGCAGGCGGTCCGGATCTGAATAGCTGCGCTTGCGTTTTTCCAGATGTCCCTCGGCCTCAAGCTCCTTGAGCAGCCGCTTGAGGTCGATCCGGTCCGAGCCCTTGATGCCAAAGGCTTTGGCGATGTCTCGTTTCGAAGTGAGGGTCGGGTTGGCCGAAATCCAGTCGAGGATTTCTTCCTTGGTGGGAATACGCGTCATACCTCTGGCCTATCACGGCCCTTTGACAAGGTCATGACCAAAACGTCAAAGCCGGGACAAATCCGCTTTGGTGTCCACGTCACGCAGCTCATCCACCAAGGCTATTCGAAGGCCGGGAACGCTGGCCATCGTGTCAGCCAGCGCATGTTCGGTCGACCAGCGCACGCCCTTGAACAGCGTGTTGGGGAGGGCTGCCGCACGCTTGGCCCCCACCAGCCAATAGCCGCCATCGGGGGCCGGACCAAACACCATCTCATGCGATCCAAGCGCTTGGAAAGCCCGAGAAATACGCGGACAAGTGATATCGGGGATGTCCGCTCCGATCACGCAAACCGGACCGGGTGGCATCCCGCGCAGCATACGCCCCATTCGGTCCCCCAGATCGCCGCGCCCCTGCGGTGCGCGCGGTAGATCAACGGGCCAGATGCAGCTCTCTAAACCTTCGCGGTCAGGGGCCACGGCCAAAACGATCTGCCAGCGTGGATCACGCAGGCGACGGATCAGGCTGCGAGTCTGATGGCGAAACCACCAGGCCGCGCCAACCATGCCGATGTCACGCCCCAGCCGCGTCTTGACCCGTCCGGGATGCGGCTCCTTGACCATGATGACCAGCGTGCGCTTCATGCCAGGTTCAATACCATGTCGCGATGGTCTATCCCTGCATCGTCATAAACCGGACCGCAGACCTCAAACCCCAGCTTTTCATAGAACCCAAGCGCCTGCACCTGCGCGCCCAATTTGACCCGCGTGATGCCCGATTGCTCTTGCGCTATCTCTATCCCTTTGCGGATCAGCGCTACACCCATGCCAGTTCCCCGCCCTTGAGGCAGCACACATACGCGGCCGATCTTGGCCGTTTCACCATCAAACAGAACACGCGCTGTTCCGGATGGCGCGCTGTCGAGCGTTGCAAGCATATGTGTTGCGACCTCGTCCATGACGTCGATCTCTTCTTCGATCGGAACACCCTGTTCCTCGACAAAAACCCTGTGACGGAGCACGAAACAGGCGTCGCGATCCTGGGTCACCTCAATGGTCAGCATCATGCAAAGTAATCCCGCAGGATACGCGCATAGATACCTTTGAGTTGGTGAATCTGCGCCACCTCAACCCGTTCATCCACCTGATGCATAGTGCGCCCAACCAAACCGAATTCGACCACCGGGCAGTGATTTTTCACAAAGCGCGCGTCCGAAGTGCCGCCGGTGGTCGACAGCTCGGGCTTTATGCCGGTTTCCGCCTCAACCGAGGCCGCGACCAGATCAGACAATTCACCCGGAGGGGTCAGAAAGCTTTCGCCCGAGATCTTGACCTTCATGCCGATCTCGACACCAAAGGCCTGGGCCACCTGATCGACCTCGGCTTGCAGCCAGTCTGTCAGCCCCGCGCCGGTGTGCGTATCGTTGAAACGAATGTTCACGGCAGCGGTACATTGCGCCGGGATCACGTTAGTGGCGGGGTTGCCGGTATCCATAGTCACCACTGCCAGGGTCGACGCATCAAAGTGATCGGTCCCCTGATCCAACTCATGGCTTGCAAGCCGGTCCATCAGGCGCGCCAGGGCAGGTAACGGGTTCTTGGCGCGGTGCGGATAGGCCGAATGTCCCTGAACGCCTGTCACAGTAAACCATGCCGTCATCGAACCGCGTCGGCCGATCTTGATCATCTCGCCCATGGTATCCGGGCAAGTTGGTTCACCTACCAAGCAAACTGACATCGCCTCGCCCTCGGCATCCATGTAGTCCAACAGGGCAGTGGTACCATCGATGGCATCGCCCTCTTCGTCGCCGGTGATGGTCAGGATCACGGCCCCATCCGGCGGGGTCTGCGTGACGTAGTCAACGGCAGCCGCCGCGAACGCAGCAACGCCTGATTTCATGTCGGTGGCCCCGCGCCCGTACATGAAACCGTCTTTCTCATCTGCACCAAACGGCGCCATGGTCCAGGCCGCCTCATCTCCCAAGGGGACGACATCCGTATGCCCGTTGAATCCGAAGGTTCGCGCGTGGCCCTTGGCGCCCCAGCGGGCAAAAAGGTTCGACACCGCGCCGCGATCCACACGGGTGCATTCA
The DNA here is from genome assembly GCF_900172225.1 of Falsiruegeria litorea R37. Lineage (NCBI taxonomy): Bacteria > Pseudomonadati > Pseudomonadota > Alphaproteobacteria > Rhodobacterales > Roseobacteraceae > Falsiruegeria > Falsiruegeria litorea. The sequence continues at coordinate 185,158 of NZ_FWFO01000003.1, forward strand.
AACCCGGCAGCGCTCAGTTTTTCGGCCAGCAATACCAGTGCCCCGCCCTCGTCCGGCGTCACCGAAGGGCAGCGGATCAGATCAGCGGTCAATTGGGCGGCGTCGGTCTGGGTCATCTCGTCTCTCGCTTGGGTCAGGACCTTTTGTTGCGCCACACTTGTGACGAAAAGGTCGCGTTGCCAACCCCTTTCGGCCCAAATGTGCTTAACAGATGGGCGAAACCCGTGCTAACCCTTTGAGTAATAATATGACCCGAGGCAGGGCACCTAGCAGTACAGTCGCAAAAGACTGACCGAAACCAAACCGCGCGCCGTCAATGAAACGGTCGTGGCTACCCGTTTTGTCTGGACAGGGGACAACCCCTGCAGCCGGGTGCAATGCCTCATCAATACCAAGGGTTGGGGCAGGACATGGCGACCGGTGCGGAGCTTGGCTACAATACAAATGCATCTGCTATTCAGATGGCCGAGACGATTTTTGGTGACGGGGTAACCGTCGTCGATGCCTCATACTCTGGATGGAGCCGATCCTCGGCAATCTTTTCGAACGGGGACGCTTTGGCCCCCGGTGCGACCCCATCTGACACCGGTGTCATTCTCTCGACAGGGCGCGTGAACCATTACACCCGCGGCGGCGGTGACCCGAACCGTTCGGCAAGCACATCAACCAACACCTCTGGTGAAGATAACAATGCGGATTTCAACGCGGCCGCAGGTACAAATACATTTGACGCCTCATATCTAGACATCAGCTTTACTGTCGACGACCCGACTGTCACGCAGATGACGTTCCAGTTTGTTTTTGCATCGGAAGAGTATCCGGAGTTCGTAAACTCGGTCTATCAGGACTTTGTAGGCGTCTGGATCAACGGTGCCCAGGTAGATACGCAATTTGGCGATGGGGATGCCGACCCCGGCAACATCAATTCGACCAACAACGAAAACCTGTTTCTGGACAACACAAACGACGACTACAACACAGAAATGGATGGCCTGACGGTCACCATGACGCTGACGATCGATGTCGTTCCCGGTGTCGTCAACAACATTCGCATCGGCGTCGCCGATGTGTCCGACAGCAGCTATGATTCAGCGCTCTTGATCGCGGCGGACAGCGTCCAGACCGCATTGGTCGCAAATGAGGACAGCACGACCGTACACCCAGATGGGTCACAAACCATTGACGTCTTATCCAATGATCAGAACACGAGCGGTGGCACGCTAACGATCACCCATCTAAACGGGGTCGCCGTCAACGCTGGCGACACTGTAACGCTCAATACCGGACAAACCATTCAGCTAAACGGTGACGGTACAATCACGATCTTCGGAGACGGAGACACCGAAGATTTCAATTTCACCTACGGTGTGACGAACGGTACGAACGAAGACACCGGGATCGTCAACGTCAGTTCAGTTCCCTGTTTCGTTTCCGGCACCCTGATCCAGACCCCCGACGGAGAGAAACCGGTCGAACGGCTGGCCTTGGGGCAATTGGTCGATACCCAGGATGACGGCCCTCAACCCTTGCGCTGGATCGGGCGGCGCACGGTGCGAGCCCATGGGGATCTGGCACCGATCCACATTCGCGCGGGCACATTCGGCGATCATCGCGACCTTCTGGTATCACCGCAGCACCGCGTTCTGGTTCGCGACAGTCTGGCCGAACTGTTGTTTGGCGAGGGTGAGGTCCTGGTTGCCGCCAAGGATCTGATCAATGATCACTCGGTCACTCGCGTCGAAGGCCGTGCCGTCACATATGTACACCTGATGTTCGATAAACATCAGGTCATCTACTCCGAAGGTCTGCCAACCGAGAGTTTTCTGCCCGGCCCCCAAACGACCGAACTGTTCGAGCAACCCATCGTCGACGAAATCTGCGCCATTTTTCCAGAACTCGACCCGGATACGGGCCAAGGCTACAGCCCTGCCGCCCGGCGCACCCTGCGCAAGTATGAGGCGAAAGTTCTGATGTCAGCACAAAGGGTGGCCTGATCATGACCTGGATTGCGCTTTCTGACGCCGACGGCCACCACTTTGCCCCACAGGGGTTGGATCGCCACCCCGAGGATCCGCCCCTGATCGGCCCGCGCGAAGATGATCTGTTGACGCGCGGTTCCTTGGTCATCGAAACACGGCTTCCCACCACAAGCCGCCCGCGCTCACTGGTGTTTTATGAACGCGGTGGCGATTGGCCCTTTCACCTGTCGCTGCAGGCCATCCCAGGCGGTGGGCTGATCCTGATCCTCTATCAGGGGGATTCCGTTCTGCACAAAGCCCTGAACCCGTCCGAGATGGGTCGGTTGGATGTCTTGCGCCTAACCTATTCCTGGGACGCTCCTGCCCGCTGGGGTCGGTTGGCTGTCGAACAGAACGATCAGGACACCTTGTTTGTGACCGATGTACCGCGTCCCTGCCCGCTCCGCGCCGGGGACGTGCGTGCGCTGTTCAAGCCCGGCGAACACCGCTTTGTTTCGCCGGACGTGATCTATATGGCACTCAGCAATGACATAGAGGCGGTCGGACCAATGCCGACGCTGCTGCCATCAACGCCGGTCGCCACCCCAGACGGCTATCGCCCGATCAGCAAGATTCAACGCGGCGATGTCGTGCTGACTGCCGATCTCGAGATTGTGCCGGTGTTGCACAAGATCACCCGCACAATGGTGGCCCGCGGCACAGCCAAGCCTCTCCACCTGCGCGCGCCATACTTTGGCCTGCAACAGGACATTCATACCGCGCCCGATCAGCGCCTTTTGCTGTCAGGCAGCGAGGTCGAGTACATGTTCGGTCACGAGGCTGTTCTGACCCCTGTCTGCCATCTTGCGGGCGGCCCATCCGTTTTGCCGGCTGATTGCGGATTGACCGTGACCTATCAACAGTTGCTCTTGCCCGAACACGAACCGATCCTGGCGGCAGGAACAGTTGCAGAAAGCCTGTACATCGGTCGCTTGCGTCGCAAGCCACAGCAACTGGCAGCAAGCCTGTTGGGGCAGTTGGATCGCCATGGTCTACCTGACCACGGAAGGTCGAAATTCCCGGTCTTGCGCGCCTTTGACGCCCGCATCCTTGCTGAACGTCGGGTTGCTTGACCTAAAGGCGGGCTTGCCCGGTTGGTTGAATCTGTCTAGGAACGCGTAAAATCTTGATGGTTAATATGCGCGGCCTTCTCCTCGGCTTGTGCCTGACACTCACACTTTGGGCTCAAGCAACCATTGCACAGACCCTGACGGTCTCTACGGTCTCCCGTCCGCCTTTCTCGTATGCCGAGAACGGAGCGGATGAAGGTTTCTCGATCGAATTGATGACGGCCTTGGCTGAAGCGCTGAGCTGGGACATTCGAATTCAGAGGTTCGACCAATTCTCGGACATGCTGTCGTCAGTCGAAACTGGCATCGCCGATATGGCCATCGCCAACATCTCCATCACCGCGGCGCGCGAAACTCGGATGGATTTCAGCCAACCGATCTTTGAATCCGGTCTGCAACTGATGGTGCCTGCAGATCAAACACGCTCGCCATCATTGTTGTCCGCACTGCTGTCATTTGACCTGTTCATGGCCATTGGCCTTGCCTTCTTGATGCTGATGGGTGGCGGTATGTTGATGTGGTATTTTGAACGCCGCGCACAACCCTACTTCGACCGTCCTGCCAATCAGGCCTGGTTTCCGTCGTTCTGGTGGGCCCTTAACCTGGTGGTAAACGGCGGTTTTGAAGAGCGCGTGCCCCGCACCGCATTTGGCCGCGTGTTTGGCGTGATCCTGGTGATCTCTTCGCTGTTCATTGTGTCGGTTTTCACCGCGAGGATCACTTCGGTAATGACGGTTGAGGCGATCAGCGGCTCGATCAATTCGGTCAACGACCTGTATGGACAACGCGTCGGGACCATCGATGGATCAACAGCCGCCGGATTCTTGGACCGCCGCGAAATCACCTATGCCTCTTTCGAAGGGCTGGACCCGATGATTGCTGCATTTGAAAAGGCCGACCTGGACGCCGTGGTTTTTGACGCACCGATCTTGTCCTACTATTCCACGCACGAAGGACGCGATTTTGCCTCGACGACCGGTGCCATCTTCCTGCGCGAGAACTACGGCATCGCCTTTCCAACAGGCTCGCCTCTGGTCGAGGACGTCAATCAAGCCCTGTTGGCCATCCGCGAAGACGGAACCTACGACGATCTTTACCGGAAATGGTTCGGAGTCCGGAACTGATCAGGCCTCAAGCGTGCCGTCATCAAAGAACGGCGTCATCTGCGCCACGATGACTGCGTTTTCCGCCAGCGCCCTATCCATCAGAGCGCGCTCTTCATCGCTGATGTCATGCCCTTCCGCCTCGCGCTCGGCCAGCGTGCCGTAACCGGTCACATCCAGCGGTGCGGTGTCGGCCTGTTTCAAGATGGCAACCGTCTCGCGCACAGCTTCGGCCTCGTCTACGCCGCTGGCATAGCACATCAGCGCCGCACCGGTCGCACCATCGGGCAGGCCATCGCCCTCTTTGCGGCCGATCTGAACCAACAGGGTATAGACTTGCTGGCGGGAGGGTTTCTTTTTCTTTTCCATATGCGCGCCATACCGTGCCGCGCGCGGGCGGGTCAATGGTCGTTCGTTCGGTAAAATCCGAGATAAATCACCCTTGGTTGCAAACGGAATCAGAAGAATTGCCCGGGTACTCCTACGTCAAAGACAGACGTTTGGAAGACCGAAATGCCCAAAGCCTCGAAGCTGCCCGTAGACACCAAAGCGACCGACATGGAAATGGCCGAAGCCATGTTCGGAGACGGCGTCAAAATCGTAAGCGCCGATTACATCGGGGCGAATTCGGCGTCAGGCATCTATAGCAACGGCGACAGTGTCAGCGATGCGCTGACCCCGTCTGACACCGGTGTGATCCTGTCCACAGGCCGGGCCAGCGACGTCACCAACAGCAAGGGTGATGTGAACGACAGTTCCGGCACATCGACCAATCACTGGCGTGCAGGTGACGATGATCTGACCGAAATGGCCGGGGCGCAAACCTATGATGCTGCGGTGTTTGAAGCCGAATTTGTCCCAGACGGCAACACATTGACCATGCAATTCACTTTCGCGTCCGAGGAGTACCTCGAATACGTGGGATCGGGGTTCAACGATGCGGTTGGTATTTACGTCAACGGTCAACCGGCCGAGTTGATGGTTGGGGACGGCGAAGTCACCATCAACAACATCAACGACACGTCAAATTCCAACCTCTACGTCGACAACGCGGCCAAATCGGACGACTATAATACCGAGATGGACGGCTTTACCGTCACTCTGACGGTCAAGGCCCCGGTGAACGCCGGTGAGGTAAACACGATCAAGATCGCAATCGCCGATGCTGGTGATGGGATGTACGATTCCAATCTGCTGATCGCAGGGGATTCCATCCAATCCACGCTCATTGCCACAAATGATGAAGTCAACATCAACGGCGATGGTGAAGAGACCGTCGACGTGCTCGCCAACGACAACTCGCAGGCGTCCGGCGAGATGAAGATCACCATGATCAATGGTCAAACCGTATCGGCGGGGGATACGATCACCCTGAACAGCGGTGAGGAAATCACCGTCAACGGCGATGGGACGCTGACCATCGATTCCGATGGCGACGAGGGGTCGAATACTTTCTCGTACCAGGTCGAAGACGGTGCAGGGAACACCGACACGGCAATTGTCACCATCCGCACGACACCTTGCTTTGTGGCCGGAACATTGATTGACACTGTCGATGGCCCCATACCGGTCGAAGAATTGCGACCAGGTGACCTGGTACTGACCCGTGATCACGGTCCACAACCGCTGCGCTGGATCGGAAAGACCGAGCGGATTGCAACGGGCAATGACGCGCCGATTTTGTTTGCCCGTGGTGCACTTGGTGATCATGACGCCGTTGCCGTGTCGCCCAACCACCGCGTCTTACTGACCACTGCCCTATCTGAAATGATGTTCGGGTCGTCCGAGGTTCTGGTTCAGGCCAAACATCTGATCAACGACCGCTCAATCCGACGCTGCGCCGATGGCGAGCCGATCACTTATGTCCATCTCTTGTTCGACCGGCATGAGGTCGTGCGTGGCAACGGCTTGGAAAGCGAGAGCTATCACCCCGGCGACATGACAATGGAGGCCTTTGATGCGGAAACACGGGCCGAGATTTTGAACCTCATGCCCGATTTGACCAAAAGCGATTTTGGCTATGGTCCGTCGGCCCGCATGTCTTTGCGCGGGTACGAAACCCGCGCGTTGATCAGGGGTTAGGGACGGCCCAGAAAATCACGACTGACCGTACCGCGAAAGCACCTTGGGAAAAAGGGGAAGCGATCGGTGGCAAAGTAGACGTAACTCCCGTCAACAACGGCCCCGTTGCACTCATCCAGGTTGCCGCTTCCTTGGACATGTTGCCAGTCCTGTTCGTAGGTCCCATCATACCGACCATAGGGCGCGGTTGGGCGTTTGCCCGGCTTGAGCTGCCAGGACGGCTTGACGCTGTCGCCCACGTAATGGATCGGAAAGCCATCCGCCGCATAACCAATCACCGTACCCCTGAGCGATGCAGTCAAAGCAGGGGCCGGGGCGTGGTAATGATACAGCCCGCGATGATCGACATGGGCGTTCTGACGGTCCATTCCCAACATGTCCGCAGCTCCCATCCCCTCAAGCCGCCAACCACTGGAACTGTCGCGTGAAAACCCACGCGGGCTGGAGGCATCATAGAAATCCGCCGTACCCGGCCGGAAAGGAACGCCGGTCAACGAGATGCCCGAGGCATTGGCTCGATGCGTAATACGGCCCGTGTCCTGCGGCGTCGCATCCATACAATACGTCAGCTTTTGCGCCCGAAACCGGTGCGGGTTCCCTCGATTCGGAAAAGTGCCGATCGTGTGGTTGGGCGTTCCATTGGAACTGACGCAGAGCTGATCGCCCTTGGTGCTGATCTTGACGGAATTGGCCGCCTGACCAGGAGAACTTTTTAAAACAATGGCAAGCGTCATCAACGCGCCCAGAACAAACAAACGTGTCATCAGGTCTCCTCCTCCCTTGTCGGATGCCTGATACAACGCGGCCGCGACAGATTTCCGTCGCGGCCGTTTTAAAACTCTGGATTTGAGCTGGAGATCAGTCGCGCAGCAGCTCGTTGATCCCGGTCTTGGAGCGGGTCTTTTCGTCCACGCGCTTCACGATCACGGCGCAGTAAAGGCTGACGTTGTTCTTGGACGGCATCGAGCCTGCCACAACCACCGAGTAGGGCGGCACTTCGCCGTACATGACTTCGCCGGTTTCGCGGTCGACGATCTTGGTCGATTGGCCGATGAACACGCCCATGCCCAGAACCGAACCTTCGCGCACGATGCAGCCTTCAACAACCTCAGACCGGGCACCGATGAAACAATTGTCTTCGATGATGGTGGGGCCAGCCTGCATGGGTTCCAGAACGCCGCCGATGCCAACGCCACCCGACAGGTGCACGTTCTTGCCGATCTGTGCACACGAGCCAACGGTGGCCCAAGTGTCAACCATGGTACCTTCGTCCACATAGGCGCCCAGGTTCACAAACGACGGCATCAGCACCACGCCCGGTGCAATGTAGGCGGATCTGCGGACAACGCAGTTGGGCACGGCGCGGAACCCGGCAGCTTTCCACTGGTTGTCGCCCCAGCCCTTGAACTTGCTGTCGACCTTGTCCCACCAGCCGCCGCCCTGCGGCCCACCGTCCTGCTGTTCCATGTCCTTGATGCGAAAACCCAGCAGAACCGCCTTTTTGGCCCACTGATTCACGTGCCAATCGCCGCTCTCCAGCTTTTCGGCCACGCGCAGCGAGCCACTGTCGAGCGCGTTCAGCGTGTCTTCGATGGCGTCGCGCTGTTCACCGGTGGTGGCCGGAGTAATTGTGTCGCGCGCCTCCCAGGCGGCTTCGATGGCGGCTTCGAGTTGTGCGTTCGACATGGATGGGCTCCCTGAGATTCTCGTCACGTTGACATGGCCTATAAGGGGCAACGGGCCAAGGCGCAATCCGACGCGCCCGCGCCTCTTTGCGGCGTTTTAGTCATGTTGCAAGGGGATCGGGCGCGATATTGCCGCCACAGACCAGAACAGCGACCTTTTCGCCCGGCTCGGGCACGTATGCCCCTGACATCAACGCGGCCAGTGCCGTCGCCCCGGCAGGCTCGACCAATTGGCGATGCTCGCGCCAGACCACCTGTTGCGCCTCGGTAATCGCGTCATCATTGACCAGCACCGATTGCATCCCCTGCGCCAACCCGAAACAGATGTCTCCGATCCGTCGAGCGCCAAGCGCATTGGCCGCCACACCTGACACGCTGACATCCACCGGCTCACCCGCTTTCAATGCCGCGTTCAGCGCGCAAGAGGTTTCAGGTTCAACCGCCACAACCTTGCGCGCGCCCTGAAACCACGCCAAAGCACCCGCAATCAGACCGCCGCCGCCAACTGCGATCAGAACCGTATCAGCCTGTAACCCCTGCGCGTCCCATTCCGCAAAACAGGTCCCCTGACCGACGACGGTCGCAGGCGCGTCATAGGCATGGATTTGCATCGCGCCCGTGTCGGCCTCATAGGTTTGTGCCAAAGCCAGAGCATTGGCGTATTCGCCCGGCACAACTGTCAGATCCGCACCGATCCCTTCGATCAGGGCAATCTTTGACGGGCCTGCCATTTCGGGCACAAAGATCTTTGCTGGGTATCCCAAGGCCCGCGCCGCATGGGCCGCCGCCGCACCATGATTACCGCCCGATGCTGCAACAACACCCGCCGCGGGAACATCGCAACTGAGCAAGGTGTTGAACGCACCCCGCGCCTTGAAACTGCCAGTGTGCTGGGTGTGCTCAAGCTTCAACTCAACCGGATAATCCAGGCCAAACCCAGTGACGGTCATCACCGGCGTCTTTTGCACATGACCCACAATCCGCTCTGCTGCCGCCTTGATGTCCGATTTCCATTGCATGGTCGCGTTCCTGTCACTGGTGTTGCCGGGGCGAACCCTATAGCTGTTGGGAAAACACGCAAGCAGGGAACCCCGTGCCATGAAAGAAGACCGCCTGAGCCCCTTCCGCGATGCGGGTACCGACCGATCCACCGCGCGCGAGGTTCCGGATACGCCGCAAACCCGCTCACCCGCTTACAAGCTGGCCTTTGCGGATGAGGATTTCCTGTGCCGGGATGAGCTGCGGCCCGTGCGTCTGCAGCTGGAGCTGCTGAAACCGGAACTGATGATGGGTGAGCGAGAGATCACTTCGACCATCGTGATGTTCGGCGGTGCGCGCATTCCAGAGCCCGCGCAGAAACACACAGCGCGGACTCAGACGCTGGCGGATTTGTCGGAGTACTATGACGAGGCGCGTGAATTTGCGCGACTGATGGCCGAAAAATCCAAGCAATCGGGCTGCCGCGAGAACGTGATCGTCACCGGCGGCGGCCCCGGCGTGATGGAGGCGGGTAACCGAGGGGCTGAAGATGCAGGTGGCTGTTCCATTGGCTTGAACATCGTGTTGCCACACGAGCAGGCCCCCAATGCCTATGTCACCCCCGACCTGAGCTTCAACTTTCACTACTTTGCGATCCGCAAAATGCACTTTCTGATGCGCGCGCGCGCCATCACTGTGTTCCCCGGCGGGTTCGGCACGATGGACGAGCTGTTCGAGGCACTGACCCTGATTCAGACCGGCCGAATGGATCGGGTTCCGTTCCTGCTCTTTGGTCGTGAATTCTGGGAGAAGGTGATCAACTGGGGCGCGCTGGCGGATGCAGGAACGATCTCGGACGAGGATCTGGACCTGTTCCGCTTTGTCGACACCGCGCAGCAGGCGATGGAGTTGATCGAAAACTGGGGCGTTGCACCGCCGCGCACCGACATTCCGGGACGCTGATCCGGGAATCGGCAAATCTGTGCTAGACTGGGCCCCTCAGCCACACAGGAGGGGCCAATGGCATATGTAACCGTCTCGACCTGGCGTTATGACGAAACGCTCGACGAAGCTGCATTGATCGAAAGCGCAGAGTCAAAGCTCAGTCAGCTCAAAGCCATGGGGGCAACTTCGGGTCACCTGGTCCGAACCGGTCCGACTGAGGGGATGATCGTGTTGATCTACCCAGACGAGGGGACGTGGAACCGTGTGCGTGAAACCGTCATGCACATGCGAGCCGATACGCGCCCTGAAACGGGCGGCACCAACACCGGCGCGCTGGAAGGGCCAGCCGCGGTTTCAGTGTAAGTCGGCTTAGATGTGTCAGCCGAACTGCACCGGAAGAACGCCCAGCTCTGTACCCTGGGGGAGCTTGGTAACGACCTGCGAGCCGCGCACGTCCTTGATTGCATAGCCAAAGCCCGCAATCCGGAATTTCCATTCCCGCGCGCTCAATGCCTTGGTGCGTTCCTGACGGAGCAAATCCAGAATGCCGTCTTCGATCAGCGTGCCGCCAATATCTGCCTGTGCCATTATTCCATCCTCAATCGTTATGTTTGTTTACAAAATGGAAACTGACTGTTGATCAGGGCCGAAATTTACCGGGAATGGGGAAAGATTAAGGCAGCCGTTTCAGCTGCCTTAGGGTCGTTTACTTTTTAGTTTTGCTGTCTTGCAGTTCCTTGAACAGGAACATCGGGATCAGAACACCCGCGATTACCGCACCTAGCCAGACCAGCAAAGTTGCGGCCAGCAGGTTCGACACCCCGCCGATGGTCAGGCCGGATGCGACCAGGTCGGTGATCAGCAGGCCAACAAAGGTCACGGCCAGGGCCACACCCCCTTTGAGCGCCGGAACATTTTTCTCGCTGATCCTGGTGATCAGCGGATCGGCAATCACCTGAACAACGGTGAAAACCAATACGACAACAATGATAGACAGTGGCGCGATTTTGAATCCGGGCAACAAGGCCACCGCCAGCAAAAGACCGACAGCGTTGCCGATCAAAAGTGCGACAGCCGACAAGATACGGCGGGACATGGGATCAACTCCTCACATTCAATTTCATCAGAACTTGAATGCACCCTACCCCCGGATCAGGTGAAATTCATCAAGAATTTCAAAGCCCGGCTTCGGCCTCGATCTGTTTGCGTGACTTGCGCGCGCGCTCGGTCGCGGACTTGAGCTGACCACAGGCGGCCATGATATCCTCGCCCCGCGGCGTGCGGATCGGCGAGGCGTAGCCCGCTTTGTAGATGATGTCCGCAAAGGCATGGATCCGGTTGCCGGAACTGCGCTTGTACGGCGCACCTGGCCATTCATTGAACGGGATCAGGTTGATCTTGGCCGGAATGTTGTATTCCTTGATCAACTCGATCAGCCGGTGTGCGTCTTCCTTGGTGTCGTTTACGCCATCGAGCATCACGTATTCAAAGGTGATCCGTTCCGAGTTGCTGGCACGCGGGTAATCCGCCAAAGCCTGCAAGAGTTCCTTGATCTTCCACCGCTTGTTGATGGGCACCAAAATGTCGCGCGTTTCGTCCGTGGTCGCGTGGAACGAGATCGCGAGAAGACAGCCGATTTCTTGGGCGGTGCGGGCAATTTCGGGCACCACCCCACTTGTCGACAGCGTAATCCGGCGACGGGAAAGCGAGATGCCCTCGGGGTCCATCGTGATCTTCATCGCGTCGCGGACGTTGTCAAAATTGTACAGCGGTTCGCCCATGCCCATCAGCACGATGTTCGACAGCAGGCGGGTTTCGTCTTTGGGCTCGCCCGGAACGGGCCATTCTTCCAAATCGTCGCGCGCCATCATGATCTGCCCCACGATTTCAGCCGACGTCAGGTTGCGTACCAGCTTTTGCGTGCCCGTGTGACAGAACGAACAGGTCAGGGTGCAGCCCACCTGAGACGACACACACAACGTACCGCGCCCCTCTTCGGGGATGTACACCACCTCGACCTCGTGCCCGCCCGCGATCCGCACCAGATACTTGCGGGTGCCGTCCTCGGACACCTGACGCGAGACAACCTCGGGGATTTCGATCACGAACTTTTCAGCCAGATCCGCACGGTAGGTTTTCGCCAGATTGGTCATCTCGGCAAAGTCGCGTACGCCCCACTGATAGATCCATTGCCAGATCTGTCCGACCCGCATCTTGGCCTGCTTTTCCGGCGTGCCGTTTTCGATCAGAACCTCGCGCATTTGCGCACGGGTCAGACCAACAAGGTTGATCGGCCCCTCGGGCAATTTGCGGGGGATCGTCATGACGTCTTGGGTGATCGGCGCTTTGGCAGACATGGCTTTGCTCGGATTCTGTCGCGGGATGAGCCTCTATATAGGATTTCCAGCAAAGATCAAAAGGTTTCGCGGAACAAAGCGCGGCGCCTATTGGGCCATGCTCATAAGCTCTGTGATCCGGGCCCGTCCCAATTCAATCTTGCAGGATTGGATGGCGATACCTGTGCCCGAACCTCCACCGAAAGAAGCCCCCACAGCATTGCATTGTGCATCGCGATAGGCTGCCCAGGCTTCCTGCGCCGTGTTCATCGCAGGCACCGCAACCGCTCGTCCCGTGACCTCATCCAATTCCTGTGCCGATGCCATCGCGATCTCTTGCGCGATCCCCATTGCAGCCTCGACGCGTTGCGCCGCTTCCGAGACGCAAGCTCCGATTTCAACTTGCGAGCCCGCATCGCTGCATTCCAACGACGGGTCAGCAGCAACATGGAAAGGGTAAAGGCACAGAAGGAACAAACATATCTTCTTGATCATGAAGGTGCTCCATATTCGTTTGTTTCGGGCTGAGATGGACGGGTCAGCCACCAGATCATGAGTATTGCCAGTGCAAGTTGCACGATTCCGGCTACGAACAGTCCGGTCAGACCAACGGCTGCGGCGGGACCACGCAGAACATCCGGGTCCTCGACACGTGCTTCCATAAAGGAAAAGGCCATGATCCCCGAAAACAGGAACAACACGGTCGTCATGGAAACAAGCATTGGCAGCAAAAGGTACCATCCTGGATACCCACCATCGTGCATGCGCCGCCATCCAGCTGCAAGCAAAGGCAGGAAGGTTGCGATCTGAAAGAGGCCAGTGAACAGGCGGCTCTGTTCCAGTGTTTCTGGGTTCACTCCAAAAAGCATGCGGTCAACGACCGATAGCGCCGCAGATATCAACACTACAAACAGCAGGAACCACCAATACTCTGGTCGGCCAGCCCTGCCTGAGAATGTTACGTACTTTGAGAAACATGTCTTAACGGCTTCGGAAAAAGTCATCTTGACCCTCATATATTCAAATATCGGTATGCTGCCCGATCGTAAGTTGAGCGGTCAAACAAAAACGGTCGGCCCGCCTTATGACAGGTCGACCGCTGCAAGCCAAAGTGGCAAATACCGTTACTCGGCCGCCGCGCGGCGCTGCCACGCAAAGGGCTGGAACATCCCATCCACCGGCGTTTCAAACAGCGCGTTGGTGTAGTTCGACAGAACCTTTTGCGCAAAGATCACCAGCAAGTCCTGCAGCGCCTTGTCGTCATAGCCCGCAGACCGGAACGTAGCCAGATCATCCGCTGATGGGCGGCCATGGTTGTCGCGCAAAGCCAGGGTAAAGCCGCGCAGGGTTTCCAGCTTGGCATCCGCCAGTGGCATTTCATCGCGCAGCGCATCAATGATGTCGTTCGACACCTTCTCGCGCTTGGCAATCCCGGTGTGGGCAGGCACGCAGTAGTGGCAATGGTTGGCAACGTTCACCGTCATCCAAATCACCGTGCGTTCCTCGGGCGAGAAGCCGGTTGTCATCGCCAGACGCGACAGCTCTTTGTACGCCTCAAGCAATGCGGGGCTGGTCGCCATGACGCCGTGCAAGTTGGGGATCGAGCCAAAGGCTTTGACCGACCCTTCGAGCAGGGGTATGGCGGCGTCGGGGGCGGTTTCGATGGTGTGAATGGTGGTCTCGGTCATGGATCCTGGTCCTTGGTCAGAATTACCGACGCAAAGTAGTCACGAAATCCAAGGGACAAAACGGCGATCCTGGCACAGTATTCTGTGCATCAACGCTCAGCAGATCACGGGATTGTGGCTTTTGGAAACAAGATATTCGCAGATTTGCGGCATTCCGAACCAGGCTCGCGAAAGCGACGGCCCCGGAGCAGCCCGGGGCCATATTGACGCTCAATTACTTGGTGCAGCGTTTTTCCGCGTCTTCGATCGCAGCGGTAAAGCCCAAGAGAGAGAATGTATCCTTGGTCTGCGTCCCGCGCGCCGAGCGTGCGGTCAAAATCGCCTGAGCGCCGCGCTTCATCGCGGTGATGATCTTGGCGTCATCCGCAGCCGTCGCGGGCCATGCCCATTCGCCTTCGGTGAACAGCTCAAACTCGGTGCCGCCAACGTTCAGGTTCACGGTCGAACCCGGCGCAAAGGGATAGCCACCGGTAAAGGTAACTTGACCTTTCACCTCTGCCTTGGGGCGGAAGAACACGAACAGCAGGATGTCGCTGCGCCGCACGGCGACGACACGACCACCACGGGTGTTCACGGTCTCCTTGGGGGCTGACACGCTCCAGCATTCGGTGGGATCGTCTTCGACAAAGACGCTCCAATCCGTTTTGGCCGCCACCCGGTTCGAGCTCTGCGCCTGAGCATATGCGCTGGTTGCCGAGACGGTCATGCCCGCCATACACAGGCCCGCGATCATGCGGACAAGTTTCGATCCCATTTGTCCAGCCTCCTAGACTGTCCTTAACCTCAATTCCATGGTGCGCCTGCAGGCTTTAGGACCTGTCTGTCTTGCGCAACCCATCGTTTGCCGACATAGACACATTAACGCAGGTTTCGCCATGGTTGAAAGAGTGATTGGCGGGAATCTGCCCAGAAAAGGGGAGTTTACGATGACAAATCCGGTACCGATGACCGAAATCTGGCGGGGCCCGTTTCTGGAGAGCGTCCATTTGGGTCACGCGGTGATCTGTGACGACACCGGTCAGATCGTGCGCAGCTGGGGGGATCCCAACGCGCGCATCTATCCCCGCTCGTCCGCCAAGATGATTCAGGCGCTCCCCCTGCTCAGCTCGGGGGCTGCTGCCAAATACGGGCTCAACAGCGAGCACATGGCGCTTGCCTGCGCCTCACACAATGGCGCTGCGATCCATACCGATCGAGTGTCGGCATGGCTCGATCACCTTGGGTTGGGGGATGATGATTTCCGCTGCGGCCCGCAAGAGCCCGCGGACATAGAGGCCCGCAATGGCCTGATCCTTGATCACAAATCCCCCTGCCAGATGCACAACAACTGCTCAGGCAAACACGCCGGTTTTCTGACCCTGACCCAGCACATGGATGCGGGCACCGAATACATCGACATCGATCATCCCGTGCAACAGGCCTGTCTGGCAGCATTCGAAGAAACCGCAGGCGAGACCAGTCCCGGTTACGGGATCGACGGCTGTTCAGCACCCAATTTTGCAACCTCGCTGACAGGGCTGGCCCGATCGATGGCGTGGTTTGCTTCGGCAGCCGACCGCTCGGACCGCCAAAGCGCCGCCGCCGAGCAGTTGACCGCCGCCATGATCAAGCACCCGGAATTGGTCGCGGGCGAAGGCCGTGCCTGCACCGAGCTGATGCGGGCGATGAATGGCAAAGTTGCGATCAAGACCGGGGCCGAGGCCGTGTTCATCGCCATCATCCCTGAAAAACGCATGGGCGTTGCGCTGAAAATCGCGGATGGCACAACGCGCGCCAGCGAATGTGCGATTGCCGCCATTCTGGTCGAGCTTGGCGTTCTGGACGCCGATCACCCGGCGACCAGAAAGTACATGAACGCGCCGATCCTGAACCGGCGCAATGTGGATTGTGGCGTGATCAAACCGGCGGCTGGGTTCCTTTGAACCCAGGCCTGCGGGCTTACATCTCCATCACTTCGGCAACCTCGACCGAGCCGGTGCCATCAACGACCATCGGGCACCCCTTGGCCATTTCGGTGGCCGCATCCATGCTGTCGGCCTTGACCACGGTGTAGCCCGAGATTGGGTTCGCCCCGCCATCGTCAGCTACGCCACCTGCGCTGACAGTCTTGGACATGCCAACCGGCGCGCCGGGGATTTCCAGCGCCTCGCCTATGTTCTCGAACCAGGCACCCCAGGCTGCCATGACCCGCTCGCCCTCTTCCTGAGTTTCGGGCTTTGCACCGCCGTGATAGGCAAATACGAACTGTGGCATTTCAATTTCCTCCTGTTGCAATCGTTAATTCAATTGAGCGGACAGCTTGCGCAGCGACGACGTCCAGCCGCTTTCATGGTTGGCGCTGATCTCGTCATCACCAAGCTCTCGGTGATCAATCAGCAGCCGCGCACCAGATGCGGTTTCGACAATCGTGAACGTCACATGGCTTTCGGCGCCGCGCTTGTCGTCGTCATCGTGCCAGCCCCAGGTGAAACCAACCGACTTGGGCGCGTCGACATGGGTCACCTGACCGGATACCTTGTATTGCTGCCCCTCTTCGTTCTGCATGACCGAATACCAGGGGCCAAGGCGCGAGAAATCCAGATCATGCACCGGCACATGCAGCCCCTCGGGGCCCCACCATTTCAGCAGCTTTTCAGTGTTCGTCACCCAAGCATACAGCTTGTCAGGGCTCACGGGAAACTCACGCTCAAGACGCAGGTCGGTCATTGCTCATCCTCCAGAATGGCGGCTTCCAACCGGTCAAGGCTGGTTTCCCAAAATTCACGTTTCGAAATGGTCCAATCCGCGATGGCGCGCAGCCCGTCAGGTTGGATGGAATAGAGGCGCTGAGGGCCTTGGGCACGCTGTTTGACCAACCCCGCCTGGCGCAATACCTTCAGATGCCGCGAGATCGCGGCACCAGACATGCCGCGCCCCTCGATCAGGTCCCCCGCAGGCAGTTCACCTTGCGCCATAAGTTGTTCGACGATTCCTAATCGGGTGGAATCAGACAGGGCAGAAAATGCAGTGACGAGATCAGGCATACCCAATATTTAACACCATCGTTAAATATGTAAAGTCCCGATCTGCCGAGGCTGTCAGCTCAGAACAAACTCACTACGCGCATAGCCCTGCACATAAAGCAACGCGGTCAAATCGCCGTGGTTGATCCGCACGTCACATTCAACCGCGACAGAGGGCTTGGCATGCAGCGCCACGCCGGTTCCAGCCCGCTTGAGCATGCCCAAATCATTGGCCCCGTCACCGACAGCAATCACATCCGCCTCGGCAATCCCCAGACGGTCTGTGATCTGTTCCAAAGCTTCGACCTTGGCCTGCTTTCCAAGTATCGGGCGACCCGCCTCTCCGGTCAGCTTGCCGTCTGCCACCAGCAGCGTGTTGGCCCGGTTCTCGTCAAACCCCAGCGTTGCTGCAACCGAGGAAGTAAAGGCCGTGAACCCGCCCGACACCAATGCGGCGTAACCGCCATTTGCCTTCATCGTGGTCAACAGCGCCTTACCACCCGGCATCAATGTGATCCGCTCCTCCAGCACCTGCTGAATAACGCTCTCGTCCAGGCCTTTGAGCAATCCAACACGCTCGGTCAGCGCCCCTTCGAAGTCCAACTCACCATTCATTGCCCGTGCGGTGATTTCTTTGACGCGCGCGCCCACACCGGCCACTTCGGCCAGTTCGTCAATGCACTCCTGCTGGATCATGGTGCTGTCCATATCCGCGAGCAGCATCTTTTTGCGCCGCCCCTCGAAGGGTTGCACCACCAGATCCACACCCGTTTTTTGCAGATCGGCCCAGACGTCCCACTGATTCTCGGGCAGCGTTGTCAGCGTGAACTCGGCCGCCTCATCAGGGCTAAGCCACTGCGCGTCGCCGCCGCCCCATGCGTTGCGCAGGGATTCGACCAAAGCCGGGTCCAGGTTTGGTTGAGCGGGATTCGTGAGCAGCGTGACGACAAACATGAGGGCATCTCCTTTGCCCTTCACATACCGCAGGTGCAGAAAATGCACCAGAGATCAGCTTTCTTAAGCTTCAACCTTCGTCGCACGTTTCCGTCGATCCAGTCAGGGAACCTTACCACATTGATTTAGTACACTTTTTCAAAGGAACCCTAAACCTCAACCAACAATCAAACCGCTCCAGAACAGCCATTCATACTCGGAACAAGAGTTTCCGATAGTGGTCATTTACGTCGCCTTCTCACAACAAACGGTCGAAATCAGACCTCTTTTCGACTTGCACGCCGCGCCGCAGCGGCCTAGCTCTGTCCGCGGGACACCCTTCCCCAACGAAGGGCAGATATCTGTAAGGATACCAGCAATGGCTACTCAGCAACCGGCAGCGCGCCCGGCCAATCCGCGTTTCTCCTCTGGCCCCTGTGCCAAACCCCCCACATTTGATGTTTCCAAACTCGCCGACGCCGCTCTTGGCCGCTCGCACCGTGCCGCTGTTGGCAAGGACAAGCTGAAGGCCGCGATCGAAGGCACGCGAGAGGTTCTGGGCATCCCCGCAGATTACAAGATCGGCATCGTGCCCGCCTCGGACACCGGGGCCGTGGAAATGGCCCTCTGGTCGCTGCTGGGTCAGCGCAAGGTCGAAATGCTGGCCTGGGAAAGCTTTGGCTCGGGCTGGGTCACCGATGTTGTGAAACAGCTGAAGATCGAGGCTGAGGTCAAAACCGCCGATTATGGCCAGATCGTTGATCTCGCATCCGTCGATTTCAACAATGATGTTGTGTTCACCTGGAACGGCACCACTGCCGGCGTGCGCGTCCCCAACGGCGACTGGATCGCTGATGACCGCGACGGATTGACCATCTGCGACGCCACCTCGGCCGCCTTTGCGATGGACCTACCCTGGGACAAGCTGGATGTGACCACGTTCAGCTGGCAAAAGGTGCTGGGTGGCGAGGCCGCGCATGGCATGCTGATCCTCAGCCCCCGTGCGGTGGAACGTTTGGAAGGCTACACCCCAGCCTGGCCACTTCCGAAAATTTTCCGCCTGACCAAGGGTGGCAAACTGATCGATGGCATCTTTACCGGAGCAACCATCAATACGCCCTCAATGCTTGCGGTCGAAGATTACCTGTTTGCGCTGGACTGGGCTCGCTCCGTTGGTGGCCTGCAGGGTCTGATTGCCCGTGCGGATGCCAATGCACAGGCCGTTTTCGATTTCTGCGACGCCAACGATTGGATCACCAACTTGGCCGAAGATGACGCAACCCGCTCGAACACAAGCGTCTGCCTGAAGTTCACCGACGCCCGCATCCAAGACGGCGCTGCCTTTGCCAAGGCTGTCGCCAAACGGTTGGAGGCCGAGAACATCGCGCTCGATATCGGCGCGTACCGCGATGCTCCCGCCGGTCTGCGGATCTGGTGTGGCGGCACGGTCGAAACTTTGGACATCCAGGCGATGCTGCCTTGGTTGGCCTGGGCGTTCGACACCGAAATCGCAGCACAATCCCAAGCCGCTTAACGCAACGGGGACCGTTTTCTTGAAAAGAAAACGAGGCGGAATTTTTCAAAAATTCCGCTCCCCTCCCGCACCCAGAACATAGGACCCATTCCAATGGCCCCCAAAGTACTCGTTTCCGACAAACTCAGCGAAACCGCCGTTCAGATCTTTCGCGATCGCGGCATCGACGTGGATTTCCAGCCTGATCTGGGCAAGGACAAAGACAAACTGGCCGAGGTGATCGGCCAATATGACGGCCTGGCCATCCGCTCGGCCACCAAAGTGACCGAAAAGATCCTGGCCAATGCCGACAACCTCAAGGTCATCGCCCGCGCTGGCATCGGCACCGACAACATCGACAAGGATGCCGCGTCGAAAAAGGGCGTGATCGTAATGAACACGCCGTTCGGCAACATGATCACCACCGCCGAGCACGCCATTGCGATGATGTTTGCCGTTGCACGTCAAATCCCCGAGGCCAGCGAAAGCACTCATGCCGGGAAATGGGAAAAATCCAAGTTCATGGGCACCGAACTGACCAACAAGACGCTTGGCGTCATTGGTGCGGGCAATATCGGCGGCATCGTTTGTGACCGCGCCCGTGGTCTGAAAATGAAAGTCGTCGCCTATGATCCTTTTTTGAGCGAAGAGAAGGCCGACAAGATGGGCGTTGAAAAGGTCGAACTCGACGACCTGCTGGCGCGCGCCGATTTCATCACCCTGCACGTGCCGTTCACCGACGCCACTGCCAACATCCTGAGCCGCGAAAACCTGGCTAAGACCAAAAAAGGTGTTCGCATCATCAACTGCGCGCGTGGTGGTCTGGTCGACGAAGAAGCCCTGGCCGAGATGCTGCAATCGGGCCATGTCGCTGGTGCGGCCTTTGACGTCTTTGCCGTGGAACCGGCCAAGGACAATGCGCTCTTCAACCTGCCCAACGTGGTCTGCACGCCCCATTTGGGCGCCGCCACGACCGAGGCACAGGAAAACGTCGCCCTGCAGGTGGCCGAGCAGATGTCGAACTATCTGCTGACCGGCGCGGTGGAAAACGCGCTGAACATGCCGTCGGTCACCGCAGAAGAGGCCAAGGTCATGGGCCCTTGGATCAAACTGGCCGGTCACTTGGGCTCTTTCGTGGGTCAGATGACGGACGAGCCGGTCAAGGCGATCAACATCCTTTATGACGGCGTCGCGGCCGAGATGAACCTGGCCGCGCTCAACTGTGCCGTGGTCGCGGGAATCATGAAAAAGTTCAACCCCGAGGTGAACATGGTCTCGGCTCCGGTTGTCGCCAAGGAACGTGGCATCCAGATTTCGACAACCAATCAGGACAAGTCGGGCGCATTTGAGGGTTATATCAAGGTTACCGTGGTCACCGACAAGCGCGAGCGTTCGATCGGTGGCACCGTGTTCAGTGATGGCAAGCCGCGCTTTATCCAGATCAAAGGCATCAACATCGACGCCGAAATCGGACGCCACATGCTCTATACGACCAACGAGGACGTGCCAGGCATCATCGGTACATTGGGTCAGACCATGGGCGAAAACGGCGTAAACATCGCAAACTTTACCCTGGGCCGCGCTGGTGCTGGTGAAGAAGCCATCGCATTGCTTTACGTGGACGAACCCGTTCCGGCCGAAGCACGTGCCAAACTTGCAGAAACCGGCCTGTTCACCCAGATCAAGCCACTTGAATTTGACGTCGTCTAATCCGTAATTTCGACGGTGCTTTGAAAACGCTTCTCCAATTGAGGAGCGTTTTCTCATTTCAAGAACATGCTTGGGACAAAGTTGACCCAAGTTGCCGTGCACTATTTTAATTCACTTGTTAACATTTATGGATATATTGGTGCCGTGCATCCAAGGACGCGTCATGCCCCAAGTCCCATCTGATTCCTCAATTGACATCAATACGCTCCACCGCGATCCCTATCCGATCTATCGACGATTGCGGCGTGAAACACCTGTACTGAACGTACCTGCCTTGGGGCGAATTTTCCTGACCAAGGCAGACGATATTCGAAACGTAAAGGACAACCCTTCACTCTTTCGGTCAGGGGGCACAGAAACGCCGATGGAGCGCGCGTTCCAAGCGACGACTCTCATGCGTAAGGATGGTGATGATCACACACGTGACCGTCAGGCAATGGCGCCTGCATTCTCTCCAAGAAACCTCAAGGACCACTGGCACGGCATCTATTTTAAAACCGCACAGGATTGTTTGGATAGACTGCCACGCAATGGCACTATTGACATATTCCATGACCTCGCCGCGCCTTATGCTGCGCGGTGTCTAGCTCATTTGCTTGGCATTGAATCGGCATCGGACGCACAGATGATCCATTGGTCACAGACGCTGATCGATGGAGCCGGTAATTTCGCGTGGAAGGCAGCCCCTTTCCAAGCGACAGATGCGGCCAATATAGAAATGAACGCGTTGTTCGAACACGAAACCAAACGACACCTTCACCAACAAGGCCCTTCCGCTCTGTCAACCATGGTCAACGCAGCCGATCCCATCGAGCTTTCGCAAATCCGTGCGAACCTGAAGATTGCCATTGGCGGGGGAATAAACGAACCACGCGATGCACTTTGCACGATTTTGTTTGGATTGCTGACCAATCCTGAATACTTGGCCGCCACCAAAGAAGATCCCAAATGGTTCGCTGAAGCCTTCGAAGAAGGTGTTCGTTGGGTGGCGCCGATCCAAACCAGCTCTCGTCGCGCTGCTGAAGATACGGAAATTCGGAACATGCCAATTGCAAAGGATCAAATCGTGATGACGATTCAAGCCAGTGCTGGTCATGACGAAGACATCCACAAGAACCCCGAACACTTTGATCTGTTTCGCCCCAAGAAGACACATCAAAGCTTTGCCAGCGGTCCGCATTTTTGCCAAGGCACACATGTGGCCCGGATGATGCTGATCAAGGTCATGCTCCCGTTGCTCTTTGAGCGGTTTCCAAATATCTCACTGCCTGACCCTCACAGTGTTCCCTGGTATGGCTTTGCCTTCAGGGGCCCAACCTCTTTGCCGATACGTCTGGCCTAGGACATTGAAAGCCGCACGATGACGACACCTGTTTATGCCATTGGTGACATTCACGGTCAGTTGGGGCTTCTCGAAGCTGCTCTCGATCGGATCGAAACGGATGGGGGCAAAGATGCACGCATCGTGTTCTTGGGTGACTATACCGACCGGGGACCAGACAGTCGCAAGGTGCTTGATCTTTTGGTGCAAGGCAGAGCTCAAGGGCGTAATTGGATTACACTCAAGGGCAATCACGATCGAATGTTTGCCATGTTCATGCAAGACTACCCAATGAACGACAATCAGTTGCTTGTTGGCTACCATTGGCTGCACGAACGCCTTGGTGGCATCGAAACGCTGGCTTCATACGGTGTCGACGTCCCCGAGCGCGCTCGCATTCATCAAGTCCATGCATCTGCGCGCCAGGCTATTCCGTCTCAGCATGTGGCATTTCTGAACGACTTACCTGCAGCACATCTGCAGGACGGTCTGTTGTTCGTACACGCAGGTGTCCGACCCGAAGTGGCATTTGAAAATCAGACCGAAGATGATCTGATCTGGATCAGACAAACATTTCTGGATTACCGAAAACCACATCCATGGTTGGTGGTGCATGGGCACACCCCGGCCAAACAGGCCGAACACAAAGGCAACCGCGTCAATCTCGATTCCGGCGCTGCATTTGGCGGGCCTTTGTCCGCTGCCGTGTTCGAAAACGGTGATTGCTGGTTGTTGACGGATCAAGGCCGGATGCGATTAGTTCCAGAGATCGGTTGAAAGATACTTCAAACCACTGTCGCAGATCACAACGCCGATCACCCCTCCGGCCTCTGGTCCCTCCAGCAGCTTTAGTGCCGCGGCCACATTGGCCCCGGCAGAAAACCCGGCAAAGATCCCCTCTTCTTGTGCCAGCGCGCGCGTCGTCTTCCGGGCGTCTTCACCTGTCACGGTCAAGAACCCCTCAGCGCAGACACCGCGCAGGAACGTCAAATCCGGCATGGCATAGCCGCCACCTTGAATGGGATGCCCAGCTTGGGTGACCTCGTGACCGGCCAAGGTCGCAGCCCCTTCAGGTTCGACAAGATATCCGCGCAGATCGGCCTTAAATTGGCGCAAGCCTTGCATCGTTCCCGCAAAAGTCCCTCCGGAGCCAACGAAATCCACAAATGCAGTCAGCGTGTGATCCGAGTCCGTCCAAAGCTCGGGCGCTGTAGTGGCTGCATGCGCTTGGGCATTGCCTGGATGATGAAACTGATCGGCCCGAAAAGCGCCGCGCCTTGCGGTAATCCGAGCAGCCTCTTCTTCGACCAAGGCCAGGTCCGCACCAGACACTTCGCCTGATATGCCCCCAGGGGCTTGATCGACCAACACCACCTCGGCGCCAAGGGCTGCCATCATCCGCGCGCGCTCTTCGGAATTGCCGCGCGACATGACCGCCACAAAAGGATAGCCCTTGATTCCACAGACAATCGCCAACCCGGTGCCCATGTTGCCGCTGGTCAGTTCGACCACGGTCTGGCCGGGCACAAGACTGCCATCCGCTTCGGCTGCTTCGATGATCCCCTTGGCCGCGCGGTCCTTTTTGGAGAACCCCGGGTTCAGATAATCCAGCTTCGCCAAGATCCGCCCCTGCAGTCCGCGTGCGGCGACCACCCGGTCCAGCCATACAGATGGCGTACCGCCAATCACATCCACGATAGAGCTGTGACCCATGTTTTCACCCTTTTGAAAATACTCCGGGGGAGTCGCGTGGCGACGGGGGCAGAGCCCCCATCCCTCAGCTCCAATCCAGAACCACCTTGCCACTCTGACCCGATTTCATCGCCGCAAACCCGGCCTCGAACTCATCGACCCGAAAACGGTGCGTGATAACGCGGCTGACGTCCAGCCCGTTTTGCAGCATGGCAATCATCTTGTACCAGGTCTCGAACATCTCGCGGCCATAGACGCCCTTGATCGTGATCGCCTTGAACACGATGCGTGACCAATCCACCGGCGATGTGCCCGGTGGAATACCCAGCAAGGCAATCTTGCCGCCCATCACCAGCGCCTCGACCATCTGATCCAGCGCGGCCTGAGAGCCCGACATTTCAAGCCCGACGTCGAACCCTTGGGTCAACCCGAGCTCATTGACCACATCGTTCAGATCCTTGCGCGACACATCAACGGCACGAACCGTGGGCACCACGTGTCCGGCCAGTTTCAAACGGTCTACATTGATGTCGGTTATCACCACGTTGCGCGCACCCGCGTGACGCGCCACCGCTGCCGCCATGATGCCGATGGGGCCTGCACCAGTGATCAACACATCTTCACCCAGCAAATCAAAGCTCAGTGCGGTGTGCACCGCATTGCCCAGAGGGTCCAGAATGGCGCCGATCTCATCCGGGATGTCATCCGGCAAGGGCACCACGTTGAAGGCGGGCAGCCGCAGGTATTCGGCAAAGGCCCCCTGCTCGTTCACGCCAATCCCGCGTGTGCCTGGATCAAGGTGAAACTTGCCCGCGCGGCTCTGACGGCTGTCAGTGCCGATCAGATGACCCTCGCCCGAGCAGCGCTGGCCCACGCTCAGACCAGTCACGTTGCGCCCAAGTTCGACGATCTCACCGGCGAACTCGTGCCCCGTGATCATCGGCACCGGCACCGTGTGTGACGCCCATTCATCCCAGTTCCAAATGTGAATGTCGGTTCCGCAAATCCCGGTCTTGTTGACCCGTACCAATACTTCATCCGGGCCAATCTCGGGCACCGGCGCGCGCACCTGCCACAGCCCCTCTCGGGGATGCGACTTCTCCAGAGCCTTCATCGTATTTGGTCGCATCAGATCACTCCCAGCTCTTTGCCTACCTTGCCAAAGGCGGCCAGTGCACGGTCCAGATCCTCGCGTGTCAGGGCCGCATTCATCTGCGTCCGGATGCGCGCCTTGCCTCGCGGGACCACAGGAAAGAAGAAGCCGGAAACATAGACACCCTCGTCAAACAGCTTGGAGGCCATCTCTTGCGCCAGGGTCGCATCGCCCAGCATCACAGGGATGATCGGGTGTTCCCCTTCAAGCAGGTCGAACCCCAGCTCGGACAGTCCTTTGCGCCAGTACACCGCGTTTTCAAACAATTGCGCGCGCAAGGCGCCCCCTTCTTCGACCAGGCGAATTGCCTCGATCCCGGCGGCGACGATGGCAGGCGGCAGCGAGTTTGAGAACAGATAGGGCCGCGCCCGCTGCCGCAGCAGGTCGATCACTGGTTGGCGAGCAGCGATGTAACCGCCGATTGCCCCCCCGAGTGCCTTGCCCAAAGTCCCCGTCAGAATGTCCACATCAACGCCAAAGTGATCTGGGGTGCCAGCCCCGTTCGGACCCATAAAGCCCGTGGCGTGGCAGTCGTCGACCATGACTACGGCGTCATATTTGTCCGCCAGCGCACGGATGGCGGGAAGATTGGCCAGGTAACCATCCATCGAGAACACACCGTCGGTCGCGATCATGATATGCCGCGCACCATCCGCGCGGGCCTGTTTCAACCACGCCTCGAGGTCGTTCATGTCATTGTTCAGATAGCGATAGCGCTTGGCCTTGCACAGCCGTACCCCGTCGATGATCGAGGCGTGGTTCAAGCTGTCCGAGATGATGGCATCATCGGGGCCCAACAGCGGCTCGAACAGTCCGCCGTTGGCATCGAAACAGGCCGCAAACAGGATCGCGTCGTCCTTGTTCAGGAACTTGGCCAGGCGCTGCTCCAGCTCGCGGTGAATGTCCTGCGTACCGCAGATGAACCGGACAGAGGCCATGCCAAACCCTTTGTCCCCCATCGCGCCCTGTGCGGCCTCGATCAAAGCGGGGTGGTCCGCCAAACCCAGGTAGTTGTTGGCGCACAAGTTGATCACCTCGCGATCGCCCACGGTGATCTCGCCCCCTTGGGCGGAGGTGATCATTCGTTCGCGTTTATAAAGGCCCTCGGCTTCGATCTGCTCAAGGGTGTCGGAAACATGGGACAAAAACGCGTGGGACATGGGTGACCTCCTGATTTCGAGTCACTTTCTACCATAGCGGATGATTTTCCGAAATAGAGGATTTTCACTATTGCGGATTTTTTTCCGCCACAACGGATTTCATCTCATCGTACTCTGCAGAGTTTTGCTGAGCACCGTTCACATAAAGATCAACAAGCGTTTTGATCTGCTCTGTCAGATTCGCCCTGAGTTTGATCAGATCTGCCCCAGATGCAGACACTTTCTCGAACGCCCTGCGCGATCTGAGCCTGCTGAACCATCGACGGCGGCGATCCAGAAACTCCAACGCCAGATACCCGGCTCCGGGCGCCAGGATCATTGCCGCCCAGAACGCACCCCAGCCAAAGCCATGCGGCGTGGCAAGCAGAGCTCCCAAAAGCACCGCCTGGACGATCCAACTGCCAGGAAACAGGATCAGGCTGGAAAACAGCGACCATGTGGCCATCTTATCCTCGTCCTTGCCATGCGCGACCCATCGAGACACGTGAAAAGGAACAAAGTTCAACGTTGATCCAATCAACCACATTGGCAGCAAGGCCAACAGGATCAGACCGTCCCACGCAGATGAACGCGGCGTGCTTTCTTCGACCTCCAGCCCAGAACTTTCCAACACATCATTGTAATGTTTCAGGCTGTCGCGGGCGTGCTGCACTTCGGCTGGGCAATTCCGCTTGAGCCAAGCATAGCCTTCCGAGAAAGACCGTTGAAGCTCGACCCGATCCAACATGTCGTCCGTGGTCTCGGCCTCGTCCGTGGTTGCTGCCCAAAGATCCGTGGCTTGCCGGATCATCTGCGCATCTTCCCAATTGGCGAAGCTGAGCGTGACCTGTGCAAGCCTTTCCTGGATCTTACCGGTCAGGTCGCGCACAACCGCGCGACGCGTCGCAACATCGCGGGTCGAGGTATAGACCCGGGCCTGGCGCGATATGTCCATGGGTTCGCCAACCTGGATCAGCACTCGCGAGCGGAACTTGTTCTTTTCATCAAAAGTCAGCCCTACAGGCAAAACTTGCACGCCCAGGTCTTCTCCCTGCGACTCGGCCTCGAGTGCCATACGGGCCGCGCCACTTTTGAACGGCAGCAAATGCGGTTGATTGTGACTGAGCCCCTCGGGGAACACCGACAGCGAGTCGCCCTGTGCCAGCACTTGGGACGAACGGTCAAAGATCGGTTGCTCTTTGGCCGCTTTGACCCCTACGTCCTGTTGGCGAAAGATGGGCACAACACCCGCCGCTTGCAAAAGCGGGATCAGGGGCTTGTAGTTCCACAGAATGCTGGCCGCCAACAGGCGCGGCATCCGAGGCAGATAACAGCTGACCAGCACGCCATCGACCAGGCTGTTGCCATGGTTTGAGACAACCAGCACTGGACCGTTTGCGGGAAACCGTTCTGCGTTCACGACCTCGATACGACTAAAAAAAGCGGTCATGACAATGCGGCCCAGCCCGCGCAGAAAAACCTGCGTTACGCTCAACCGTTTCACCGGGATCTGCTTGGGCATTGCGGTCACTGTATCTTGCATCATCGCCCCACTTTGCGCGCTTTGGGCGGTCTTCGGTCTATGTTCGTCTTTCAATTCGGTCCCACAGTGTCTTTTGATCCCGTTGACCGGAATGAGTAGGTCCCGTGGAACACGCGGTCGTACCTGTCGTGTACGCTGGGTTTTGGCCAAGCTTACCGCGACCTACCCCATCCGACAAATGCAATCGGGCTGGACATTGGACACAGCACGCGACACCAATGGCGCGCGCCTGCCACCGCTACCAAAGGATTTGCAATGGATAACCCCAAGCTGAAACCCGCGACACTGGCTGCTCAAGCCATGGGCGCGCTTGATCATCAAAGCGGGGGCGTGGTGCCGCCGATCCAACCCGCAACAACCTTTGCGCGCGACCGTGACTACCAACCCCTGAACCCGGACAACGTGTATCTGCGGGACCAGAACGAGGGCACACGGCTGGCTGAAAAACTGATCGCACGACTTGAAGGGGCCGAGGCTTCGCTGTTGTTCCCATCCGGCATGGCCGCGATCGCGGCAGCGTTCCGAACCATCCCCAATGGCGGGCGGGCGATCGTGCAATCCGGCATCTATTGGGGCACGACCAAATGGGTGCGGGAATTTTGCGAACGCCGCCAGATCACCTTAGACGAG
The DNA here is from genome assembly GCF_900172225.1 of Falsiruegeria litorea R37. Lineage (NCBI taxonomy): Bacteria > Pseudomonadati > Pseudomonadota > Alphaproteobacteria > Rhodobacterales > Roseobacteraceae > Falsiruegeria > Falsiruegeria litorea. The sequence continues at coordinate 213,699 of NZ_FWFO01000003.1, forward strand.
TTTGATGCCCGCACGCCCGAAACCTTGGCGCAGGCCTGTGTCACCCCTGCGCAACTGGTGCTGATCGAGACCCCCTCGAACCCTTGGCTGCTGACTGTGGATATCGCGAGCGCTGCAGAGCAAGCGCACGGAGCAGGCGCCAAGCTGCTGGTGGACGCGACCGCTGCAACTCCAATCCTGTGCCGTCCCGTCGAGCACGGGGCCGATCTGGTGATGCATTCGGTGACCAAGGCGATGAATGGGCATTCGGATGTTTTGGGCGGTGTTCTGTCGACGGCCCGCGACGATGACCTCTGGCAGGAAATTGCCACCGACCGCCAAGGCGCGGGCGCAGTGATGAGCCCGTTTGACGCATGGCTGTTGGTACGCGGCATGCGCACCCTGCCCCTGCGGGTCGAGCGGATGTGCGAAAACGCCCAAAAGATTGCCGAGGCCCTGCTGTCCCACGATCGGGTCGAAGACGTCTATTACCCTGGCCTTTCCGGATTTACCGGCCATGACATTGCCAGCCGTCAGATGGCAGGCGGCTACGGTTTTCTGATGTCTGTGTTGGTCAAAGGCGGCGCATCTGAGGCCTTGGCGGTTGCCGGGCGCTTGAATCTGTTTCATCGTGCCACGTCTTTGGGCGGCGTTGAAAGCCTTGTCGAACATCGCCACACGATCGAGCCGCACACCGGCATTCCCGAAAACCTGCTGCGCCTGTCGATCGGGATCGAGGATGCGGATGATCTGATCGCGGATCTGGATCAGGCGCTGCGGAGCTAAAGCCCCTCGGCGACCTGAATCAGCGCCTCAAGAAATGCAGCCCCGGCCGGAGAAAGCTGCGTCTTGGCCCGGTACGATACGCCAACCGGCCCAGTCCCGAACGGCAAGGTAAGGGACAGGGCAGCCAGGGTGTCAGCGGCCAGATCCTGCGCCGCGACATGGGCGGGCATCAGGCCGATCAGGGCATTGTTCTGCAACAAGGCCCGGTTGGTAAGATAGGATACGGATTCCACCGACATCGCGGGCGAGAAATGACCGTTGCGGACAAAGTACTGGTCCAATTGCCGCCGCAGCGTCGTTTCGATCGGGGGCAAGATCCACCCAAATTCCTTGAGGTCTTCGAACGTCAGATCTGCGCGCCCACTCAATGGATGATACGCACCCACGACAAGCAGTATCTTTTCGTCGAACAAGGTGCGCTGCTCCAGCGCATCTCGATAGCGATGTGTCGGAAGACGCCCGACCACCAGGTCAATCTCGCCCGACTGTAGGGCCGGCATCAAAACCTCGTTGGTGCCCTCGACCACTTTGATTGCGACATTGGGTCTTGCGTGGATCACGCGTTCGATGGCGGCAGGCAAGAGTTGGGGCGAGGCTGCCAACAGTGTGCCCACGACCACCCGGCCGCTGTTGCCCTCGTTCAAGTCATCCAGTTCCTGCGCGGCATTCGACACTTGGGCAAAGATCAACTTGCCGTGCCGGATCAGCGCGTCTCCGTAGACAGTCGGCACAACCCCTCGGTTTGTCCGGGTGAACAGCTGCACCTCAAAATCCAGCTCCAGATCCTTGATCATCTTGGTCGCCGCTGGTTGCGAGACGTTCAATTCCCGCGCCGCGTTCTGGATGTTGCCGTGTTTTCCCACGGCCACCAACAACCGCAGTTGCCGCAGCTTGAGCCGGGTCAACACACGTTCGACGATGCGGGAATGGCGCATGATCCCCCCTCTCGTCAGCTGCCAATGGGTTGGCTGGCGTCCAGAATGCCAGCCACAACACTCATCGCCGCCAGGGCCGAGCTGCGCGGATTGTCCGGCAGAGTCTTGCCCGAGATCGTGAAGGTGAAACTGCCAAAATCGCCCTGTGCATGGATTTCATGCACGTTGGTTTCAGTGCCCGGATCCGCAACCAGCTCGACCTCGGTCCGTTCGAACCCAACCCCAGCCAGTGCCACGGCGGCTGCAACGTTTGCGTTCTTGGGATAGGCCAGCGCGGCATCGCGCGCATTGCCCATGAAATGGATCTGCGGATGAGTGAGCTGGGTCGAAAGATCCAGAACCTCTTCGGCACGCGATCCTTTCCACCCAGCGGGCGGCTTGCGCCCCACGTAACGCACGGTACCCAGATCACCCGCGCGCGCGGCGCGCAAGGCATCCAATCCACCGATGGCACCGCTGGCCAAATGCAGGCGGCTGTTACCCGCGCGCGCTGCGCCCTCCAGCTCTGACAGCAGAACGTCATCCGCCAGCGCACCGATAGAAACCGTGATGACGTCACGCCCACTGGCCAATGCCGCTGCGCCATGTTCGCGCAGCCCTGCGTGCCCGGCGCAATCTACCACATGGGTGACATCGCTCGCTAATTCCTGGATCGCAGCGACGACCTTTACCCCCTCTGATACGTCGACAGAGCCCAGCCTTTCGGACCGTACGATCAGCGCTGCAAGTGCGACGTCGCTATCTGCCAACGCCTTCTGAACGAATTGAGAGATGGCCCCATTGCCGATCAGCGCGATTTTCATGTGTTGCCCCCAAAGACGTTTCGATCCCCTATATACTTTCGCACAGCCCGCTTTGCTATCCATTCCTGTTATAGCTGTTTTGCATCTTTGTATTTTGCGGAATGACCCTGTCGTGGTCAGTTCACAACATCGAAACTCGGACTGCAGGGTAGCTATGTCAGCCCCAACGCCAAAACATGTCGGACGCTCAGCCCCCACCCGTGCCGCCCCTGTGGCGTTGCGGGGTCAGGGGCAATATGCCGATGACATCAACCTGGATCCGCCGCTGTTCGTCGCCTTTCACCGCAGCCCTGTTGCCTTTGGCCGGATTTCTTCGCTGGACATCGACGACGCGCGCGAAAGCGAGGGTGTTGTAGGCATTCATACCGGCGCGGAGGTGGCAGATCTGGGGGCTCTGGCGGTCAATCAGGTCATTCCCCTGCTGCACTCGCTGGACTATCCCATCCTTGCCGGATCGCTGGTGGAAAGCGTCGGTCAGCCCATCGCGGCCGTACTTGCCGAAAGTCCGTCCCTGGCCATGGACGCTGCCGAGATGATCTATGCCGATCTGGATGAAAGCGATCCGATCCCGCTGCGCACCATCGCCGCTGAGCGTTGGAACGCGGGCGATGCGGCCGGGCAATTTGCCAAGGCCGCACATGTGATTGAGGTCGCGGTCCAGCATCCGCGCCTGGCCCCCAATCCGATGGAACCACGTACCATTGCCGTAGCTTATCACGCAGGAACAGACACAGTGACAGTTTGGCATTCGACCCAGACGCCCCACCGGTCTCGCTCAGAACTCAGCCGTATCCTGAAGATCGACCCTGACCGTATCCGTGTCATCGCCACGCACGTTGGCGGGGCGTTTGGGATGAAAGGCTCGATCTACCCCGAAGAGGTCTTTTCGGTCTGGGCCGCTTTCACCCACAAACGTAATGTAAAATGGACAGCGACCCGGTCCGAAGAGTTCCTGTCCGCCACCCATGGGCGCGGTGTGCAAAGCCGGGGTCGCCTGGCCGTAGACGGGAATGGGAACTTTCTGGCACTTGAGGCGCGAGTCGAGGCTCCAATCGGTGCCTGGCTGCCAAACAGCGGCTTGATCACAGCTTGGAACGCGGCGCGTTTGCTGCCCTCGGGCTACAAGGTCGGCGCACTGGATATAGAAACCAAAGCCACCCAGCAGCGGGTCGGCCCTACAGGCATTTATCGCGGCGCAGGAAGGCCCGAGGCCAACTGCTTGATGGAACGCTTGGTGGACAAGGCGGCCACGGCCCTTGGGCGCGACCCAATTGACCTGCGTCTGCAGAACCTGCTGCAATCGGATCAGCTGCCCCACGCCACGGCCACTGGAAACCTGCTTGATTCCGGCGACTACCCGCGCGCCTTGACCCTGTTGCGGGATTACACCGCCTATGACGCGTTGAAGATAGAGCGCGATCGCCGTCGCGCAGCTGGCGAATTGGTTGGCATTGGCGTGTGTTTCTATGTTGAGCCGTCAGGTGCCGGTTGGGAAAGCGCGCGGGTCACAATGACTGACGACGGCCAAGTTCAAGTGGACAGCGGCAGCTCCTCTCAAGGGCATGAGCGCGAGACCGTCTTTGCCCAAATCGTAGCAGATGCTCTTGGGGTAGAGATGCGACAAATCACTGTCCGCTGCGGCGACACTGGCACCTGTCCCGAAGGGATCGGCGCCCTTGCGAGCAGATCAACCGCCATCGGCGGCAGCGCCGTATTAAAGGCTTGCGAAGACATCCGCGCGCGCCTGGATCAGGGCCAATCCCTGCCGCTGACGTCCGAAGTCCGGTACGAAAACGAAGGCCAGGCTTGGGGCTATGGTGCCTATCTGGCGATGCTGTCGATCTGCTCTGACACTGGGACGCCAACGCTGGAAAAAGTCGTCTGCGTCGATGACACGGGCCACATCATCAACCCTGATCTGGTCAAAGGTCAGATCCAGGGCGGCTTTGCCCAAGGGTTGGGCGAGGCGCTTATGGAACAGGTCGTGTTTGATGAGGATGGGCAACTGCTGACCGGATCATTCATGGATTACGCCATGCCGCGCGCAGATGACGTTCCATCGCTTGCGATGCACACGTTCGAAACCCCCAGCCCGCTCAACGCACTTGGGGCCAAGGGCGTGGGCGAGGCCGGAACCATCGGCGCGCCCCCCGCCATTCTAAACGCCGCCATCGACGCGCTCAGCCCACTGGGCGTCACCGATCTGAACATGCCGCTTACAGCCCATGCCCTTTGGCAGGCCATGCAAGCGGCGAAACAAGGACACAGCTCATGAAGTATTCAAAACTCGACGCCAAGGATTACGCCCGCGAGAACATGCGCGGGATCTGGGCCGCTGCGCTCAACCCGTTCAATGCAGACGGGTCGTTCAACGAGGCTGGGCTGCGATCGAACATCCGCCATTGGGTGGACGATCTGGACATCCAGGGTCTGTTCATCGCCGGCAAGCAGGGTGAGTTCTTTTCCATGTCACTGGACGAGCGGAAGCGGAACTTCGAAATCGCGGTCGATGAATGCGATGGCAAGGCAGGCACGATCATGTCCGCCTCGGACCAGAACTTTGACACCGTGGTGGAACTTGCCAAACACGCGCAAGACTGTGGCGCAGACTATGTGGTGGTCCACGCGCCGATCCTTCATTTCGTCACCGATCAGGACGATACGGTTTACAACTACTACAAGGAACTCTGCGACCGTGTGGACATAGGCATCGCCATGTGGAGCCACCCAGACAGCGGATACCTGATGAGTCCCGAGCTCTGCGCTCGGGTTGCTGATCTGCCCAACATCGTCGCGATCAAGTACTCTGTCCCGCGCGAGATGTATGTGAAGCTGACCCATCTGGTCGGCGACAAGATCCACGTCTCGACCGCGTCCGAGGCCGAATGGCTGGACAACATCGAAGAGCTCGATTGGAAGCTCTACCTCTGCTCGTCTCCGCCCTATCAAATTCAGACCAAAAACGACCAGCGGATGAATGAATACACCCGATTGGCGTTCGAGGGGAAATTTACCGAGGCCCGCAAAGTACGTGACAGCCTGGAACCCGTGCGCGAAGCCATCAAACGCACAAAACCCGGTGGCAAACCGCAAGCGCATGGCAAATACTGGCAAGAACTGCTGGGTCAGGTGGGCGGACCGGTGCGTTCGCCCCTATTGCAGTTGACCGACGCAGAAAAGGCCGCGACACGTGAAGCGTTCGAAAACTGCGGCCTGAAACTGTGACCTTGGGTCGGGGAATCACTTGGCATTCATTCCCACGCTAACAAAAGAGCGTGGCCCGAGATTGCCCTCCTCGGCCACGTTTTTCACATCACCTGCCAAGTGCAATTGTGGCGATCACGTTTCCTTGAGACCATCAAGCTCATTGAGCAGATCAAGCAGCAATTCGAACCGATCCGCCCCCATCTGATCGCGCAACTGCCGGGTCAACTCGATGCTGGTGCCCAGGTTCTCGCGAATGATGTTTGCGCCTGCCTCGGTCACTTCGACGATCTGCTTGCGCCCATCTTCGGGGTCAGGGTGCCGATGGATCAGTCCCTTCTCCTCCAGCTTCTGTAGGATACGGGTCAGGCTGGGCAGCAACAGACAGGCCTTGTGCGCGATATGTGTGGGGTCCTGTGCGCCTTCTTCGGTCAGCACCCTGAGCACGCGCCATTGTTGTTCGGTGATGTCCACATCGGCCAGCATGGCACGGATCGGCCCCATCACCTTTTCCCGCCCACGCAACAGCATGATCGGCAAAGAACGCGAGATTTTCCGGTCAGCGCTGGTCATGTCCAACTGTCACAGATTAGCCTATGCAGTTCAACTGTAGAGTGTTTCGCAGCGTCTCGCACACCGCTATGCGCAATTCCTGCCGCGGTCCGGGCATTTCCAGAACGACAAGTAACACTCTATGGACAACGCGTTTCCTGCCCGTTTAACGTCGCGCAAGATCCGTCCTATTTGCCCACAGAATCCGAAATCTCACACCACAGAAAGGTCCAGCCATGTCAGCGCCCACAAACCCGTTCAAACAGGCCCTAGCCCGAGGCGAGACGCAGATCGGATGTTGGATGAGCCTTGCTGAACAACTCTGCGCGGAAATCATGGGCACTGCCGGGTTCGATTGGTTGGTTGTGGACGGCGAGCATGCGCCCAACGATATCCGCTCGATCCGCGATCAATTGATTGCCTTGGCCGCTAGCGCGTCGCACCCGGTTGTGCGCGTACCGATTGGAGAGACCTGGATCATCAAGCAGGTGCTGGATGCGGGTGCACAAACGGTCCTGGTTCCGATTGTCGAAACCGCAGACCAAGCGCGCGAATTGGTGAGGGCCTGTCAGTACCCCCCGCACGGGACCCGTGGCGTCGGCGCGATGGCGGCCCGAGCCACCATGTTCGGCTCAACCTCGGACTACATCCAGACTGCGGACCAAGAAATCTGCTTGCTGGTACAGGTCGAAAACCGCGCCGGGATGGAGGCGCTGGACGAAATTCTGACCGTTGACGGCATTGATGGCGTCTTTATCGGACCGGCGGATCTGTCCACGGACATGGGGTTCCAAGGCGACAGCGCCGCGCCTGAGGTGCGCGCAGTGATCGTCGACGCGCTCAAACGGATCAAGGCCGCAGGCAAGGCGCCTGGCATTCTGGGTGTGACCCAGGAATCGACGCAGTCGTATCTGGACATGGGGGCGCAGTTTCTTGCGGTTGGGATCGACGTGCTGATTCTGGCAAACCACGCGCGGGCACTGGCCAAACAGTGGAAAGAAAAAGCTAGGTCTTAAGCTGCGCCGCGGCTTGCGCATAGCCGCCAGCCGCCCCATCAATGAAATGCACGTGGTCGTCCTCCATGGCCGAGGGCACGAAACACGTGACCATCGCCTCGGACTGGGCAAACAACCCATAACGGATTTTGCCGCGTGTTTCGGCTTCGGACAGGATCGCCTCGATCTTCGCGCGGGTTTTGGGATCGCAGTCCAGCGTCATCTTGAGCCCATCGTCGAATTTGCGATAATCCGCGTTGGCGCTGAGCATGCGTTTGTAGTGCACCGGATCGAACGAACCCACGTTGAGGTCTGTCTTGAACAGTGTCCAACTGAACAGCGTTTTGAAAAACAAACTGCATTTGAACAGCCAGACCGGCATTCGTCCCCGCAGCGAGTGCGCCTCGAGATTCAGACCGGGTGAGGACCAGCCGACGCGCGGTCCGTTGACCGGAACTGGGTGACCTGCTCGGTTCAAACCGCCTATGGCCTGAACCACCCTTTGCGCGATATCGGCAAAGTCGCGTTCGGACGCGCCAGATGTTGGCAGAACCACCAAGGAGATAATCTCCCCCTGTTCAGCCTGCACGTTGGTCCATCGGCAAGACAATCCGGTCAGATCGGGCTCGGCCCCCGGATCAGAAAGGCCAACCATCATGTGCCCGGCCTTCATCTGCTCGTCGACCCAGGCCAGACCGCCACCGGCAAACATCGCATAGTCGGCCCCGCTGGAGGCCGCAAACCGGGCGACCCGTACATCCACACCAGCCTGACGGATGTCAGGCGCCGGAGCAATCGCCGCCCGCAGTTCGATGTCAAACTTTTCGGATGCCCACCGACGTAGATCAGCCAGCGTTCGCTCGGCGATCTCGCGCTGTGAAACGTGCAACGCAAAAGACGCGCCATCCCCACCGAACACATACGGAAACGTATTGCTGCCAATGGCATTCGCAATGGCCGAGATTACGGCAGCACCCACCATATTGACGGTTTTATAGCGGCCGTTTGCAATTTCGCCTGTGGAGTTAACAATGTCGGCGGTGCCCACGAACCAATCATTTGGAACCGGCTTATAGTGCGATGGCTCGGTCAACACGTCGAAGCTCGCCGTTACGTCCAACGCCTCGTAGAATCGCGCGCTGGTTTGCGCCTGCGCTTCAGGTATTTGCTCGTGCACGTTCATACGCCGAAGTTAACGCGCACGGTCGCATTGTCGCGCGATTGCAACAAAACACACGGGCTTGTGCACGGTTGGTTAACATGTCACCCATCTGCCCGAAGAGTCATGCAGAGGGCCGTCACATGCAGGTAGGGTTGATCATATTATGTCTGGCTTATGTGTTGAGCCAATTCTTCCGCGCCTTTCTGGCCGTGCTCGCCGGTGTCTTGAACCAGGATATCGGGGCAAGTCCCGATGATCTGGCCTTTGCGTCCGGCCTCTGGTTTTTGACCTTTGCCGCGATGCAGCTGCCGGTGGGTTTGGCGCTGGATAAGATCGGTCCGCGACGTACGGCTGCGGTGCTTTTGCTCGCAGGCGGCAGCGGCGGTGCAGTTTTGTTTGCCTTGGCCACAACCCCCATTCACGTGAGCCTGTCGATGGTCCTGATCGGGATCGGATGTTCGCCTGTGCTTATGGCGTCCTACTACATTTTCGCCCGCAATTATCCCCCCGCGCGCTTTGCCACCCTGGCCGCGCTGATGCTGGGCGTAGGGTCCAGCGGCAATTTGGTTGCCTCTTACCCCACCGCCCTGGCCGTCGAGTTGATCGGCTGGCGCAGCACGCTGATGGGGTTGGCGGTTTTGTCCGGCCTTGTTGCCCTGGGCATCTGGTTGACGGTCAAGGACCCTGAACCCGTTGAAACAGAAGAGAAAGGTTCGCTGCTCGACCTGCTGAAACTGCCCGCACTTTGGGCCATTCTGCCACTGATGTTCGTGGCCTACGCCCCGTCGGGCGCCATCCGGGGCCTGTGGGCTGGTCCGTATCTGTCCGACGTGTTTGGCCTGTCGACCGGGCAAATTGGACAAGCCACGCTGGTCATGGGGGCCGCGATGATTGCGGGCACCTTTGTCTATGGCCCCCTCGACCGCATCCTGGGCACGCGCAAATGGGTGATCTTTGGCGGCAACCTGCTGTCCGCCGTGGCCTTGACCGTGCTGTGCCTGTGGATTGACCAGGGCGTCTGGACTTCGGTCATTCTGCTGGCGGTGATCGGGTTCACCGGGGCCACCTTCCCCGTCATCATGGCCCATGGTCGTGCCTTTGTGCCTGCGCATCTGGTTGGACGCGGTGTGACCCTGCTCAATCTGTTTGGTATCGGTGGCGTGGGGGTCATGCAGATCGCCTCGGGCCGCTTGCACGAGGGCGCCACGACCGCCACCCCCGGAACACCTTATGTGATCATATTCGGGTTCTTCGCAGTTACATTGACCGCCGGTCTGGTGGTCTACCTCTTCAGCCGCGACAGTGTGGACTGACACGCGGCTTTTGCCCCCTGACCTCTTTCCCCTCGGCCACTTTCGCTGTATGGAACCGCCGCCGGTCATAAGACCGGGATATCTGGAGAAAGAAAATGGGTTATCGCATCGTCGTCGTCGGCGCCACTGGCAACGTGGGCCGCGAAATGCTGAACATCCTGGCCGAGCGCCAGTTTCCCGTGGACGAGCTCGCCGTTCTGGCCAGCCGCCGTTCGCTGGGTACCGAGGTTAGCTTTGGCGATAAGACACTCACGACCCAGGATCTGGATACCTTTGATTTCACTGGCTGGGACATGGCGCTGTTTGCCGTGGGTTCTGACGCGACCAAGGTCTATGCACCCAAGACGGCGGCGGCTGGTTGTACCGTGATCGACAACAGCTCGCTCTATCGCTACGACCCGGACATTCCGCTGATCGTGCCCGAGTGCAACCCGCAGGCGATCCACGACTACGCCAAGAAAAACATCATCGCCAACCCCAACTGCTCGACCGCGCAGATGGTTGTCGCGCTGAAACCTCTGCACGACCGCGCCAAGATCAAGCGCGTTGTCGTGTCGACCTATCAGTCGGTGTCGGGCGCGGGCAAAGAGGGTATGGACGAGCTGTGGGATCAGACCAAAGCGGTCTACAACCCCACAACGGACGTGCCGCCAAACAAGTTCCAAAAGGAAATCGCCTTCAACGTAATTCCGCACATCGACGTCTTCATGGAAGACGGCTCGACCAAGGAAGAGTGGAAGATGGTGGCCGAAACCAAAAAGATCGTGGACCCCGCGATCAAGGTCACGGCCACCTGCGTCCGCGTGCCGGTTTTCGTTGGCCATTCCGAGGCCGTGAACATCGAGTTCGAAGAGTTCCTGGACGAGGACGAGGCCCGCGACATCCTGCGCGAAAGCCCCGGCATCATGGTGATCGACAAGCGCGAGGCCGGTGGCTACGTCACGCCGAAAGAATGCGTTGGCGATTTCGCCACCTTCATCAGCCGTATCCGCCAGGACAGCACGGTTGAGAACGGCATCAACCTGTGGTGCGTCTCGGACAACCTGCGCAAGGGCGCTGCTCTGAACGCTGTCCAGATTGCTGAACTGCTGGGTCGCGAGGTCCTGAAAAAGGGCTGAGTTGGACGGCAACGCCAAACTCTCAGAAATCAGAAACCTCGCCAGATCTTGGCGAGGTTTTTTTGATCGAAGAACCTGTGCCCCCTCGGCCTTACTCAATTGCGCCCAAGCAGCCGTTGCATGAAGTTCTTCTTTGGATTGCGAATGAAAGGGGCCTCAACCGGTGTGGGCACGCCAGGACGCGGGCCAAAGACCGCCTCTTCGTCAATCGGGCTGTCGGGATGAAGCAATACGAAAATATCACTTGGGGAACCGTCCGAATGTCGCCGTTGCCGGATCCTGTATCTGACGACTTCTTCCACGCCGATCGTATCCCCCTCGTTGAGCACACTGCCGCCCTGCAGGGGCATCCAAGCCGCGGCCAGCAACACCCCCATCACATCCGTTGGTTTCAACGGTGCCGCTTCCATTTGCAGCTCATAGGGCAAGAACTGCTTCAAGCCGACCGAGTATCCAACCGCCCAGGTCTGCGATTGATCGAATTTAGCGTCCCATGCCCCTCGGTACGATAGCCAGGCGGTCAAGGGCCAATCCCCCACGACAGCTTGTTCTGCGGCCTTTTGCCAATGCTCGGGAGAGACAAAATGCCCTCCCCATTTGACATATAGAGCCAATGTAATCGGAAGCTGAGCAAAGACTGCAGTAACCACATTTAGCAAACGGGCGGCCCGAAATCGAGATGCCAGAGAGTCATCAACAGCCGTCACGGAAACGCTGAGATAGCTTTGGTGTTCGGCCAATGCCTCTTGTCCGAAGCCACCTGTCCGCCAGAATGATTCCGTGTGATCGGCATTGCGAAAGTTCTCATCTGGGAAACCCACGCCGACGAAAACCACCCGCTCGCCATTCGCCGGTTCGACCGGATCAAGAATGGCAATCACGGCCTCGTCTGTTCGCAGCGAATTGGACGGGTTCATTCCCGGATCCTTGACTTGGCACGAGGGGAAATCCGCGTTGATGGCTTCGACAATTTCATCCAGCTGAAAATGCAAGGGTTCACTCAGCAAGATATCGACAGAAAACCGGAGTTCGTCCTTGTCAGACGTCATGCCGCCACCTGCTGAGGCGCGCGCTGGAGCATGGAAATCACGTCGAACATCACAACCAACTTGTCGGGATCAATGTCGAAATTATGACTAAGAACGATCAGAGCCTCACGTTCTGATTGGTCAACATGTCCATCCGCCATTGCAATACGAATGGCAAAGGCAATTGCAGTTTCCCGCATGGGCATCGACATTTGATGCTTGGCCCGGTTGATGATGGATTGATAATCACCTTTGGACAAATCACGCTGAACGCTCTCAACCAAGGCCACAAGCACCTCTGATGAGTACCCCGCATAAATTGGACTGAAACCGCAAAGGTTGGCGAGCTGCACGATTTCGCTCTTGGACGTGCTGCCGTCGGCGACCATGGTCATCACCGATGGTGTCAGAACCGCAGTGGCCAAATCGTCGTTACGTGCCGTGGCTGCTTTACGAAGTTTGGAGAATAATCCCATTGTATATTTCCTTTAGACCAATTAAATACCCAATTACCTTTCTGGACGCTCGATCAATCCGTGACAAATATGGTCACAATTAGGCCTTCAGATGAAAATACCCTATACGTGTACTTTCATTCCTAAATTCACTCGTGATAATTCCATAGTGATTGCCCTGGCGCGTGGCAGTCGGAGCAATTTCACTGACCGGATTCAACCACCACCTTGAGGTTGGCCAGCCCCGTTTCATAATCACTACCAACCCAGTCATCCATCATAAGCCCCATCCACCGCGAGATGGGGTTCAAACCCAGGTCTGACTGAAAACCCCAAGTGACCTTGGTGCCCGTCCCTTCGGGTTGCAGATCGAATGTGGCGGTTGCCGTTCCCATCGGGCCGAAATCCAACTCAGTGCGGACCAGTTGGTTTTCGATGCTTTCCACAATCTCTTGCGTGCCAGATCCGACCTGCGGATGCTCGGACATCCATGACAGCGTGTTACCCACACCTGTGTCTGGCCCTGAGTAGCTCAACTTGGTCTCGGGATCACGCGATAACCAAGGCGACCAGGCCTCAGTCGCTTGCATGGAATTGACATGCGGGAACACAGCATTTGCAGGGGCATTAATGGTGATCGAACGCGACACGGCGGCTTGACCTGGTAAAAGAAAAGAAACAGCCACCAAAGCGACAACAACAACCACAAGGGTCAGGAAGAGGCGTTTGATCAATTTCATTTCAGGACACTCGCAAAAGGAAAGATGAAATCAAGATACCAGGATTTGAGCCCCCCCTGCAACGATGGAGCTTGGCCGTTCCTTAAGCGCGCCACGACCTCTGGATGCTCAAATTAAAAGAAAACTCAAAGTATTAACAAACGCTCCGGCAACCTTTTGAAAACTTCTGTCACCGAAGGATGGTCCATGTGCCGTGGGGGCACAACGACTTTGGGGTGACTGTGGTGGATAATATTACAACACTTGTACAAACGGAATCCGTGCGCCTGGATCCAGACCGTCTAGGGCATCTGTATCGTCAATTGGGCGATGCCGGCGCCGAAGATGTGGTGTGCCGCGCCATCGAAGAGTTGGCCGTGCGCTTGTCGCATTGCGAGCGGCTGTGGCGGCAGCAGGACTGGCAGGGCCTGCGCAAAAGTGCGCGTTCCCTGATCGCAATTTCTGATCAGATCGGCATGACAGCCCTGGCCCGTGTCGCCGGAGATGTCACCGAAACAATAGATGCCGTGGATCACGTGGCCACCAGCGCCACTTTGTTTCGCCTGATCCGGGTCGGAGAGCGGTCGTTGACTGCGGTTTGGGATTTGCAGGATCTTTCAGTCTGACAGGTCTTGCGGACCGAGGCGGGCCGGGTACTCTGCCCGGACCATCCCAAACGCAAGAGCTGATCATGTCCCTGAGTTTTGCCGCCCGCACTGAAACGACCCTACCATTGCATGTGGTGGATCAGGACAGATGCGATGGCTGGCTAGCCGAGCAATCAGAGGCCACACGATCCTGGCTGGCAACCGCAGGGTTTACCGGTGCCGTGGGACAAGCGGTTCTGGTGCCGGGTGCCGATGGGACGCCCGGTATGGCCGTCGCCGGTTTCGGCACGGCCAAGGCACGCTCGCGCAAACGATTCATTTTGGCAGCCGCCGCGCAAAACCTGCCCAAAGGGACCTATGATCTGATCTCAGACTTGGATGCGGACACGCTCGCTGCAGAGTGCTTCGGCTGGCTGATGACCGGCTATGCGTTCAACCGGTACAAGGACACATCGGGCGCCAAGGCAGGGCTGGTGGCCCCGTCGAACGTGGATGCTCAACGGGTTGAAACCTTGGCTCAGGCCGAGGGGCTGATCCGTGATCTGGTTAACACACCCGCCTCGGACATGGGCCCTGCGCAGTTGCAGAAGGCCGCCGAAGAGCTGGCGGATGAGTTCGGGGCAAGTTGCGACACGATCCTGGGCGAAGCGCTGCTGGAGCAGAACTTTCCCATGATCCACACAGTTGGCCGCGCCTCTGATCAGGCACCGCGTCTGATCGACATGCGGTGGGGGACAGCGGGGCCAAAGCTGACACTTGTTGGCAAAGGCGTTTGTTTCGATACTGGCGGGCTTGACCTGAAACCGGCAGCGGCAATGGCGCTGATGAAAAAGGACATGGGTGGATCTGCCAACGTTCTGGGGCTGGCACGGATGATCATGGCGCTGGACATGCCGGTGCAATTGCGCGTCCTGATCCCCGCGGTTGAGAATTCGGTCGCGGGCAATGCCTTCCGTCCCGGCGATATCCTGACGTCCCGCAAGGGGCTGACGGTCGAGATCAACAACACCGACGCCGAGGGGCGCTTGGTGCTGGCCGATGCTTTGGCGCTGGCGGATGAGGAAGCACCTGACCTGATCATCTCGATGGCGACGCTCACCGGCGCGGCGCGCGTGGCTGTCGGCCCTGATCTGGCACCATTCTACACCGATGACGACGGAACTGCGCAGGCTCTTGCAGACGCGGCCACCAAAGCCGCCGACCCAGTCTGGCGCATGCCGTTCCATGACCCTTATGAGGCGATGATCGAGCCCACCTATGCCGATTTGGACAACGCCCCCAGCGGCGGTTTTGCCGGGTCGATCACGGCAGCCCTGTTCCTGCGCCGCTTCGTCTTGGACGCGCCTTATATGCATTTCGACATCTACAGCTGGCAGCCGACACCGGTGCCCGGCCGGTCCAAAGGCGGGTTCGGCCAAGGGCCACGCGCGTTGATCAAAGCGCTGCCAAAGATGTTGTGTCTGTGATGGACAAAAGGCTGCTCAAATCCAACGGACGCGTCGCGCATACCTCTTTGCGCGGGCAGATCGAAGCTCAGCATTTCACGGATGGAGAGCTCATTTATCTCAGTTCGGTTGTCGTTGATCTTCTGGATGCGCCAGATGGGGCCAGACAATGCCAGATGGTTTGGGGTGACGGATTTGTCATTCTAGAGAAAACCAAACATGCATTTTTTGGGTTTCGGGAAAGCGATGGCTATTGCGGGTGGATTCGCGCGTTCGCGGGCCAAAACACAGCTCAACCAACCCACCGGATCAATGTCCCACGCGCAGTTGCCCTGGAACATCCGGATGTGACGAACGGTGGGCACGAGATAATCCTGCCCTTTGGGGCGCGCGTCGAACACTGGCCGCATCGCAACCCCGAGCGCGAGGTTATGACCCGCTCCTCGGGCTGGATGCAGATCAAACAGCCGACCATTCACATCCCCATGCCGCTCTACGTCCGCGAAACGCAACTGGTGACGGCGACGCACAACTGGGACGATCCTGTTTCTGTGGCGGAACTGCTGCTGCATACGCCCTACATCTGGGGCGGCGATAGCGGGCTGGGCATCGACTGTTCGGGTCTGGTGCAGCTTTGCATGCACAGCTGCGGTCGAAAGTGCCCCCGTGACAGCGACATGCAAGCCGCCGCCTTTTCACCCATCAACCGCACAGAGCTTCGACGCGGCGATCTGGTCTTTTGGAAAGGGCATGTTGGAATGATGCAGGATGCCGAGACACTGATCCACGCCAATGCTTATCACATGGCTGTAGCCTCGGAACCCCTGGATCAGGCGATTGCGCGGATAGGCAAGAAAGAATTTGGAGCGGTAACGGGCTTTGCACGCCCCTGATCAGTCCAGATTGACGGCGCGGATCAGCTTGCGCTCCAGCACCCGCAGCACGTTTTTCAGATCCTGACCCCGTTTCAGGATCTGCCCATCCATCGCCACGACCGAATACATCCCCTGCCGGTTGCGCAGCTTGGGGCGTTTTTCGATCCGATAGAGCGGGTGTTCAGCTGTCCGGCGAAAGACCGAAAACACCGCCATTTCTCGAAGGCTGGATATGCCATAGTCGCGCCATTCCCCGGCGGCGACCATTCGGCCGTAGACAGACATGATGGCTGACAATTCGCGCCGATCAAAGGCGACTTGCGTCTCGGCCGATCCCGGCGAAAACGGGCTAGGAGGCTGCATGTTCATGCCCCCAAGTTTGCCGCAAACGCCACGTGAATCAAGCCCGTCGCGTTTTTCTGCGCGCATCTGTGACCCAAAGCGCTCCAGTCATGCAAAACTGCCCTGACAGAACCACCCCGACGACATGGCCCCGCCATGCCCGTAATAGAGCCACAATCGGTGCCCCTGCCCGGTCACCACGACCCAATAGTCGCGCACCCCGCTGCGCCAGTTCGGGTCATCCAGCCACCATTCAGGCGCGATCCGTTCCGGCCCCCGCGCCTCGGCCAGGGTCCAGTCACGCCCACGCCAGCGAAAGCATCCCGGCACGGCGGGGCTGTCCGGTGCCATGACCGGTTCAGGCTGCCACATCAGCAACGGGCGCGGTGTGGGCGGCGCGGGCCAGTCCTGTGCCGGTTCCGACCAGGCGGCCGCAAGCGTTTGCGCCGTTTTCTCGGGGATATGGGACGACGCCGGGTGCAGCCGCGTGATCGCATCCAGCCCCACCCGCGCGCCCAGCTTGCCGACCAGATCGTCGACGGCGGTGTTGCCTGCCAGCCGGTCGCGCACCGCGCGGCTGGCATCGGCGTGGCCAGCCAGGGTGCGGGCATGAACCGGCTCGACCTGCACCGCCATCAACCGCAGCATGTCGATGCCATAGCCTGCATCGATCTGATCGATCTTCAGCTCTAGCAGGGGCCGAATGCGGTGCGGATCATGGGACGGGCGTGCCAGGCCAATTGTGATCACCTCAGCCGCCTGATCGGTGCGGTGCGCCTCAAGCCGGATGTGACGCGCGCCCATGCCCTTGGCCTCGAGCTTGGCACAAAGGTTTGGCAGAATGCGGTCGATCCCGGCCATCAGATCCTCTTTCAATCCAATGGGGTCAGGCATGGTCATGCGCACGGCAAATTGCACATGAGGCCGCGCCGGAGAGACCGGCTCGGGCGCGCTGCCCATGGCCTGATCCAGCCGCAACACCAGCCCCTTGCCAAACCGCCGCGCCAGGCTGGCACGCGGTTGGCCCAGCAGATCGCCAATCCGGCGCAGGCCAAGCCGACCCAGTTGCGCCACCGTAGCGTCGTCCAGCCGCAGTGCCGCCACCGGCAGCGGACTAAGCGCGCCATAGGTCTGGCCCGGTGTCCCAATCCGTGCGCCGCCCCCCGCAGCAACCACCTGCGGTGCGGTACCGCCCTTGGTCCAATGCCGCCGCTTGCCTGCCCGCGCGCGGGTGGCGCGCGCTTCTTGGCTGATGGCATCGCCGCTGCGATCCGACCCGACCTCTTGCCCGGCAAAACGCGCCAGTGCCCAGGCCGCGCCCAGGGTTTCGGCAATGCCCATCTGCACCGACAGCCCCATATCGGCGCAATCGGTCTGGATCACATCCAAAAGCGCAGGTTCCCCACCAAAAAGATGCGCGCAACCGCTGAGGTCAACCACCAGCGCATCCGGGGCTTCCTCGGCGACCCAAGGGCTGAACTTACCCGCCCAGCGCCGTAGCGCAGTCAGAAACGCCGCCTCAGCCGGGACATTGCGAATGCGCGTAATCAGCCCGCCACACATGGCATGGGCGTCACGCACGGGCTGTCCAACACGCAAACCTGCCTGTTGGGCTGCCAAATTTAACGCGGTGATAACCTGCATGTTGGACTGTTCTTCGACAACGGCCAGTGGCCCCTCGTGCAGACCACGGGCGGCGCGCACCAGCCGTTCCGCACCAAGACGCGGGAACCAGAGGGAAAGGATTCGGCGGTTGGACATCGGACAGACAATAACGGGCTGGGCAGTAGTTTGTTCTCTTTTTGTTCTATATTATGAAATCACGCCTCGAGTCGAGTCATGCTGAGGCGGCAGGCCCCCCTGATCGTGGCCTTTGTCGCCTTGCTGGGACTGGGGTCAGTTGTCATTGGGGACACCATCAGAATGCAACACCCCCGCGTGATCGAACGGATCAATCTGATGCGCTCGTCGAAACTGGCGATGGAGATCCTCGGCGCCATGGCTTCAGGTCGCGAAGCGTTTGACCGGAAGAGGGCCAATCAAGCCCGGCGTGTGCTGATAAGGAACACAAGTAAAATTCCCAGCAAGTTTCGCCGAAACCCTTACGATCCAGCCTCACGCGCGCGGCAGCACATTTGGACGCAGTGGGCGGATTTCAAGCGTCAAAGCAAATCCGCGCAGGCCACGGCCAAAGGCGTTAGTACACGTAACGTGGTGACACTTCGGCAGACGCTGCCCCCAATGATCAACGCCTGCCTGTCCTGCCATCAGACCTTTCGCAAAAGGCCTTAACCACAAGAAATTCGGGTGATGATGCCCGCCTGATTGATAAAGACATTTGCGCGCGTCGGGCGATAGTCCTGCGTAACCACACTGTCGGGGGATTGAACCCGCGTACCTTCAGGCAACAAAGCGCGTACACTATCCACTGGTTGGCCCACGCTGTCTGCCAGATCCTGCATCTTGCACATGGCCAAGTCGATCACCGGGCCATCGTCAGCCACCTCAACATCATTCGGAACTTCGGTTGGGCCACAGGCCGAGACCAGAATACAGGCAAACAAAATGCGTTTCATTGGCGCTCCCATTATATAAATGTCGGTAATGTTAGGTTCTTTCGTCACGAACCTTGGCACGAAACGACAGTTGAAAACACCCGCAGATTAACGCAGGGTCATTGGAAAACCATCAGGGAGATTTGTAGAATGCGTACCCGCGCCGCCGTCGCCGTTCAGGCAGGTAAACCGCTTGAGATCATGGACGTGAACCTGGACGGCCCCCGCGCCGGAGAGGTTCTGGTCGAGATGAAGGCCACCGGCATTTGCCACACCGACGAATTCACCTTGTCGGGTGCCGACCCCGAGGGCCTGTTTCCCGCGATCCTGGGCCACGAGGGTGCAGGTGTTGTGGTCGAAGTTGGCCCAGGCGTCACCTCTCTTAAGCCCGGCGATCACGTGATTCCGCTTTACACGCCGGAATGTCGCGAGTGCGAATACTGTCTCAACCCCAAGACCAACCTGTGCCAGGCCATCCGCGAAACCCAAGGTCAGGGCCTGATGCCCGACGGCACCTCGCGTTTTTCGACGCTGGATGGTGATCCGATCCTGCATTACATGGGGTGCTCGACTTTTTCGAACCACACGGTTCTGCCGGAAATCGCGCTGGCCAAGGTCCGTGAGGACGCGCCTTTCGACAAAATCTGCTACATCGGCTGTGGCGTGACCACCGGCATCGGCGCGGTGATCAACACCGCCAAAGTCGAGATTGGCAGTCGCGCCATCGTGTTCGGCCTGGGCGGCATCGGCCTGAACGTGATTCAGGGCCTGCGTCTGGCAGGGGCCGATCAGATCGTCGGCGTCGACCTGAACCCCGCCAAAGTCGAAATGGCCACCCGTTTCGGCATGACCGATTTCGTGAACCCGACCGAGGTCGAAGGTGACCTGGTGCCCTATCTGGTCAACCTGACCAAAGGCGGCGCTGACTATACATTCGACGCGACCGGCAACGTGGGTGTGATGCGCACTGCGCTGGAAGCAGCGCACAAGGGCTGGGGTGAATCGATCATCATCGGCGTGGCCCCGGCCGGTGCCGAAATCTCGACCCGCCCGTTCCAGCTGGTCACCGGCCGTTCGTGGCGCGGCACCGCGTTCGGCGGCGCGCGTGGCCGGACCGATGTGCCCAAGATCGTCGACTGGTACATGGAAGGCAAAATCGAGATCGACCCGATGATCACCCACACCATGGGTCTGGACGACATCAACAAAGGGTTCGATCTGATGCATGCGGGTGAATCGATCCGCTCGGTCGTTCTGTACTGACCCAACGGCATCATGAAGTTTGAAAGGGAGGTTCGGCAACGAGCCTCCTTTTTTTGTTTCAGATGGTTGAAGGCTTTGGACCAGTTTGACTGGAGGGAGGGCAATCATGAACCCTCTACGTCACGCGCTGGAACAGCAACTGACCCAAATCCCTGGCCTGACGATCGACCGATGGAAGGACACGCATCTCATATGCTTGAACTACCTCGGAAGAGAGGTCGCACATTTCCACGGTGAAGACATCCTGGATCTGCGCCTGTCGCTCAAAATCATCCACCAAAAGGGGATGTCCCGTGAAGTCTCGGTGTCGCATTCACCCCGCACGGTCACACGACTCCCGCTGGATCGGGGTGGAGCTCAAGGATGAGGCGGGGGTGCGAGACGTGGTCAGGTTGGTGCGACGCGCCTGCTTCGAACTGACGTAAAGCGGGCTGAATCGCTCACGCCCCATAACGCGCAAGGAACATGTCCACGGTGTGACCGGCCACATCGCGAATTTCTGCCGCAGTGAACTGATTCTGAATGCCAAACACCGCGCGGGTCCAGAGTTTGACTTTACAGAGTTCCGAAAATTGCTCGGCGGCCATTGGGATGTTGTCGATTTTCAGCTCTCCGGACTCGACTGCCTTTTCCAGGTATTCGCTGATCCGCTCGCGCCCGTTTTCCGGCCCTGCAGCATAAAAAGCACGACCTAGCTCGGGAAAACGGTCCCTTTCAGCGACGCAGATGCGAAACACCTGTTGGGCAAACTCGGACGTCAGGAACGTGATCACCTGCACCGCCGTCAGCATCAGGACATCGCGCACGGGCAGGCTTTCGTCGATCATCGACATGATCTTTTCTGACATCAGCGTGCATTCGGTCTGCGCGACTTCCATGAACAGCAGGCGCTTGTCAGGAAAGTAGCTGTACAGCGTCGCCTTGGACACGCCCGCAACACGGGCGATTTCGTCCACGCTGGCGCCTTCGAACCCATCCGCCATGAACACCTCGCGCGCGCCGCGCAGCACCTGGTCGAATTTGCGGCCAGTGCGCAAGATGGTAGCGGCTTGGGTCATGAGGGCTCCTGTCATCGTAGCTGCCCCTACTTATAAACCGTTCGGTTCAGTTTCAACGATTCTAAAAAGCAACAGGGGTTGAAACTCATCGTTTATCACGTAGTTTAGAATTGTTCTAAATTGGATATCTCATGCGCTTCTTTACCCACCGCAAACGGTTCAGCGACCTGACCGAACAAGAGGTTCTTGCTCTGGCAATCTCGTCAGAGGAGGACGACGCACGTATTTATCGCGGGTATGCCGAATCCCTGCGTGCCGATTTTCCCTCTACGGCCAAGATGTTCGACGGTATGGCGGTTGAAGAGGACGGCCACCGCGCGGCCTTGATTGCGCTGCACGAACAACGGTTCGGTTCGGTGATTCCCCTGATCCGGCGCGAGCATGTGGCTGGGGCCTATGCCCGTCGACCGGTTTGGCTGATCGAAAATATGAGCGTCGACAAGATCCGCGCCGAAGCCGCCGCGATGGAAGCTGCGGCGGAAAAATTCTATCTGACAGCGGCAGTACGGACGCAGGACAGCGCAACGCGGAAATTGCTGGGCGATCTGGCAGCCGCCGAATCGCAACACAAGACGACGGCGAGCGCGCTCGAGGATGCCCTGCTTGATGACGACAGCCGCGCGGGTGAGGATAGCCAGGCGCATAGGCAGTTCATTCTGACATGGGTACAGCCGGGATTGGCCGGGCTGATGGATGGGTCGGTGTCTACCCTGGCGCCAATCTTTGCCACAGCCTTTGCCACACAGGACACCTGGACCACCTTTCTGGTGGGCGTTGCGGCCTCGGTCGGGGCGGGCATCTCGATGGGCTTTACAGAAGCAGCATCAGATGATGGCGAGCTGTCGGGACGCGGATCGCCGGTCAAACGCGGGCTGGCCTCGGGTGTGATGACGACGGTGGGTGGGCTGGGACATGCCTTGCCGTACCTGATCCCCGAGTTCTGGACTGCGACTTCCCTGGCGATCCTGATTGTCTTTGTCGAGCTTTGGGCAATTGCCTGGATACAGAACCGCTATATGGAAACACCTTTTTTCCGCGCCGTGTTTCAGGTCGTTCTCGGCGGCGCTCTTGTCCTGGGTGCAGGTGTGCTGATCGGCAGCGGCTAGCGCGACTACGCCGCGCGTCAGCGCGGCGCCCGGCCCAACGGGAGGAGGTTTTTCGCCAGAAAAATCGACGACGGGCGGGAGCACCTCCTCCTTCATCTCCCCCAATATTGCAATTCTGCCAGAACCCGCTAGCACTGTCGCATGGTCGAGATATTTCTGCGCACCCTTCCCTTCTTTGTGATCATCGGCCTGGGGTTCTGGGCCGGGCGCACCAGATTCTTCACCGAAGAAGCCACCGCCTATCTGACCAAATTTGTCTTCTTCTTTGCCCTCTCGGCGATGCTCTTTCGCTTTGCCGCCAACTTGCCATTCTCGGACATCTTCGATGCGCAGCTGATCGCAGGCTATCTGGTGGGCACGCTCGGGGTTTACGCCATTGCCACCCTCGTGGCCTATCTCCGCGGGCTGGACGTTCCAACCGCAGCGGTCGAGGCGCAGTGCGCCGCGATCGGCAATGTCGGGTTTCTGGGCCTGCCGATGCTTGCGGTGCTGTTTGGCGAGGCTGCGATTGGCCCGGTCATGTTGGTACTTTCCGTCGATCTGGTGGTCTTCTCCTCGCTTATTGTCATCTTGATCAACGGTGGGCGTGACGGGCGGCTCACGCTCAACACCTTTCGCCTGATCGGCATGGGTTTGTTGCACAACCCAATGATCGTATCGATCTCGGCCGGGCTACTTTGGTCTGCCTTCCGCGTGCCAACCCCTGCTCCGCTCAACGACTTCCTTGTCATCCTGGGCGGGGCTGCAACGCCCGGCGCGCTTTTTGCCATCGGCGCGTCTCTGGCCAGCAAATCCGCCGAACGCATCCACATCGCCGGATGGCTCAGCCTGTGCAAACTGGCTATTCACCCGGTGCTGGTGGCCCTGTCGCTCTTTTATCTGTTTCCAACCACGCAGTTTTCGATGTCCGTCGCCATTGCCGCCGCGGCGCTACCGGTGGCTGGCAACGTTTACATGCTGGCGGCCCACTATGGCGTGGCCCCGCATCGGGCCTCAGCCGCAATTCTGGTTTCAACGTCGCTCAGCATCCTGTCTGTGCCGCTCTTCATAGCCTGGCTGGGTACGCCGTAAGCTAGGCTTGAACAAATTCACGTATCGCCCACTGGACGCAAACGCCCGCGCCCGTTAGCGATGGGACAACCGATAATGCAAAGGACCGCAGCCATGGAAACCCTATCCGAAAACACCTGCTTTGGTGGCACGCAGGGCGTGTACAGTCACGCCTCGGACGCGTGCAAATGTGACATGACCTTTGGCCTGTTCTTGCCCGCCGAGGCAAAAGACGGCCCGGTTCCGGTGCTGTGGTATCTGTCGGGTCTGACCTGCACTCATGAAAACGCCATGACCAAAGCAGGCGCGCAAGCCTGGGCCGCCGAGCATGGCATCGCGCTGGTCTTCCCCGACACGTCACCGCGCGGCGAAGGTGTGGCGGATCACGACGACTATGACCTGGGTCAGGGCGCGGGCTTTTACGTCAACGCCACGCAAAAGCCGTGGGCGCCGCATTTCAACATGTGGGACTACATCGCCGAAGAGCTGCCTGCATTGATTACTGAAAACTTTCCCATCGACGCGGACCGCCAAGCAATCACCGGCCATTCCATGGGCGGCCATGGTGCTCTGACGCTGGCGATGAACCTGCCGGGTCGCTTCCGCTCGGTGTCGGCCTTTGCGCCGATCTCGAACCCCACAGGCGCCGACTGGGGCCGCAAGCAGCTGTCGGCTTATCTGGGCGATGACGAAGAGCTGTGGGCCAAGCACGACGCCTCGCTGATGATGGCTGAAACAGGTTTTGACGGACCGATCCTGATCGACACCGGCACCAGTGACCAGTTCATCGACCTGCTGCGTCCCGAGGCCCTTTCGACCGCCATCGCCGCGCGCCGCCAGCAGGCCACCATGCGCCTGCAGCCCGGCTATGATCACAGCTATTTCTTTGTCTCGACCTTCATGGAGGATCACGTGATCTTCCACGCCGAAGCACTCTACGGGGCCTGATCCGTGGCTGAGTTCGACTATGATCTGATCATCATCGGGTCCGGCCCCTCAGGCCGGGCCGCCGCGATCCAGGCGGGCAAGCTGAAACGTCGGGTGCTGGTGATCGACCGCAAGGACCGGTTGGGCGGCGTCTCCGTCCACACCGGCACGATCCCGTCCAAGACCCTGCGAGAGACAGTGTTGAACCTGTCGGGCTGGCGCGAGCGCAGCTTTTATGGCCGCTCGTACCGGGTCAAGGATGAGATTCACGCCGAAGACCTGAAAGCGCGCCTGCACATGACCCTCGATCACGAGGTCGACGTGCTGGAACACCAGTTCAACCGCAACCACGTCGACACGCTGAACGGGCGTGCCAAGTTTGTTGGCCCGAGCGAGGTCGAAGTGGCCACCGAAGCGGGTGAAACCACACGCCTGACCGCGGCCAAGTTTCTGATCGCGACGGGCACCAAGACGTACCGCCCGGACTATGTGCCGTTCAACGGCAAAACCGTGGTTGATGGCGATCATTTCCTTGAAATGGAAGAAATCCCCCGCTCTCTGGTGGTGATCGGTGCGGGTGTGATCGGGGTGGAATATGCCACCATGTTCTCGGCGCTTGACGTGCGCGTGACCCTGATCGAACCGCGTGACAGCTTCCTGGACTTCATCGACCGGACATTGATCCACGAATTCACCCATCAGATCCGGGAGAACGGTGTCGATCTGCGCCTTGGATCGCCGGTTGAAAAAATCGAAGACGCGGGAACCCATGTCGAGGTCAGCCTTGAAAACGGGCGACACGTGCGCGGTGAAATGCTGCTCTTCGCAGCCGGTCGCATGGGGGCCACGGATGCACTCAATCTGGACGCCATCGGGTTGGAAACAGACCATCGCGGCCGCATCGAAGTGGATCGCAAGACCTATCAGACATCCGTGCCACACATCTATGCCACCGGCGATGTGATCGGGCACCCCTCGCTGGCCTCGACCTCGCTGCAGCAGGGGCGCGTAGCGGCCTGTCATGCCCTGGAAACGCCGACCCTACCGGAAAGCCCCTGGTATCCGTATGGCATCTATTCGGTGCCCGAGATGTCCACCTGCGGCATGTCCGAAGAAGAGCTGAAAGAGCGTGGCATTCCCTATGAGGTCGGCGTGGGCCGCTTCCGCGAAACGTCGCGTGGGCACATAATGGGCCTGGAGCACGGGATGCTGAAAATGCTGCTCAGTCTCAAGACACGGCGCGTTCTGGGGGTTCAGATCGTGGGCGAAGGCGCGACCGAGCTGATCCACATCGGACAAGCGGTGATGAATCTGAAGGGGACAGTGGACTATTTTGTCCAGAACACCTTCAACTATCCGACTTTGGCCGAGGCCTATAAGGTCGCAGGTCTAGACGCGTTCAACCGGATGCCGATCCCCGAGGAATTCAAGGTCAAGCGCTCTACAAAGGCGAAATCGGCTGACAAGAAGGCGGAGACGTGACCGCGCTTTACATCGATGGTGACGCGTGTCCGGTTAAGGCCGAGGCGGAGAAAGTCGCGACCCGACATCGGGTGCAGATGTATGTTGTATCCAACGGCGGGCTGCGGCCATCGCAGAACCCGCTGGTCGAGACGGTAATCGTGGCCGAGGGCGCGGATGTGGCCGACATGTGGATCGCTGAACGCTGTGGACCCGGTGATGTCGTTGTTACGGGGGACATTCCGCTGGCGGCCAAATGCATCGAGGCTGGCGCACGGGTGCTGCGCCACAATGGCGAAGCCTTCACGCAAGCCAACATCGGTCAACAATTGGCGATGCGCGATCTGATGGCCGATCTGCGCGCTGCCAACCCCTTGGGCGCGGGCGGTAGTGGCAAGGGGTTCACCAAAGCCGACCGCTCTCGGTTTTTGGACTCGTTGGAGCGCGAATTGCGAGCGGCGCGCCGATAAAGGGAAAGGCTCCCGCCCGTCAGAGCAGCATCACAGATGCTACTCTTTCCGTTGGGCCTGGCAGCGCGTCGGGGCAAGCCCCGACGCGCTGCGGGCGCGCTCATTCGCAATCGTGGCTTGATCATTGGCCAGTGTCTTGCTTCTCTCGTGATCGAGAGGTTGGGTGCCAGATGTATCCGGCAGACAGATTGAGCAGGACTTTGAAACTTGGCGATAAACGCAGTGATTTTCGACATCGGCAACGTGCTGATCGAGTGGCAACCCGAGCGATATTATGACCAGATCATCGGTGAGGAGCGCCGACGCGCCATGTTCGCAGAGGTTGATCTGCATGGGATGAATGATCTGGTCGATCAGGGACATCATTTTACCGACACCATCTATGACTGGGCTGAAAAGTATCCCGAATGGCGCGATGAGATCCGCATGTGGCATGACAAGTGGATCGAGCTAGCCTCGCCCGAGATCCCACAATCGGTGCGCCTGCAGAAGGCGCTGCGCAAACGGTCCATTCCGGTTTATGCATTGACCAACTTTGGCGTACAGAACTTTGACTATGCCACCACCGTCTATCCCTTTCTGAACGAGTTTGATCGTCTCTACGTGTCGGGCCGGATGCAGATGGTAAAACCGCATGCACCGATCTATGAGGCGGTCGAGCGGGATTGCGGGCTGGATCCCGCAACGCTCTTGTTTGCAGACGACCGGATCGACAATATCAACGCAGCGCAGGCCCGAGGCTGGCAGACCCACCTGTTCGACGGCCCCCAAGGCTGGGCCGAACGATTGGTGGCCGAGGGTCTGTTGACGGAAAGCGAGGCGGTATGAGCACCATCACCCATATCCCCTTTGCCGAAGGCGAAGCGAACCTGGATTGGATCGAACTGACGCAAGCGCTGGCCGATGGGCACAACCTGCCCAAAGCGGAAATCGGCGACACATTTCTTTATCGCGATCCCGACACGCTGCTGTCACGCGCGGCCTGGATCGACGGGCTGGGCATGGCAGTAAAGACGGCCACCGTTTTCCCGCGCAATCCGCAATCTGGCAACCCGATGATCAATGGGGCCGTGAACCTGTTTGATGATGGCGACGGCACCCTTTCGGCATTGATCGACTTTCACCTGGTGACCAAGTGGAAAACAGCCGGTGACAGCCTGCTGGGCGCTTTGAAGCTGGCCAACCCCGACAGCCGCGAGGTTTTGATTGTCGGAGCCGGGACGGTCGGGCTCTCACTATGTGAGGCCTTTGGCCGTGGATATCCCAACGCCAAGATACGCCTCTGGAACCGGACTCGATCCAAGGCCGAAGAGCTGGCAAAATCCCTGGACGGCGTCGAAGTCGCAGATGACCTGGCTCAGGCGGTGAACAACGCCGACATCATCGTCAGCGCCACCATGTCGACCGAACCGGTGATCAGGGGCGAATGGCTGCGCGCGGGCCAGCACCTGAACCTGATCGGTGCCTATCGGCCCGACATGCGCGAGGCCGACAACGAAGCCCTTCGCCGCGCGCGGATCTTTGTCGACAGTTTCGACACCACGGTCGATCACATCGGAGAAATCAAGATTCCCCTGGCCGAGGGCACGATCACCCACGACGATCTGATCGCGGATTATTACGATCTTAATGCTTTCTCGAGCAGCCTAGATGAGATTACCCTGTTCAAGAATGGTGGCGGCGCCCATCTGGATTTGATGACAAGCCGCTATATCCTGGAGAAGTGGCATAAGCGTTGATTGTTTTTCTGGTTGTCCTTGTTTCGCTGATCATTGTCGTGCCCTTTGCGATCGAGGCGCGGCGAAAGGTCATGGGCGCGGAATGCAGACAAAACGCACCGGGCGCGTTCGTCGAACTGTCTAGGGGCATCACCCACTATCAGTGGCACGGTCCCGTGCGTGGCCCGATTGCTGTCTGCGTTCATGGGCTGACGACACCCTCATTTGTCTGGCAGGGGCTGGCGGCCGGGCTGTCTGCCATGGGGTATCGGGTGCTGACCTATGACCTTTACGGTCGGGGCTATTCGGACCGGCCTGATGGCGCGCAAACCGACGCATTTTTCGTGCAGCAGCTCGAAGAGCTTTTGAACACCCAAGAAGTAACCGAGGATTTCACCCTGATCGGCTATTCCATGGGGGGCGCGATTTCGACCTGCTTTGCGGCCAAACACCCCGACATGGTCAGGCTTTTGGTTCTGTTGGCTCCTGCAGGGATGTCCATGGCCACGGGACGCCTGGCGCAGATCATTCGCCGCACGCCCCTGGTGGGAGATTGGCTGATGATGGCGTTCTTCCCGGCACGACATCAAAAAGAAGTGGAGGCCGAGCGAGACATGCCAAGTTCGGTTCCGGACATCACCGACCTGCAGTTGCGCGAGTTGGAATATCAAGGCTTCGCATCCGCTGTCTTGTCCAGCCTCAGGGGCGTTCTTGGACGAGAGCTCAAGGACGAACACCGGGCCATTCACCAAGCGGGCGTGCCTGTTTTGGCGATCTGGGGGCGCAATGATGCGGTGATCCCGCTGTCGGCTATGGGCAAACTGACGGAATGGAGTCGCTCGACCCGCCAAGAGGTGATTGCGGATGCGGGCCACGGCTTGACCTATACTCACACAGATGAAGTTCTGGAAATTCTTGGCGAGCGCTTGAACGAAGGGTTGAACTGAGCCGGGGGGCCTGCCTGTCTTGACCACTTTCCTACTGTCCCAAAATTCCTGCGCGGCCTATCGGCCTTGCGTCCTGCGGACGGCAGGGGCCAGGCTCATGCGGGCAAAGCCCGCCTGAGCCTGGCCCAACGGGAGGAGATGTCCCGCAAGGGGCATTGACGACGGGCGGGAGCACCCCCGAAAAATGGAAGCGCTCACCCTTTGCATTGTAACTGGCCTTTAGGCCTGCGCCGCCATGACAGGACGGTTTTCGCGAATGGGCAAGTGGACGATCGCACTGAACGCGCCAATTGCGACGCCAATCCACCAGACCATCGTGTAGTCGCCATAGAGATCATACATCCGGCCGCCCAGCCACACGCCAAGGAAACCGCCCAACTGGTGGCTCAGGAACACAAACCCGTACAGTGTCCCCATATAGCGCACCCCGTAAAGATGCGCGACCAAACCGGATGTCAGCGGCACGGTTGCCAGCCACAAGGAGCCCATCGTGATCGAGAATATGACCACTGACAGCGGCGTAATCGGCAACAGGATGAACAGCGCACCGATCACAGTACGTCCCGTATAGATGCCCGCCAGCAGGTATTTGCGCGGGAAATGGTTCCCGGCCCACCCCGCCATCAGAGTCCCGCCGATGTTTGCCAGCCCCACCAGAGAGATCGCAAGCGCCCCCAGACCCGAGGTCGTGGTTACGCCCATCCCGTGCAGGATGCTACCCGGTTCGATCGGCCCGCACATCTCGGTCACGAAAGCCGGGAAATGCGCCGTTATGAAAGACAGCTGATATCCGCAACTGAAGAAGCCCAGGAAAATCAGCGTATATGATGGATCCTTGAACGCCTTGGTCAGGATCTGACCCATGCTCTCTTGCAGGTCTTGTTTGCTGACAGGCTCAGGCGAGCGCATCAGAGGCAAGAGCAGAATGATCGACAGGATCACAAAGGCGAAGACGATAAAGACCTGCTGCCAGGTCAGAAAGCCCAGCATCCATTCCGCCGTGGGTGCCCCGATCACCTGCCCAATGCTGCCCGCAGCGGTCACAACCGCCAGCGACATCGAGCGGTTTTCCTCCGACGAGGCGCGCCCCACCACGGCCAGGATAACGCCAAACCCGGTGCCCGCGATGCCAAAGCCAACCAGCCATTCATAAATCTGATGCTCCAGCGGTGTCACCGACCAAGCGGACAGGACCAAACCGGCGGCGTACATAATCGCCCCCAAGATGATCGCCTTTCGGTCCCCGATCTTTTCGGCAATGGCTCCGAAAATCGGCTGCCCGATGCCCCAGGCCAGGTTCTGGATTGCAATGGCCAGCGAGAAGTCAGTCCGAAGCCAGCCGAATTCTTCGGCAATCGGGATTTGGAACACGCCAAAGGACCCACGGATCGCAAAGCTGACGATGATGATGGCGCAGCTGACGAGCAGCACAGGGGTGAACAGACTGGGCGCGCGGGTCATCTGGACCTCCGTTTGACTTAACAAGGCAAATTAGCCGGATCGCCTGTCCAGTCAATTCAGGAGATTTGAGCACACAGTTAACCAATTTTGATGTGTTGGCAGCAGCAGGCTTCTTTCAAACCTCGGATCGGCGCGCTATGGGTGCAAAATGACTGTTGTTTCTTCGCTCTATGCCGCGCGTGTCGCTGATGGGACCCTGAACGCGGACCCCGCACAAGAGGCTGTTCTGCCCGAGTTCGAGCGCATCCGCACCGCTGTCATGACGCCGGTCAAACGCGGGTTCTTTCGCAAGGCCCCGCCGCCGCCCAAGGGGCTGTACCTGTGGGGCGGCGTCGGTCGCGGCAAGTCGATGCTGATGGATATGTTCGTTGATACGCTGGGGGATGTCCCCTCGCGCCGCGTGCATTTCCACGCCTTCATGCAGGAAATCCACGCGGGCATGCATGAAGCACGCCAAAACGGGATCGAAGATGCCCTGAAACCGGTGGTGGGTGAGGTCGTCAAATCTGTGCGGGTGCTGGCCTTTGACGAGATGCAGATCACCGACATCACCGATGCCATGATCGTGGGCCGCCTGTTCGAGGCGCTGTTTGATGCGGGCGTTGTGGTCATCACAACGTCGAACCGCATCCCCGATGATCTGTACAAGAACGGGCTGAACCGCCAACTTTTCCTGCCCTTCATCCAATTGATCAAAGAAAAAATGGTCACCTGGGAAATGGTGAGCCCCACCGACTATCGCCAGAACCGGCTGGAGGGATCGCAGGTCTATTTCTCGCCCATTGGTCCCGAAGCGCGGGCCGAGATGAACGCGATCTGGACCGATCTAACGGGCGGTGCAGCAGAGCCACTGATCCTGCGGGTCAAGGGGCGCGACGTGACATTGCCTGCGTTCCGTAATGGGATAGCCCGGGCGTCGTTTTACGATCTGTGTGGCAAGATGCTGGGTCCGGGGGATTATCTGGCCGTGGCCGAGGCGGTCAAGGTGCTGATGCTGGATGATATCCCAACCTTGTCGCGCAACAACTTCAACGAAGCCAAGCGCTTCGTCACCTTGATCGATGCGCTTTACGAGGCGCAAGTACGGTTGATTTGTTCCGCCGCTGCCCAGCCCGAAATGCTGTATCTGGAAGGTGAAGGTACGTTTGAATTTGAACGCACCGCCTCGCGCCTGCGTGAGATGCAGGACAAGGATTGGGGGCAGTAAGGGGGCTCTGCCCCCGTCGCTTTGCGACTCCCCCGGGATGTTTTTGGCAAGAAGAAGAGAGCCGGCCCTGTGTGCAGGGTCAGCCGTTGTCGCGCAGGATGTTCCCAGCCAGGTAGAGCGAACCACAGATCAGGACACGTGCATGCGGATCTTGGGCGGTGATCGCTTGGAGCGCATCCAGCACCGTTTCCGCCGTGCTGGCCGGAAAATCGACCGACTTCGCCGCGGCAGCTGTGTCTTCGGCCGAGAGCGTGTTGGCTTCACCTGGGATTGAAACGGCGGTGAGCGTGTCAGCCTGAGCCGCCAGTGGGCGTAGATAGCCGGTCACGTCCTTGGTGTTCAGCATCCCACAGATCAGATGGGTCGGGCGTTTGGGCAACCCTTGCAGCAGATCGCCAATCGCTTGACCAGCGGCGGCGTTGTGGCCGCCATCCAGCCACAGCTCAGCCTCGGGTGCGGCATCAACCAGCGGGCCGGTTTTCAGGCGCTGCATGCGGGCGGGCCATTCGGCGTCCGTAACGGCGGCCTCATAGGCGGCATCGCCCAGGTTCAGGTGGCGCAAGGCGGCCAGGGCAGCGCCTGCGTTTTGGATCTGGTGTGCGCCCAGCAGGTTGGGCAGTGGCAGATCACGCAGCCCGGTTTCATCCTGATAGATCAACCGGTCGTTTTCACGGTGCACATGCCAGTGTTGACCATAGGCAATCAGCGGCGCGCCAAGACGGGTGGCGGTGTCTTCGATCACCTCCATCGCCTCGTCAGGCTGCGGGCCGACAATGACGGGCACGCCACGTTTGATGATCCCGGCCTTTTCCGCGGCGATCTTGGCCAGGGTGTTACCCAGAAACTGCTCGTGGTCGATGGACACCGGTGTGATCAGGGTCAGCGCCGGTTTGTCGATCACGTTGGTGGCGTCCAGACGTCCGCCCAGGCCGACCTCAAGCAATGTGTAATCGGCTTGTGCGCGGGCAAAGGCCAGCAGTGCCGCGACGGTGGTGATCTCGAAATAGGTGATGTCGATGCCGTTGTTGGCAACGTAGCATTCATCCAGCACCTGCGTCAGGTGCTCTTCAGTAATCAGCTCTCCGGCCAAGCGGATACGCTCGTGAAACCGTGCCAGATGCGGCGAGGTATAGGCATGCGCGGTCAGACCTGCCCCTTCAAGGCCTGCGCGGATCATGGCCTGGGTCGAGCCCTTGCCGTTGGTGCCCGCGATATGGATCACCGGGGGCAGTTTGGTCTGTGGGTTGTCCAGCGCCTCCAGCAAACGCCAGACGCGGTCCAAGGTCAGGTCAATGATCTTGGGGTGCAGCGCCATCATCCGGTCCAGGATGACGTCCGACGTGGGGGCGGTCATTCCTTGGCTGCCTCGTCCGCTGGGGCCTCTGCCTCGGCTTCCTCCACAACCTCGGGCTCGGGCGCGGGCAGGTCGCCTTTGACGGCGGGGGGCTGGTTCATCAGCATACGGGTGATCGTGATCAGCTCTTCGCGCATTTCGGTGCGTTTGGTCACGCGGTCCAGCATGCCGTGATCCAGCAGATATTCAGCGCGCTGGAACCCTTCGGGCAGTTTTTCACGAATTGTTTGCTCGATCACACGAGGACCGGCAAAGCAGATCAACGCGTTGGGTTCCGAGATATGAACGTCCCCCAGCATCGCATAAGACGCGGTCACGCCGCCGGTGGTGGGGTGGGTCAGGACAACGATATAGGGAAGTCCCGCCTCTTTCAGCATCTGCACTGCAACGGTGGTGCGTGGCATCTGCATCAGGCTCAGGATACCCTCTTGCATCCGCGCGCCGCCAGCGGCGGAAAACAGGATCAGCGGGCGCTTGAGCTCAACCGCTTTTTCGGCGGCAGCGATGATGGCGTTGCCCACATACATGCCCATCGAACCGCCCATGAACGAGAAGTCTTGCGCCGCTGCCACAATCGGGGTGCGGCCGATTTCGCCCAGGGCGACCAGCATCGCCTCTTTCTCGCCCGTGGATTTCTGCGCCGACTTCATTCGGTCGGGATATTTCTTTTGATCACGGAACTGCAAAGGATCGGTGGTGGGTTCGGGCACATCGACTTCGGTAAAAATACCGCCGTCAAACAGGCCTTTGAACCGCGCACGCGGGGTGATCGCCATGTGGTGATCACATTCGGTGCAAACGTTCAGGTTGTCGGCCAGTTCGCGATGGAACAGCATCGACCCGCATTCATCGCATTTGTGCCAGAGGTTCTCGGGCACTTCGCGGCGCGAAAAGATAGAGTTGATCCGGGGCCGGACGTAGTTGGTGATCCAGTTCATATCGGAACCTTCTGATGCTGCACTGTGCCCAGATAAGACGCCGCGTCAGGAAATGCAATCAGCGGCGCAACGCAAGACGTGCCGCAAGCCAGGCCACAAGCATCATCGCAAAGTCTGCCATGAGCCAGGATCGCAAGTGATCGGTGTCTGACATCTCATATGGAACCAGATACAGCGAAAGACCATTCAGACTGTCGGGGAGCGAGATGAACAAGAGCGCAATCATGTTATTGAAGAGATGCAGCGCAATTGCAGGTCCCAATGTCCCAGAGCGCGCTGTCAGGTCAGCCATGAGAAGACCAAATACACCGGACCAGACTGCAATAAGAACCGCATTCTCTCCGGCCTCACTGGGCACGTAATGACCAAGAGCAAAAAGGGCAGAGGGCAGAACCATCCAAATCAGCGGGCTGCGAAATCGGGCCGCCAACGATTGCTGAATGTAGCCACGAAACAGGATTTCCTCGGCGCTGACTTGAACCAGAACAGCCAACACAGACAGGGGGAGCAGCACCAGCCAGGTCGCAAGCGACAGGTTGCTTTCCAGTGGGGCGCCCATGTCGTACGGGGGCAGGATCAGCACCACGATCCACAGGATCAGCAGAATGCGCAGGACGCTCCAGAATTGCACCAGCGTCTGCTGCGTCGGGCCGATGATGCTGCTCAGGCTGCGGCGTTGCAGTTGTTTCGCTGCCAGTGCGACGGCCAGGGTCACGAACCCAAAGCTACCCAGCAAGATATACATCGCCGCGGGCGAACCGCCTGTCAGAACACTTTGGGCCCAGGCATCGGATCCAGTCCCTGCCATCGCGCCAAGCAGAAGCGTGTTCAAGGCAAACACAAACAGACCAATTGACAGCAGGCCAACCAGCAACTTCCACAACTGCGAATGCGCGCGGCCGGGGCCGACGAGTTGTTCATGTGGTGCATAGGCGCGTTCAAGCATCGTCTTGCCTGTTGATCAGATCCATGGGCACCGGCGTCCCGTCTGGGTTGGTGAAATCTGCAAGGTTGATATTTTGCGCCCGCATAAAGGCCGCGGCCTCAACCAGATGATCGGCAACAGTTTCCAAAAGGCTCACTGCGACTGTGGCATCGCTTTCGATCACGGCACGGAATTCCTCGGCCCCTATGCGCAAGAACGCGCTATCCTCTTTCGCGATCAGATCAAAGGGGCGCGGCTCGCGTGTGATGATCGACAAATCCCCGATCAGGCGCCCCGGCTCGACAACCGAAATCGCACGACCGTCGTTGTCCTGTCCCACCGGCCAGCGCAGCTCGGCTTTGCCGGATAGGCACAGATAGGCGGCATCCGGCGCTTGGCCTTCCGAGAAAACAACCTGGTCGGCGGCCACATCGTACCACTGCGCCGAAAACGCCAACAAACGTTGATTGCGGGCGTCAAGCTTGGCGAACAATTCGGTCGACGCAATGATGTTCAATTTACGGCTTAGATCGGCGGCACCGCCCTGATCCAGTTCACCAACCGAGCGGGACACGCCGTCGATGCGCCCGTCCTCGATTTCGATGAACAAGTCATATGCCTCGGGATGAGCGAAGTTGTCCTCCATAAAGATCATGATCGACTTGGGCAGCAGCTCTCGCAACTTTTGCCGCGTACGTAGTCGGCTTTGACTGTCATGGCTGGCCAGCGCCTGATCCAACACCAAAACATCAGGCCGTTTGATCCCAGCCCTGGAAAAGGCTGCACGTTCCTGAAACACGGTCGGCAGGTTGGTCCCGCCCAGTCCAGCAGGCAGATCGTAGATGATCGTGGCAATACGACGTCGCAGCCCTGCTTCGACCAAAATCTCGGCCACCAGATCCTCGATCTCATCCGCCTTGGCGCCGGCCATCAATGACACCCGACCAAAGAGCGCATTTTCCACCACTGTCAGACGCGGCACATAAGCGTCCTCGGACACGGGCACAAAATCCCCGCCCACCAAATCACGCAGGACGGCAGACTTGCTCTGCCGGATCGCCAGAATGCGGTCCTTGTATTCTTGCGGAAAGCTGGGCCCAATCTGTTCCGCAGTCAGCAGGAACGGCACGGTGACAACCAAAGCACGGTCTTCGTCACTTAGCATCTCTTCGCCTTTGGCGTCGATCCGATCAGCGATTTCGAGCAGCTTCAGATATGTCTCTTCATCCAACCCCAAACGCAGAAACAGCGGGTGGTTCATACCGTCGCGGCCAAAGGTTTGTCGCAACATGTCGATAACGCCAAGCGAGATAGCCTGCGCATCATCCGCCAATCCCTGATCCCGCAGCATCACCATGAACCGACCATCCTTGGCCAGCTTCTCTTGGGTGATCTCGCGTGCGGGCGCAGCATACAGCAGGTTGCCGCCCAAGGGCACAGCAGGGTTGAACTTGTCAGGCGAAAACCGGAACACTGCATCGTCCAGCCCTCGTTCTTTCAGCCGCTCGGAAACTTTGCCACGGATCGCCACGATTTCACCAGCCAGCGCCGAATGCAATGTGGGATCAAACCGCGAGCGCAGGGTGCGGCGGAACATGAATTCGTCGATGCCCATGGCTTCGACCAGCTTGAACCACCAATCCCGGATCTGATCACCGTCGGTCAGCCCGGCAAGGCCAGGATCAAGCCAATCCTCGTCCAGCGAATCTGGGCTGTTGCCCGCGCGCACCGCCTCGATCTGCTTCTTTGTGGGTCGGCGCAAAACATCAGGGGCATAGTGGGGATGTGTGCGCAGGGGCATCAGCAGGTTGTCTCCCAACGTGCCGTCAAAAAGATAGGGACGCGAATGAGCATAGCCGATGCGGGCTGCGATCACCGCTTGGTGCAAATCCTCGATATTGTGGCCCGACAGCAAAACCTCGCCCCGCGCAGGTAGGATTTCGCGCGTCAACAGCTGCGCCATGGCGGTGCGTTCGCTGGCTTTGGTTGATTGAATCGCCACCCTTGCGCCGGGTGGGATGGTCAGGTTCAGGTCCTCAAGAACGGTGTTCCCGTCGTTGTCCAGCACCGTGACGTTCTTCAGCTCAATATCACCCGCCAAACGCGGAATTTCGTTGGGTTCACCTTCAAACAGTTCGTCCGGGATCATGTTGCGCGGTGCAAAACGCTCGGTCACGATTTCCCACCTTAGCGACATGTCCTGCACCTGATTGTAGTAGGTCAGCAGTTCCTTCCAAGGGCTCGACAGATCCTTGTACGCCCCCAGGGCGGCGACCAGAGCGCCCACCGTAATCTCACCCTTGATCGCCAGATAGCCGCCGACCGAATAGAACAGGAACGGGGTCATCTGGGTGATCAGGTTGTTGAGGAACTTCATGAAGAATTTCTTCTGATAGATCCTGAACCGGATATCGAAAAGCCGCCCCAGACGCTCGGTGAACTGCGCCAGACGATAACGCCATCCGCCGTTGGCCCGCAGATCCGAGATACCAGCAGCGCTTTCTCCGATTTCCGAGCTGAGCTTGCGCACCTCTTGGATGCGCGACTTGTTCAGCAGGTTGATCTGCCGCTGCAGCATCGGAATCAGCCAGGCCTGCAATGGGATCAACGCGACCGAAGCCAGCCCGAACCACACGCTTTGCATGAACAGGAAGGTGACGATGGTCAGCATCTGCCCCAGCTGGAATACCGGCTGCGCGATGGCATCGCCCATCAGCCCGCCCATCGGTTCGGCCTCGGACGTGATCATCGACACCAGCTCACCCTGACTGGTGGTCGCGAAATAGGGTTTGGGGAACCGCATCATCCGGCTGATCAGCTTGAATCGCAACCGCCGCAGCATGCGTTCGGACAACACGCCCTTCATGGTGTTGATCCGCATCTTCATGAAACCGCTGGCGATGACCGTGGCCAGAAAGGCGAAACACAGAACCAGCAGATACTGGATCTGGGTCAGGTCATAGCCCCACACCGATACCATGTCAGTGGTCGACCCGATGGCATCGTTGATGATCCGCTTGGGCAGCTCTAACGAGATGTAAAGAAAGGGGAACGAAACGATTGTCAAAAGCAGCAGAACAAATTGCTGTTTTTTCGAATATTTCCAAATAAATGAAAACAACGTGGGTTCCATGACCCGGCCCTCGTCTCAGATGAATTGATCCACGGCAAGGCGCGGATATTCCACTGTCACCGAGTTCTGAACGGTAAGCATTGGCCCCTTCGATTACAAGGATTGTACACGAACAGTTTTGTGCTGCCCTTGTGCGGTTATTCACAGGCAGGTATTTCAAATTTGAGGGGAAATTCAGGGAGGCCAGCCATGCTACGTCGCAAGTTCGACAAGACCAAACTGCCAAGCCGACACGTCACCGAAGGGCCAGAACGCGCGCCGCACCGCGCGTTCCTGTATGCCATGGGGCTGAGCGATGACGAGATCCATCAGCCTTTGGTCGGGGTCGCCACCTGCTGGAACGAGGCCGCGCCTTGCAACATCGCGCTCAGCCGTCAAGCGCAGGCTGTCAAACTGGGTGTCAAAGGCGCGTCCGGCACCCCGCGTGAATTCAACACCATCACGGTTACTGACGGGATCGCAATGGGACACGAAGGGATGCGCAGCTCTCTCGCCTCGCGTGAGGCGATTGCGGATTCCGTCGAGCTGACCATGCGCGGTCACAGCTATGATGCGTTGGTCGGGCTGGCAGGTTGCGACAAATCCCTGCCGGGCATGATGATGGCGATGATCCGACTGAACGTGCCATCCGTGTTCATCTATGGCGGATCGATCCTGCCGGGTCGTATCGACGGTAAGGATGTGACCATCCAAGACGTGTTCGAGGCCGTCGGTCAGCATCAGGCCGGGCACATGACCACCTGCGAGCTGGAAAAGCTTGAAGCGGTCGCCTGCCCCTCGGCCGGGGCATGTGGCGGGCAGTTCACCGCCAACACAATGGCCTGCGTGTCCGAGGCGATCGGGTTGGCTCTCTTCAACTCGTCGGGCGCACCTGCTCCCTATGAAAGCCGCGATCACTATTCGATTGCCTCGGGCGAGGCGGTTATGAACTTGATCGAGAAAGACATCCGCGCCCGTGACATCGTCACGCGCAAATCGCTGGAAAACGCGGCCCGGATCGTGGCCTGCACGGGCGGTTCGACAAACGCAGGTCTGCACCTGCCCGCGATGGCGCATGAGGCCGGGATCGACTTCTTCCTGGATGACGTCTGCGAGATTTTCCGCGACACGCCCTATTTCGTCGACCTTAAACCCGGTGGTCAGTACGTGGCCAAGGACCTGTATGAGGCAGGCGGCGTTCCCGTGGTGATGAAAGAGCTGTCCAAGGCCGGGCTGCTGCACGAGGATTGCATGACCGCGTCCGGTCAGACCGTTGGCGAGGAACTGGCAAAGATCGATCGCGCCGCTGATGGGCGCGTAATCTATCCGGTGGAAACACCCCTGTCGACAACCGGCGGCGTTGTCGGCCTGAAGGGCAATCTGGCGCCCGAAGGTGCAATCGTGAAGATCGCCGGCATGGCGGATGAGGACATCGTGTTTACCGGCCCCGCGCGTGTGTTCGAATGCGAACAGGACGCCTTTGATGCGGTACAGCAGCGCGCCTACAAAGAAGGCGACGTGATCGTGATCCGTAACGAAGGTCCCTCGGGCGGACCAGGAATGCGCGAGATGTTGGCAACCACGGCCGCGCTGTCCGGTCAGGGAATGGGCAAGAAAGTTGCGCTCATAACTGACGGGCGCTTTTCCGGCGCGACCCGCGGTTTCTGCGTGGGTCACGTCGGACCCGAAGCAGCACACGGCGGACCGGTCGCCCTGCTAAAGGACGGCGACATGATCACCATCAACGCCATCACCGGTACACTCTCGGTCGATCTGACAGACGAAGAGCTCGCCACCCGCAAGGCCGCTTGGAGCGGCCCGCGCGAGACAATTTATGCCTCTGGCGCGCTGTGGAAATACGCGCAGCTGGTAGGCGAAACCTACAAAGGGGCGGTGACCCACCCCGGCGGAAAATCGGAAAAACATGAATACATGGACCTCTAAGGCCGCAATGGTCGGCGCCAGTCTTGCGCTGACCTCGGCTTGCCAACCCATCGGGGCGCTGTCCTTTGCCGCCACGCCCAAAGAGCAGGTCACCCGTGCCTCATTGGCGGCGGGCAATGTCCAATTGGTGGCCCCGTTCGGCTATTGCGTGGACGAACGATCAGTGCGGGTTCGCGCAACCGAAAGCTTTGCCATGTTGGCCCGTTGCGACGCCTTGGGTATGCGCGGCTTTTCCGCATCCCAGGATCTCGCCGTGATCACGGTCACGGCCGTCAGCACCGACGACACAAGTCAACCAACGGTCAAGGGATTGGCCACATCCGCCGCCCCTGCTACGGTCCTTGACCAGCAAACGCGCGGCGGCCTGCCTTTTGTCCGCCTCAAAGGCGACGGGCACGAGGTCGACGGCGCAAGCCCGGAACACTGGAGATCCGCCTTTGTGGTGAATGGCCAACTGGTCGGTCTGGCGCTTTATGCCAACGCTGGCAGCCCCGCCCTGAACAACAAAGGCGCGCTGATCCTGTCCGATCTGGCCGACAAGACCCGCAAGGCCAGCACAATCAAACCCTAGGTTAATTGTTGCCCACCCGTGGAAAAAATTCCTTCGAATCCAGCTATTGGCTTTCTTTGATTAACGACCTGAGGGTAAACAGGATCTGGAACGCGGCCAAACACGCGATGGATGGATTATGGGCAGGGTACTGGATCAGTTGTTTCACTTGCGGTCGCTTCGGCGGTGGCGGCGCGCTGCAAGAACCGCAGCGACGACCTCGCTTTCGACCCTGCGGACGCAGCGAAACCAGGCGCGTGGGCTGCGCGCTCATCTGGATCGCCTGATCCACGAGGCGGACGGCCGTCTGGCCTTACCCCTGATCGGTTCATCCTATTTCCCCAAGCCTCACGGCACCGATTGGTCCTGGCGCCCTGAGGTGTGGCGCGGGCCTCTGCCCGTCTTGGGTATCTCATCAGCCCCATCGCGTTCGAAGCTGGGCGAGGAGGTGACGCTGTTTCACGACTGCGATTTCTCGGAACTCACCCTGCGCCAATTACGCAACACACGCGAGGCGGATCTGGCCCCCTTTGGCCTGCGCATGGATGTTTTCAAATTCGACGGTTCATTCTTATCTTTGGTGATCGACCTGCCGCCCGAGGCCGCGCAGGGGATGACCCGTGCACATCTGTTGCGCATAGACACGATCATCGAAGCTGAAAAACCGCTCGAGATCTTTGCCCGCCTGAACATCAAACATGGCCCCAACACCGAACAGGTTGTGCGCGAATTGCCACTGAACGAACAGGATGTGATGGTCGAATTTGATCTGGCCTATTCACGCCTGAATGAAAAACGCATCGAAAAAGTTTGGCTCGACCTGATTTTCGAAGCACCCGACATGAATCAGGTCATCATCCGAGACCTGACATTCTGCCGCCACCGGCGCGCCGCCTTGTAGGAGGGCCTTGCATGAGCGACCTGACGCTGACCAAAATTCGCCTGCGCAACGGCATGTGGGAAGGGCGCATTACCGGCGCGCCGACCACCGGCAAACGCCCCGATATTCGCGTGACCTACCTGGATCAGATCCTCGAAGAGGTAGAGTTGGTCGAGGGCGGCGACAGCAGCTATTGGGACATCAAGATAACGATTCCGCAGCATGCGGTGGCGGACGGGGTGCAGACTTTTCTGATCATCGACCATGCCACGGATACCAAGCTGGGCGATTTCTCGTTGATCGCAGGCGAGGCCGTGTCCGACGACCTGCGCGCCGAGGTCGAATTGCTGCGCGCCGAGTTGGACATGTTGAAACGCGCCTTTCGCAGGCATTGTCTGGAAACGATGTAAGCGGCCTGGATCCGCACCAAAAAGGCCTGCCCGACATCACGTCGCGCAGGCCTTTTTCTTTGGTCATGCGGGGCCCGGAAAACCCGGCCCCCAGAGCTCAGCGATCTGCCGGAGCAAGCGCCGACAGGCCCTTGAGAATGTCGATGGCATAGGCCAGCTGATAGTCCTGCTCGCGCAGTTCTGCTGTGGCTTCGGCCTTGGCGCGATCCTCTTCGATCTGGCGGATCTCATCCTCGGACAGGCTGTCGTTGTTCAAGCTGCCCCGCAAATCGGCCTCGGACCGTGAACGACGGTTGCCGTCTTCCTCTTCCTCGGTCGCAGCAGCGCGACGCGGCTGCTCTACCACGATGTCTGGCGACACGCCAAGCGCCTGGATCGAACGGCCCGACGGTGTGTAATAGCGCGCGGTAGTCAGGCGCATGGCCCCATCCCCACGCAGCGGCATAACCGTCTGGACCGAGCCCTTGCCGAAGCTTTTGGTACCCACCACGATGGCGCGGCGGTGATCCTGCAACGCGCCGGCCACAATCTCGGACGCCGAGGCCGAACCACCGTTGATCAGAACAACAATCGGCTTGCCTTGGGCCAGATCACCCAGTTCAGCGTTAAAGCGGTCGCCGTCCGCTGGGTCACGGCCACGGGTCGACACGATCTCACCCTCATTCAGGAAAGCGTCCGACACCTTGATCGCCTGGGTCAGCAGGCCACCTGGATTGTTGCGCAGGTCCAAGACGATGCCGTTGACGCTGTCGATGCCGCCAGCCTCTTCGATCTGCTCTTCGAGACCTGATTTCAGGTTCGGATAAGTCTGGTCGTTAAAGGTGGTGACACGCAGCACCACGCTGGTGCCTTCAGTTCGAGCGCGCACGGCTGTCAGTTTGATCGTGTCGCGGATGATCGACACGTCGAACGGCTCCTGCTCGCCTTCGCGCACAACGGTAATAATGATCTCGGATCCGACCGGACCGCGCATCAGCTCAACCGCCTTGTCCAGGGTCAAACCCAACAGGCTTTCACCGTCCACATGGGTGATGAAATCGCCTGCTTCGACGCCTGCCTCGTCAGCCGGGGTGCCGTCGATCGGCGAGACAACTTTGACAAAACCCTCTTCCTGCGTGACCTCGATTCCAAGTCCGCCAAACTCGCCCCGGGTCTGCACCCGCATCTGGGTTGCATCCTCGGGCGAAAGGTAGCTGGAGTGCGGATCCAGCGAGGTCAACATGCCGTCAATGGCCGCTTCGATCAGTTCGCCTTCGTCCACCTCTTCGACATATTGCGCGCGGATGCGCTCGAAAATGTCGCCGAACAGATCCAGCTGTTCATAGACGCCTGCGTTATTCTTGGCTTCTTGTGCCACAAGCGGGCCTGCGATCTGGGTGGTCGCGACAATCCCTGCCAACGTGCCGCCCAGCGCGGCCATCACGAATTTCTTCATGTGCGTTTATCCATCCTTGTCGGTTCGGAACCACTCATCGGGGTCCACTGGGCTG
Organism: Falsiruegeria litorea R37; assembly: GCF_900172225.1. Classification (NCBI taxonomy): domain Bacteria; kingdom Pseudomonadati; phylum Pseudomonadota; class Alphaproteobacteria; order Rhodobacterales; family Roseobacteraceae; genus Falsiruegeria; species Falsiruegeria litorea. The sequence goes on from NZ_FWFO01000003.1 coordinate 256,844, forward strand.
CCGCCCTCTCTGACTTCTATATAGAGCGTTTCTGTGCGGTCAGTTCCAGTGCCATCACCGCTTAGTGACAAGATTGCACCAATTTCCGGCGCTGCACCGCCCATCAACCCCACCGGAGCGCCCTCGGGCAGCACCTGACCGGCCTCGCCATAGACCTCTTGCAGGCCCGACAGCACAAACAGCGTGTCGGGCTGTGGCTCCAGAATGACCACATTGCCCAGATCCAGCAGCGGACCCAGATAGCGAATGGTCGCCGCCGTAGGCGAGGTTACAAGAGCGCGAGGCCGTGTTGCTACGATCACGCCATCGCGTTTGATCCCGGCGGCATCCGCTTCGCCCGCGCGGCGCAGCACCAAACCTTGAACCGGCAGGCCCAAAGCGCCTTTGCGCCCCGAAATGTCGGCAGAAGAGGATGATATCTCACCATCCGCCATCTCGGCCAATCCGCTTGCGAACCCGTCCAGCGTCTCGGTCGATGAAATCAGGATCGCGGTGCGCACTGGGTCTTCGGTAAAGCGTTTGGGCAGGTCGGTTCGGTTGGCGATGGCCTGGCTCAGCTCGGATCGGGCCTTTTGAACCCCGGCCAGACCATATTCCAACTTCTGCGCCGCATCTTCTTGCAGGGTGCGCAGCGTCGACACTTCGTCCAGATCCTGTGCCAACTGCTGCGCCCGCGCGTTCAGACCCGGCGTCACCTCGGCCAGCATCATGGCCGAGCGCGCCGCGCCCATCGGACCAGCGGGATGCAACAGCAGGACCGGGGGCTCTGACGTCTCGATCGTCTGCAAAACCCCGAGAAGTTGGGCAATCTCATCCTCGCGGGCGCGCAGCTGTGCGGTCAACTGCCCCTCGCGCGTGGACACCCGGCGCAGGCCATCACGCATGGCGGCCAATCCCGCCTCATAGGCCTGCACGGTTGCTGTCAGCGCGCGCACCCGATCGCGGGCGCTGTCCGCCTCACTCAGCGCGACACCCGCCTGCTCAAGCAACAGCGCCGCATCCTGCGCCGCGTCTGCCGGATCAGTCTCTGCGGCAGCAGAACCGCCCCAGAGCATCAATCCCAACAGTGTTGCGCGCAATTTCATGCCAGCAGGCTTTCCCCAGTCATCTCGGGCGGTTGCGGCAGTCCCATCAGTTCCAGCACCGTTGGAGCCAGATCGCTCAGCCGCCCGTCTCGCAGCTTAGCGCCATCCGGCCCACCGACAAGGGCCACGGGAACTGGGTTAAGCGTATGGGCCGTATGTGGCCCGCCGGTGACCGGGTCAAACATCTTCTCGCAGTTGCCGTGGTCAGCCGTCACAATCATCGCCCCGCCCGCCTTGTTCAACGCCTGGATCACTTGAGCCAGCCCCTGGTCCACGGCCTCGCATGCCTTGATCGCCGCATCCAGATCGCCAGTGTGACCCACCATGTCGGGGTTGGCATAGTTGGTGACGATCAGGTCGTAACCCGCTTCAATCGCTTCGACGAATTTCTCGGTGACCTCGGCCGAGGACATCTCGGGCTGCAGATCATAGGTCGCCACCTTGGGCGACTTTGGCATGTAACGATCTTCGCCTTCCTCGGGCACCTCTTTGCCGCCATTCAGAAAGAAGGTGACATGGGGATACTTCTCGGTCTCGGCCAGGCGGAACTGGCGCTTGCCCTGTTTGGCCACCCAGGAGCCCAGGGTGTTGACGATCTCGGCCTTGGGATAGGCGGTGGTCATATAGGTGTTGTGATCGTCTGAATACTCAACCATCCCCAGCAGTGCCGTCAGGTCGGGGCGCGCGCCGGTGTCAAAGCCGTCGAAATCCGGCTTGCCAATGGCGGCCAGAATTTCGCGAGCCCGGTCGGCGCGGAAGTTCAGACAGAAGAACCCGTCGCCATCCTGCACACCCTGATAGCCGTCCAGAACAGTCGGCACGATGAATTCATCGGTTTCGGACTGGTTGTAGGCGCGGGTAACCGCGTCATGAGCCGAGCCGCTTTCGCGCCCTTGGGCCTTGATCATCGCACCGTAGGCCTCGGACACCCGCTCCCACCGGTTGTCTCGGTCCATCGCAAAGTAGCGGCCACAAACGGTGACGATCTTGGCCCCGTCGGGCAGCTTCTCTTCCAGCTCACCGATATAGGTATAGGCCGATTTCGGAGCGACATCGCGGCCATCGGTGATGGCGTGCAACGCAACCGGCACACCGGCCTGGGTGATCGCCTGAGCGGCTGCCACGATGTGATCCAGATGCCCGTGTACGCCGCCATCGGACACCAAGCCCATCAAATGAGCGGTACCGCCGGTGCCCTTGAGCTTGGCAATGAAATCCAGCAGTGCGGCATTTTCAAAGAATGATCCATCCTCGATGGCCAAATCGATCTGCCCCAGATCCATCGCCACCACGCGACCCGCACCGATGTTGGTGTGCCCCACTTCCGAATTGCCCATCTGTCCGCTGGGCAGGCCTGCATCCGGGCCGTGAGTGATCAATTTGGCATGCGGGCCTTGTTCCATGATCGCATCAAACGCCGGGGTGTTGGCCAGATGGGGGGCGTTGGCCTCGGTCACATCCGACAGGCCCCATCCATCCAGGATGCACAGGACAACAGGCTTGGGGGCGGTCATGGTTGATCTCCGACTACTGCTCTTGCGCGCCTTCTAACGGCTGGCGGCCCTAGGGTGAACCGCCTTTAGCGCCACCAGCGACGCCGTGTCGTCAGAAACATCAGATGTTGGGCTTTCCCTGACGCAATTCGCGTACTTGATCCGCCCCCGGCGTCAGAAGATGCCGCAGCATTCCAACGGGATGCGCCTTGAGGCTGAGGCGCATGGCGACGTAATCCTCGACCACCTGCTCGCCCAATGTCATCTCGGGCAAATGGGCAGCAGGTTCATCCAGCGCCTCGCCTTCCATATCCAGCGCAAAGAGCGGCAGCGGCTTGGCCGTCTTGATCGCCTTGGCCTGCCACAGCGCCTCGCGCCGGTTCAAACCGCAAGCAGCAAAGACATCCGCCTCGGCCAACCGTTCGATCACCGATGGGGGCAGACCGGCCCGGCGCCAAACGTCATCGACCGCGTGATAACCGTTGCCGCGCGCCGCCGTGAGCCAACTGGCGTCTTCTTCGCTCAGCCCCTTGATCTGGCGGAACCCCAGCCGCAGGGCCAACCCGCCACGCCCGTCGGGTTCCATCACGTTGTCCCAATAGCTGGTGTTGATGCAGACCGGACGCACCTGCACACCATGCTCGCGCGCGTCCCGCACGATCTGCGCAGGCGCATAGAACCCCATCGGTTGCGAGTTTAGCAGGGCGCAAGCAAAGATGCCGGGATGGTGGCATTTGATCCAGGCGCTGGCGTAGACCAGCAGCGCAAAACTGGCGGCGTGGCTTTCGGGGAAGCCATAAGAGCCGAAGCCTTCGATCTGAGAAAAGCACCGCTCGGCAAAATCCTCCTCATACCCGTTGCGTTTCATCCCACCCAGAAACAGCGTGCGAAACTCGCTGACCGAGCCGTGTTTTTTGAACGTTGCCAACGACCGGCGCAGGCGGTCGGCCTGTTCGGGGGTGAACCCCGCGCCAACGATGGCGATCTGCATCGCCTGTTCCTGAAACAGCGGCACGCCCAGGGTTTTGCCCAACACCTCGCCCAGTGCGTCCGAGGGGAAACTGACCTCCTCTTCTCCATTGCGACGGCGGATATAGGGGTGGACCATATCGCCCTGGATGGGGCCCGGGCGGATGATGGCAACCTCGATCACCAGGTCATAGAAATTGCGCGGGCGCATGCGCGGTAGAAAGTTCATCTGCGCGCGTGATTCCACCTGAAACACACCGATGCTGTCAGCGGCGCAGAGCATGTCATAAACGCGCGGATCTTCGGGCGGCAGGGTCGAAAGCGCATACTGCGTGCCGTGGTGCTGCCCGATCAGGTCGAACGCCTTGCGGATGCAGGTGAGCATGCCAAGGCTGAGCACGTCGACCTTGAGGATTCCCAAGGAATCGATGTCATCCTTGTCCCAGCAGATGACCGTCCTGTCTTCCATTGTGGCGTTCTCGATGGGAACCAGCTCATCCAACCGCCCCTCGGTCACGATAAAGCCGCCCACGTGCTGGGACAGGTGGCGGGGGAAGCCCACGATTTCATAGACCAGTGCCATGGTCTGTTGCAGGCGGCGGTCGGTGGGGTCGAGACCGATCTCGCGCATGCGCTGCGCCTCTAACCCGTCAGCCGAGAAAAATCCCCAGAGCTGTGAGGCGAGGCCGGATATGGTGTCTTCGGTCAGGCCCATGGCGCGGCCTACCTCGCGGATGGCGCGTTTGCCGCGATAATGGATCACCGTGGCGCAGAGGCCCGCGCGGTGACGGCCATAGCGTTCATAAATCCACTGGATCACCTCTTCGCGGCGTTCATGTTCGAAATCCACGTCGATGTCGGGCGGCTCGTCCCGCGCCTCGGACACGAAACGTTCAAACACCATCGTGCCCATTTCCGGGCTGACCGAGGTGATGCCAAGGCAGAAACAGACCACCGAATTGGCCGCCGATCCGCGCCCCTGACAAAGGATGTCGCGCGAGCGGGCAAAATGCACGATGTCCCGGACGGTCAGGAAATAGGGCTCGTATTTCAGCTTGCCGATCAGGGTCAGTTCATGGGCCAGCATGTTTTTGACCCTGTCAGAGGTCCCGGCGGGGTAACGCCATGTCAGCCCCTCATGCGCCAACCGATGCAGACGCTCGGTCGGCGTCTCATTCTCGCTGACCTCGCTGGGGTATTCATAACGCAACTCGTCCAGCGAGAAGATGAGGGTTCGGGCCAGATCACCGGCGCGCGCAACCGCCCCTTCGTGGCCTTTGAAGAGGCGGCGCATTTCGGTTCCGGATCGCAGGCGCTGTTCGCCATTGGCAAGTGCGGCGCGGCCCAGATCCTCGACCTTGCAGCGCAGGCGGATAGCGCTGAGCACATCGGCCAGCTTGCGGCGGGCACCGTGGTGCATACGCGGCGCAGCGCTGGCCAGTGTGGGAATGCCAAGCGCGCGGGCCTGAGCCTCGATCTGCGCAAAACGGTCCTTGTCAGCACCATCATAAGCCGGGGTGAGCAGCATGTGCATATGTCCGGCAAAGCGGCGCGTCAGCCGGTCCGCATGTGGAGCCCATTCATCCGCGCCGCACCGACCCGTGGTCGTCTGTGGCCACAGCAGCAGGTGGAGGCCGTCCGCGAACCCCTCAAGGTCGGACAGGTGGAGGATGCAGTCACCCTTTTCCGCCCTGAGCCGTCCGGTGGACAAGATCCGGCACAGGTTGCCCCAACCTTGCCGGTTCTGTGGTAGCACGGTGATCGCAGGGGCATCGGTAAAGATCAGCCGCGCCGCCGGGATCAGACGCGGCACCGCATAGACCGGGTAGGACGCAGGCCGCACAATGTGATCGGGACAGGGTGGCCCGATGGGGGTATTGAGCTCTTCCCATGTCTGACGCTCGCGTACCTTGCGGGCAATCTCACGCGCTTGGGTGTGGGCCCGCACGATCCCCGCCACCGAGTTGTCGTCTGCAATCGCGATCTGCTCCAGTCCCAACGTTACCGCACGCTCCATGTACTCCTCGGGGTGGGATGCCCCGGTGAGGAAGGTGAAATTCGACGTGATCGACAGTTCGGCAAACATGATGACTCACAATTATATTCACGTTTTGTTCTTTTTCGAGTCGAAACCTGCATTGCGCAGGAAACGGGTCGTTTCTTCTGCCCTTCAACGGGCAGGTTGGGTGCACAAAAGGAGGCACCCATGTTCACAGTCCAAGCCCTGTCCACCGCAGACGTCCGCGCCTATCAGGCCGGAGCACCAGATGCCTATGGCAACCCACCCGAGCAGGCCGTTTCAACCGGAACAGGCAACCCGTGTCGGCACTGCCTGCGCCACATCCCTGATGGAGCACCCATGCTGATCCTGGCGCATCGCCCTTTTGACACGCTGCACCCCTATGCCGAAACCGGTCCGATATTCTTGTGCGCAGACACCTGCGAACGCCACGCAGGCAGGGAAATACCCGAAATCCTGACGAGCTCACCTGATTATCTGATCAAAGGGTACGGCGCGGACGATCGGATCGTTTACGGCACCGGAACCGTAGAGCCCACGCAGCAGATCAAAGAGGCTGTGGAGCGCATCTTTGCCCGGCCCGACGTGGCCTATATCCACGTCAGATCCTCGCGCAACAATTGCTATCAGGCCCGAATCGATCGGGCTGATTGATCGGCCGAGGACGTCAGGGCCAGGAACACATCTTCCAGATCAGGCTCTTCGGTTTTGACGTCCCGGATGCGGATACCGACTGATCGCACTGCTTCAAGCACATGTTCGGCGCTGGTCTGTTGGCTATGATAGGATAGGACAACCGCGCCATCGTCGCGCAAGATCGCATCGATACCCGGGGCGTCAGGCAAGGCAAAGATCGGCTCGTCAGGCAAAATCACCATGGTGCGCGCATCAAGTCGCCCCAGCAGGCTGGCGGTGCTGTCCTGCACGATCTTTTCACCCTTGTTGATGATGGCGATCTGGTCGCACATCTCTTGCGCCTCTTCCAGGTAGTGGGTGGTCAGGATGATCGTCATCCCTTGCTCGTTCAACTTGCGCACATTGGCCCAGAGCATCTGGCGCAACTCGATATCGACACCAGCGGTCGGCTCGTCCAGCACAAGAACATGCGGGCGATGCACCAGCGCCTTGCCCAAAAGCAACCGCCGCCGCATGCCGCCCGACAACGTCCGGGCATAAGCCTCGGCTTTGTCACTCAGGCCCACCATCTCGAGGATCTCATCACTGCGGCGTTGCGCCTTGGGCACGCCATAAAGCCCCGCCTGCACCTCTAATGCGCCGCGTGGGGTAAAGAAGGGGTCCAGATTCAGCTCTTGAGGCATCACGCCGATGGATGCCCGTGATTGCCGCGGGTTTGCGTCCTGATCAAATCCCCAGATCGTCACCTTGCCCGCGGATTTGACCACCAACCCCGCGAGAATGTTGATCAGGGTCGACTTGCCCGCCCCATTGGGCCCGAGCAACCCAAAGACCGAGCCGCGCGGAACCACCAGATCAATCCCCTTGAGGGCATGCTTTTCGGGTTCGCCACGCCCGCCACGATATGTTTTCTTCAAGCCTTCGATCCGGATTGCATCCTGGGTCATCTGCCGCACTTGCCCCTGCTCGGTTGATCGCTCATAAACGCAGCTAACCCATGCCCGCGAGGCCTACAACTCAGAAGGACCGCCAGCGATGACAATCGAAGCGCCGGAAACCAAAAACGTCGAGACCACGCGCGTCGCTTGCGACGGCGGTGAAGGCGCCTTGGGCCATCCCCGCGTATGGCTGCTGATCCCCGAGGACCTGGGCTGGGTCGAGTGCCCATATTGCGATTGCAAATACGTCCTGAAAGGTCACGAGGCCCAATAACGTGGTCCGGACAGCGCTTTGGCTTGTCCTGGCGCTTGTGGCATTTCCGGTATTGTACGGCTTGGCAGCGACGGCTGGGGCCTTGGTCAACTTGGCAGACGGGCAACTCGACCGAGAGGGCGAGACTGAAATCCTGTTGGTTTCGGGGCAGATTCACTATGATTTTCTTTTGCCGCTGACCCCGCTGACCCGCCGTCAATTCGCGCGACTAGCAAAGTACGGCCAACCGTTGAATCATCCGGACGCCCAGTGGTTGTTGATTGGCTGGGGTGCGCGCGAGTTTTATACCACTACCGGCAACTACAGCGACGTCAGCGCAAAAGCCGTCATGCGGGGCATTTTCGGTGACACAAGCGTCATCCGAACAGATGTTTTGGGTCGCTTGACCCCCAAAGTTGACGCGCTGCGCGACGCGGGTCATCCTTTTGGGGCTTGGGTTCCCCTGCCCTTTTCGGTGTCCTTGTCGCACCGAATGTTCCTGCAATCTGAATACTAGAGGCGGAACGGCAAACCAGGGGTTCAGTGAAACGTGCTGTTTCTGGATGTCGAAACGCTCGGCCAAAGCTCTTGCGGATCATAGACATACCCATAGGCAACCGAGGCGGACACACGCGTCCAAAGATCCGGCTGCGCTGTCCCTTCGAGCGCAGCATACTGGATTTGCAATGAGCCAAATGGCGATACCGCATCCGATCGCGGGGACGATGTGATGTGCAATTGGTTTTGGAGTTTCCAGTTTCGCCCCCTGCGGCAAATGATGGTCCGTTTGTCGGACACAAAATAGGCCAGCCGCGTCAACACAAACTGGCGCGCCAAAGCAAGCCCCGTCGCAATAGCCAAAGACGTGAGGGTCACAATCACGCCAATCTGAAATGGCACGTCAGATGAAACCCCCGAGCGATCTGGCGCAAATGGCATGATCGCCCAAACCAGTAAAACCGCTGTTAAGAATGCCGTGTGCAACAAACGCTCGTGCCCTACGGCCTGAAAGAACCTTCGACCCTGAACCGGCTGGCCCGACCACAACAACTGCTCTCCTGGCTCCAGGATATCACTAAGCTCGGGGTGGTCACATCTAAGGGTAATCGTCTTCAACATGCTCGCACGCTATCCATATGGTCAGATCAAAACAACCTAAAAGTGTGTTAACCATATCGACTAAATCTTAACGGTAAGTTAGCGCATTTGCTTGTGTCGGCAGTCTCGACAACAGCGATTGCGGTCTAGTGCGGGATAAACGATAAAAAGCCGGACGCGTCCCCAAAGCAAAAGGCCCCACATCATGAGCAAGACCGAGTTTGGAAAAGGTTGCCATCTGCATCTGATCGACGGCTCGGCCTTTATCTTTCGCGCCTATCACGCGCTGCCGCCGCTGACGCGCAAATCGGACGGGCTGCCGATTGGGGCCGTGTCGGGCTTCTGCAACATGTTGCAGCGCTATGTCGATGGCAATCATGGTCCCGACGCTCCGACCCATCTGGCCGTGATCTTTGACAAGGGCAGCCATACGTTCCGCAACGATATGTATGACCTCTACAAAGCCAACCGCGAAGCGATGCCCGAGGACCTGCGCCCGCAGATGCCGCTGACGCGCGAGGCGACCCGCGCCTTCAACATCGCCTGCGAAGAGATGGAGGGGTATGAGGCCGATGACATCATCGCAACCCTGGCTGTGCAGGCGCGCGAGGCCGGCGGCCGCTGCACCATCATCAGCTCGGACAAAGACCTGATGCAACTGGTGGGCGACGGGGTCGAAATGCACGATGCGATGAAGAACAAGCGCATCGATCGCGATGGCGTGTTCGAAAAGTTCGGTGTGTACCCTGAGCGGGTTGTGGACGTGCAGGCGTTGGCAGGCGACAGCGTCGACAACGTGCCGGGCGCACCGGGCATTGGGGTCAAGACCGCCGCCCTGCTGATCAACGAATACGGTGATCTGGAAACCCTTCTGGACCGCGCCGAAGAGATCAAGCAGCCCAAACGCCGCCAGACCCTGATCGAAAAGCGCGAGCAGATTGAACTGTCGAAACGGTTGGTGCAGTTGGATGAAAAGACACCTCTGACGTTTACTCTAGATGATCTCGAAGTACGCGACCCGGACCCCGAAACCTTGCTTGGTTTTTTGGCCGAAATGGAATTCCGCACCCTGACCAAGCGGATCGCCGATCAGCTTGGGGCCGAGGCTCCGGTCATTGTTGAAAAAGCAGCGCCTGATGCCGCAGAGGTCGTGGCCGAGGACGTGCCCTTTGATGCGTCGAAATACGAATGCATCCGCGACGCGGCAGCCCTGCGGCCGTGGATCAACCTGATCCGGGACAGGGGCTGGGTTGCGGTCGACACGGAAACCACCGGTCTGAACGAAATGATCGCGGGTCTTGTGGGCATATCGCTCTGTGTCGAAGCCGGATCGGCCTGCTACATCCCGCTGACCCATCGTGCGGCGGCGGCAGATGACCTCTTTGGTTCAGACGAGTTGTCCGAAGGGCAAATGCCGCTGAATGAGGCCATCGACCTGCTAAAGCCGGTGCTCGAGGATCCCTCGATCCTGAAGATCGGGCAGAACATGAAATACGACGCCAAGATTTTTGAGCGCTACGGCGTGCGCGTGGCCCCGATCGACGACACGATGTTGATGTCTTATGCGATGCACGGCGGCGAGCATGGGCACGGGATGGACACGCTGTCCGAACGTTATCTGAGTCACACACCGATCCCGATCAAACCGCTGTTGGGCTCGGGCAAGTCGGCGATCACCTTTGACAAGGTGCCGATTGATGAGGCCACGGCTTATGCCGCCGAAGATGCGGACATCACCCTGCGCCTGTGGCAACTGTTCAAACCGCAACTGCACCGCGCGCAGGTGACCACGGTCTATGAAACGCTGGAACGCCCTTTGGTGCCAGTGCTGACCGAAATGGAAATGCACGGCATCAAGGTTGACCGCGAAGTTCTGAGCCGTATGTCCAATGCTTTTGCTCAAAAGATGGCGGGGCTTGAGGCTGAAATCCACGAATTGGCAGGCGAGACGTTCAACGTGGGCTCCCCGGCGCAACTGGGTGAGATCCTGTTTGACAAGATGGCGCTTGAGGGCGGCAAGAAAGGCAAAACCGGCAAGTATTCGACCGGGGCGGATATCTTGGAGGACCTGGCGACCGAGCATGAACTGCCACGTCGGGTGCTGGATTGGCGCCAGTTGAGCAAGCTGAAATCGACCTACACAGACGCGCTGCAAACGCACATCAACCCCGACACGGGCCGCGTTCACACGTCCTATTCGATCACCGGGGCCAACACCGGTCGTCTGGCCTCGACCGACCCGAACCTGCAGAATATACCTGTCCGGACCGAAGAAGGTCGGCGCATCCGCGAGGCGTTCATTGCCGAGCCGGGCAACGTTCTGGTGTCACTAGACTACAGCCAGATCGAACTGCGCATCCTGGCGCATATTGCCGAGATCGACGCGCTGAAACAGGCCTTTGCCGATGGGCTGGACATTCACGCCATGACGGCGTCCGAGATGTTCGATGTGCCGCTGGATGAGATGACGCCGGATATCCGACGTCAGGCCAAGGCGATCAACTTTGGTGTGATCTACGGCATCTCGGGCTTTGGACTGGCCCGCAACCTGCGCATCCCACGGGCCGAGGCGCAGGGGTTCATCGACCGCTATTTCGAGCGGTTCCCCGGCATCCGCCGCTATATGGACAACACGGTGGAGTTCGCCAAAGAGCACGGCTATGTGCAGACGCTGTTCGGCCGCAAGATCCACACGACCGAGATCGCCGCCAAAGGCCCGCGTGCGGGCTTTGCCAAACGCGCCGCGATCAACGCGCCCATCCAAGGCACCGCCGCAGACGTGATCCGCCGCGCCATGGTGCAGATGCCGGATGCGATCAGGGGTTTGCCAGCCAAGATGCTGCTTCAGGTGCACGACGAACTTCTGTTCGAAGTGGCCGAGGATGCTGTGGATCAGACTATCGAAGCCGCCCGCGCCGTGATGGAAGGGGCCGCAGACCCGGCGGTGAAATTGGATGTGAAACTGACTGTGGACGCCGGTCAGGGCGCGAACTGGGCCGAAGCGCACTAAGGGCCCTCAAGGGACGCTGCGCATCAGGCCCGACGGGCCCTCTTTGCAGCGGGTCAGCCCTTGGGGCTGACCAAGCGCTCGACGAACCGGCGCACCACGGGCGCAACGATCAGGATGACCGCGAAGGCAATGGGCCAACTGAAGGCCCATGCCCCCATCCATTTGCCGAACGTGTGCTCACCCAAGCCAACCGCCTTGATCGTTGCCACGCAGGTCACGATGCAGGACATGATACCGGAGACCAGAAAGCCGAACAGGACGGGGGCAAATCGGGCGGGCAGCATCTGGGTCGCTTTCTAGTCGCTGGGTCGCCACCCCAACGTGTCTACGGTCCGGGGCTTTGACGGTTTGTATTCCGCACTGACCCAACCGCTGTACCCGGCATCATCAAACGCCTGAAACAGAGCCGGAAAGTCCATCGTGCCACGCCCCGGTTCAGACCGGTCCGGCGCGGCGCCGATCTGGACATGAACCGCGCGCGAGTGAAAGCGCTCCCACACGTCAAGCGCATCACCGTGGATCACCTCTGCGTGATAGGTGTCATATTGCAGGCCCACATTCGGGCGCGCCACCTGATCCAACACCTCGGCAGCGAGATCATAATCGTTCAGGAAATAGTCAGGCTGAGCAACGGGGTTGAGCGGCTCGATGGTGAACTGCTGTTTTGGCGCATGATCTGCCGCCCATTGCAGGTTTCGCACAAAGGTCTCTTGTGCCTGTGCGCCCTGTTCATACCCCGCCATGATGTGCACGATCCCCGGGCGCAGCTGTTCAACATAGCGCATCACGCGGGTGATATCCCGTTGAAATCGCGCCTCTTCCCCTGGCACAGCCGCAAATCCCGGCTGCCCGCCCGTGTAGTTCGGCGGCGGCGCATTGATCAGCACCAGCTCTAGCCCGTTTGCCACCAGCGCCCGGCGCGTATCACGGGCTGCAATCTCATAAGGAAAGAGAATCTCGACCGCCTCAAAACCGGCCTCTGCCGCCGCTTGAAAGCGATCAAGATAGGGTAACTCGGCAAAGAGCAGAGAGATGTTGGCGGCAAACTTGGGCATTGGAACCTCATAATGTTCAATGACAGGCATAAACTGTCGATCCATATCCCGCCAAGCCTCTGAAAACGACACATTGTCGAAAACCGGCCAGATAGCAGGGCGGATTCCGGCGACACCCGAAGAACAACGCCGAATCAGGCGCTTGACCCACATTCGAACAGGACACATCGGGATGGCCTATAGCCCAGATCCCGCCCGGATACCTGCGCCCGTCGCCGGTTCCGCGCGGCAGAACATTGCTTCGGGAAACATGCTGGGCATGGCGGCCATGATGACATGGGCTGCGGGCTTTCCTGCGGCCGAGGTGTTGCTCCAGACCTGGCCGTCGCTGACGATCATCACGGCCCGGCTGATCATGGCGTTGTCCGTTCTCTTCCCCCTGTGGCTGTTGGTCGAAGGGCCGAGCAAGATCCTGAGCGCAAACTGGCCGCGCGCCTTGGTGATCGGCGGCTTTGGGTTTGGTCTGGGCACCTATCTGTTGCTGGTCGCACAGGCCTTCACCGATCCGGTAACCGTCGCCTTGGTGGCCTCTTGCGCCCCCTTGATCGGTGCCATTCTGGAGGTGCGGGCCAAGACCCGCCGACTGAACAAGCAGTTTGCCTTTGGTGTCATTGCCTCGATCATCGGCGGCATTATTGCGACCAGTGGACTGGCCCCCGTGCAACTGGGCTTGGGCGCGATGTGTGCGATCCTGGCCACGACGCTGTTCACCTGGGCGAGCATGAAAACCGTGCAGGCCTTTCCCGATCTGGGGACTGTGGGGCGGTCGACCATCACCTTCACTGGCGCTTTGGTCATGGTTTCGACATTGCTGGCGGGATCAGCGGTGTTGGGGTTCGAAGTCGCCCCCCGCGTGGCCATCGACATGGAACAGATCGGCATGCTGGCGATCTATGCCATTGTCGCCATGTCAGTGAGCCAGATCATGTTCATCGGCGCAGTGGACAAGCTGGGCGTGGCTGTCGCCACGTTCCACATCAACACTGCCCCCTTCTACGTGATGGTGATCATGGTGCTGTTAGGTTCGGCCTGGAACTGGACCCAAGCGATAGGCGCAGCCATCGTGGGCCTGGGCGTGGTCGCCTCACAACTGCAGTCTCGAAGCTAACCCTCGACTTGCGCCGAGGGCATCAGGCCAAAGAAGGCGCCTGCAGACCAGACCCCAAACCAACCATCGTGGTGAACGCCTAGTTCAACCATCCGGTAAAAGCTCTTGCGGTCAATCCGCGCCTCAAGCCCGGCGCGCACCAAGACATAGGGCGTGGGCTCGGCACCCTCGGCCAGGCGGATCGGATTATCCGCGCCCGCAACGACCTGATCCCCGACATGCGTGGTGAACGTCAGTACCAGATCTGAACCCTCCCCCGTGCTGTCGACGTCGAGGGCGACAAAGGGCGCATCCTCGACCGTGATTCCCACCTTCTCGACCGGGGTGACCAGAAAGAACTTGTCGTCCTCACGCTTCAGGATCGACGAAAAAAGCTGCACCATCTTGGGGCGGTTAATGGGGCGCCCTTCGTGGATCCAGGTGCCATCGCGCAGGATCTGGATGTCCAAATCGCCACAAAAGGGCGGGTTCCACAGGTGAACCGGCGGCAATCCGCTGTCTTTGGTCGATTTTATCGCCTGTGCGATGTGATCTGCCGAGGGCGTCACGACTTTTTGTCCGCTCATTGTTTTTGCCATTTCCAGTCAACGCGATACACTTAGACTCATATAGGTTCATCGAGAGGAAAACCATGTCTGAACCCGCCGATCTGGTCGCCGAGATTGAACGCCTGGAAACCAAGCTGAAAGAGGCCAAGACCTCGATCACCCGCCGGTTCATCGGACAGGAGCGTGTGGTCGACCTGACACTGACGGCGCTGCTGTGCGGCGGGCATGCTCTGCTGATCGGTCTGCCGGGTCTGGGCAAGACACGGCTGGTGGAAACCCTGTCAACGGTCATGGGGTTGGACGGCAACCGCATTCAGTTCACTCCTGACCTGATGCCCGCTGACATTCTGGGGTCCGAGGTTTTGGACACCGCCGAAGATGGCTCGCGCCATTTCCGCTTTGTGTCGGGGCCTGTGTTCTGTCAGTTGCTGATGGCGGATGAGATCAACCGGGCCAGTCCCCGAACCCAATCGGCGCTGCTGCAAGCGATGCAGGAAAAGACCGTGACCGTCGCGGGCGAGGATCGCAGCCTTGGCGCGCCGTTCCATGTTCTGGCGACACAGAACCCCATCGAGCAGGAAGGCACCTATCCCCTGCCCGAGGCACAGCTTGACCGCTTTCTGGTGCAGATCGACGTGAACTATCCCGACCGCGCGACCGAGCGCGACATTCTGATGGCCACCACCGGGGTTGAAGAGGACGAGTCCAATCAGGTCTTTACCCACCAGGAACTGCTGGACGCGCAAACCCTGCTGCGCCGGATGCCAGTGGGCGAGTCGGTGGTCGAGATGATCCTGGATCTGGTCCGCGCCTTCCGTCCCGAAGAGCCGGGTGTCTCCGAGCGCGTGGCTGAAACCGTGGCCTGGGGTCCCGGACCACGTGCAGCGCAAGCCTTGATGATGACCGTACGGGCGCGGGCCTTGTTGCAAGGGCGTCTTGCACCGAACGCCGAGGATGTCATCGACATGGCGCGCCCCGTGCTCAGCCACCGGATGGCCCTGAACTTTGCCGCCCGTGCGCGTGGGGACAGCTTGGCTGACCTGATCGAAACCACAGCGGCCAGCCTGGGCTCGGCCGAGGCGGCCGCGTGACCCCGGCGCTCACCCTACGCGAAAGATCCGAGACCGAGGCGTCCCGGTTGCCCCCGTTGCTGGCCTTTGCCGAGCAGCTGGCGGGCACCGTTCTGCTGGGTGATCACGGACGACGCCGCGCGGGGTTGGGCGATGATTTCTGGCAATACCGTCCCGCGCAGCATGGCGACAGTCGGCGGCTGATCGACCACCGCCGCTCGGCGCGTGGGGATCAGCAGTTCGTCCGCGAACGGGAATGGCAGATTGCGCAATCAGTGATGCTCTGGGTTGATCAGGGCGCGTCGATGCGGTTTGCATCCGACAAGAGCGTGCCGCAGAAACAAGAACGCGCCCGGCTGCTGGCGCTGGCGATTGCCATCCTGCTGGTACGCGGCGGGGAACGTGTTGGCCTGACTGGAACCCGCTTGCCGCCCCGGCGCGGCAACGCGCAGATCATCCGCCTGGCCGAGGCTTGGACGCAGGATGCCGACGCCGACTATGAACCGCCCGAGCACCGCGCGATGGTTCCCTATGCCCGCGCGGTTTTTGTCTCGGACTTTCTGGGCGATCTGTCTGAGGTGGAAACAGCCCTGACCAAGGCCGCAGACCGAGGCGTGCGCGGCGTATTGTTGCAAGTGCTCGACCCCAGCGAAGAACTGTTCCCCTATCAAGGTCGCACGATTTTCGAAAGCGTCGGCGGCACTGTCCGCCACGAGACGCTCAAGGCAGGAGAGTTGCGGGGCCGCTATCTGGAACGCTTGGCCGAGCGCAAGGCCAAGCTGCAAGAACTGTGCCATGTGACCGGCTGGCAACTGGGTCTGCACCACACAAATGACAGCGCGCAATCGGCGCTGCTGTGGCTCTATCGAGCTTTGGATGGGGGACGTCGATGACCGTATTGGCTGGCATCGGGTTTACGGCACCTTGGCTGCTGCTGGGGCTTTTGGCCTTGCCCATCCTGTGGCTTTTACTGAGGGCGGTGCCGCCTGCGCCAATCAGGCGGTTGTTTCCTGCCGTCACGCTGCTGTTGGGCATCCGGGACGACGAAACCGTTTCAGACCGCACGCCATGGTGGCTGCTGCTTTTGCGCATGTTGGCCGTGGCGGCGGTTATCATTGGGTTGGCTGGCCCCGTGCTCAACCCTTCGCGGGATGAGGCCGGATCTGGTCCGCTCTTGGTGGTGATGGATGCCACCTGGGCCGGGGCCTCACATTGGGCCGACCAAACCGAACTTTTGAGCGTTCAACTGGCCGAAGCAGGCCGCGCTGGCCGGCAGGTTGCGATCCTGCGCCTGAGCGACCCCGAGCCGGTGGTGTTCCAATCTGCCGCCGCATGGCGCAGTCGGTTACCGGGATTGCGACCGGAACCATGGCAGCCCTCGGAAACGCAGTCGAACCGCGTCGCTGACATTTTGGACAAGGTGGATGGAAGGTTCGACACCCTCTGGATCAGCGACGGGTTGGATTACCCTGGCCGAGACGCGGCCCTGGATTTGCTTGGATCTCGGAGCGAGGTCACTGTTTATCAATCCATCCAACCCACCTTTGGCTTGCGTCCCGCAAAATTCGAAGACGGCGTTGTCCGCCTGACAACCCAGCGCACCCAAGTTGATGACCCTCGCGAGGTAACCATTCTGGCCCAAGGGCGTGATCCCGCAGGTACGATGCGCGTTCTCGCACGTGTCACGGCGCAATTTGCGCCCGGCGACGACCAAGCCACCACCGATCTGTCGCTGCCCTCCGAACTGCGCGCGCGGATCACCCGGTTCGAGATCGAAGGCCAGCGATCCGCCGGTGCTGTGACCCTTGCAGATGACAGCTTGCGGCGACACGAAGTGGCAGTTTTTGCCGGCCGACAAAGCCGCGAGGGGTTGGCTCTGCTGTCAGGCAAGCATTATTTGACACAAGTTGTCGTCCCCACGGCCGAGTTCATCGACGGCACCCTGCTCGAGGTGCTGCCCGCAAACCCCGATGTAGTCATCTTGGCGGATATCGCCACATTGTCCGATCTGGAAGAGGCGGAACTGACCGCTTGGGTCGAGAAGGGCGGTTTGCTGCTGCGCTTTGCTGGTCCCCGACTGGCCGCAAGCGATCTGGCCCGCGCCGAGGAAAACACCCTGATGCCTGTGCGCCTGCGCGGCGGTGGCCGCTCTGTCGGTGGCGCCATGAGTTGGGGCGAGGCCAAGACGCTGGCGCCTTTTGACGAAACCTCTCCCTTCTTTGGGCTGCGCGTGCCTGCCGAGGTGACGGTGACAACGCAAGTGATGGCCCAACCGGACCCGACGTTGGCTGACCGCGTGATCGCCTCTCTCAACGATGGCACGCCTTTGGTCACGCGCAAAACGCTGGGACTGGGGCAGATTGTTCTGTTCCATGTCACCGCCAACGCCGAATGGTCCAACCTGCCACTGTCTGGCCTGTTTGTCGAAATGTTGGACCGGCTTGCGGTGTCGAGTGCGGCTAAGATTCGTGAGGCGGTGAACCTTGAAGGCACCACCTGGATCCCGACCCGCGTCATGGATGGGTTTGGCGCTTTGGCAGATGCAGGAAACCTGCCCGGTATCCCTGGCAAAGATCTTGCCCAAAACACCATCGGGCCGGACCTGCGCCCCGGCATCTACACCAACGAAAAACGCAGCCTCGCGATGAACGTGATCTCAGATGACACACAGCTAAGCGCCGCCACCTGGCCCGCGTCGGTCCCCGTGCGTGGTCTTGCGGTTGAACCTGAGCGGGATCTCTCGGGCCTGTTGCTGAGCTTTGCTCTGCTGCTTCTGGTTATTGACGTCATCGCCTCGTTGATGCTCTCGGGTCGCCTGGGTTTTGGCCGGGCCGTGGCCCCGGTGCTGGCGCTGTTGATGCTGCCCACTGATCTGCCTGCACAATCAGCAGAAGAGACGGATTTTGCCTTGTCGTCCACCAATGAGCTGGTGCTGGCCCATGTGTTGACAGGCGACACGGGGTTGGACCGCATCGCAAATGCCGGGCTGCGAGGGCTGTCGGATACGCTGTTTTTCCGCACCTCGATCGAACCGGCGAACCCGATCGGTATCGACCTGGAACGCGACGAGCTGGCGTTCTTTCCGCTCCTATATTGGCCGGTCACACCGGATCAACCCCTCCCCTCGGACGTGGCCTATGCCAAGCTGAACGCCTATCTGCGCTCGGGTGGAATGATCCTGTTCGACACCCGCGACGCTGACATCGCAGGTTTTGGCGCCTCCAGCCCCAATGGGCGCAAATTGCAACAGCTGGCCAAGCCGCTGGATATCCCGCCGCTCGAACCGATCCCGCGCGATCATGTCCTGACGCGCACCTTCTACCTGCTACAGGATTTCCCCGGTCGCCATAAGAACACCCAAGTTTGGGTCGAAGCCGCGCCACCCGACGCTGAACAGATCGAGGGGATGCCGTTCCGCAACCTCAACGACGGGGTGACACCGGTTGTGATCGGCGGCAACGATTGGGCCGGAGCCTGGGCCACAGACCCGGACGGGCGCACTCTGCTCCCCGTTGGGCGCGGCTATGCCGGAGAGCGTCAGCGTGAACTGGCCTATCGCTTTGGGGTGAACCTTGTGATGCATGTTTTGACCGGGAACTACAAATCCGACCAGGTCCACGTGCCTGCGCTGCTCGATAGGTTGGGCCAATGACCGGAACCATATTGTTTGATCCAATGATCCCCTGGCCGATTTTGATCGGGGTTGGGGCACTGTCCTTGGCAGGCGTTGTCTTGGCGCTCTGGCGTGGGTTGTCCGGCTGGGCCTTGCGCGGGTTGGCGGCGCTTGTGCTGCTGGCGGCATTGTCAGGCCCGGTCTACCAGATCGAAGATCGCGCACCCCTGACGGACATCGTCGTGATGCTCGAAGACGAAAGCGCCAGCCAGGGCCTGTCGGACCGCGCCCAGCAAACCGCTGAGGCCGCTGATACTCTTGCCGCCGCCATCGAGCGCCGCGACAAAACCGAGCTGCGCCGGATCACCGTGCCGGATGGCGACGGAGATGCCGGGACGCAGCTGATGCAGACATTGGCGGATGTTCTGGCCGAAGAGCCACGCGCACGGGTCGCCGGTATCCTTGCCCTGACGGACGGGCGCACCCACGACATCGACCGCGCCCCCAACCTGCCCGCCCCTATGCACGTTCTGTTAACCGGGCGCGCGTCGGATTGGGACCGCAGGCTGATTGTCCGCAACGCCCCGGCTTTCGGCATCATAGACGAGCCGATCACTCTGACCGTGCGCATCGAAGACAGCGGCTCAGTGCCGGTACAGTCGCCGTTTGTCCCCCTTAGCATCTCGGTCGACGGGGCCGAGCCCCTGATCGTCGATGTTCCCATCGGTCAGGATTTCGAACTGCCCGTGACCCTACCTCATGGTGGGCGCAACGTGATCCAGTTCTCGGTTCCCCTCGCGGACGGAGAGCTAACCGACCGCAACAACAGCGCGCTCATCCAGATGAACGGTGTACGCGATCGGTTGCGCGTCTTGCTGGTATCGGGCGAGCCGCACCCCGGCGGACGCACCTGGCGCAACCTGCTGAAATCCGACAGCTCGGTTGATCTGGTGCATTTCACCATCCTGCGCCCACCCGAAAAACAGGACGGTGTGCCGGTCGATGAACTGTCGCTGATCGCCTTTCCCACGCGCGAGTTGTTTCTGGAAAAGATCGATGATTTCGACCTGATCATCTTTGACCGCTACAAGCGGCGCGGCATTCTGCCCGCGATCTATCTGGACAATGTCACCAACTATGTCGCGGACGGTGGTGCGGTTCTGGTCGCCGCAGGACCCGATTTTGCCACCGCTGACAGCATCTACCGCTCGCCGCTTGCCCCGATTCTGCCTGCCGAGCCGACGGCGCGCGTGATTGAGGACCGCTATTTGCCCAAAGTCACCGACCTGGGGCAGCGGCACCCGGTGACGACCGATCTTGAAAGCACCGAAGTCTGGGGGTCCTGGCTGCGTCAGATCGACGTCGAACCTCGCTCGGGCCATACGGTGATGACCGGCATTGACGAGCGCCCCCTGCTGGTCCTTGACCGCGTCGGAGAGGGTCGCGTTGCCTTGTTGGCCTCGGACCATGCCTGGCTATGGAGCCGCGGTTATGAAGGTGGCGGGCCGCAATTGGAACTGCTGCGGCGGCTGGCGCATTGGATGATGAAGGAACCCGAGCTTGAGGAAGAGGCGCTTTTTGCCGAAACCAAGGGTCAGACCATGACAATCATCCGCCGCACCCTATCCGAGGACGTCGGCCCGGTCACCGTCACCCGACCTGACGGTGAAAGCCTTGACCTGGGATTGACCGAAGTCTCCCCCGGACGATTTGAAACCACCTACTACGGCCCCGAGGTCGGTCTCTATCGTCTGGTCGAAGGCACCCGCGAAGCGGTTGTGGGACTTGGCCCCGCTGCACCGCGCGAATTCGAGCAGACCATTGCCAGTGCCGAACTGTTCGAGCCCCTGATTCAGCCCCTGCGCGGTGGAGTCTTCCGGGTCGAAGAGGGTATCCCATCGGTCCGCAGCGTCCGCGAAGGCCGCCCCGCCGCCGGTCGCGGCTGGCTTGGTCTGACCCCGCGCGGCGCTTACGAAACCCGCGATGTAACGCAAAGTCCGTTGCTGCCGGCGTGGCTGGTTCTGCTTCTGGCTTCAGCCCTGCTGATCGGTGGCTGGCTGCGCGAGGGGCAGCGCTAAGCCCCATAGATCGCGAGGTATGGATAAAACCGCGCCGAAGGCGCCAGTCATCGCATTTTATCTGAGGTCTGTGCCTTTAGGGTTCTGGCCCTAGATCTTCTCGAGCTTGACCTCTTTTCCGGGAATTGGTGAAGCCGCAATCGAACCTGCATTTCGAACAACCTCGAGCCCGCCCAAATCCTCGATCCGAGCACGTTGATCAGCCTTGCTGCGCGCATCCGTTTCCTCAGGGTCGATGAACCCTTTCAACAAAGAAACAAGTTCGACCTCTTTGGGATGACTTTGGCCAGCAGCCAACAGATCCTGAGCTTCCCACGGGTCCGCGTCCAGATCGAACAGCTGATTTCGCATGTCGACATGGTAAATCAGTTTCCAATTTCCGAAACGGATCATGAAGCTCGAGTTTACGCTGCCCATGGCATGGTACTCAGAAAATCCGGGGCGCGGCTCGATCCGACCGTCGATGACCTGCAGCAACGAGCACCCGGCCAAATCTTCATCTTCAGTGGGAATGTCGTAGAGCTCCAGCATGGTCGGACACAGGTCCACATGGCTGACACAATCCCCTACGGCCCGCCCTTGCGGTACATCAGGCCCAGCCATGATGAGGGGCACGCCGGCGGAATGTTCATAAAGGTTCGCTTTGCCCAGAATACCATGTGCTCCGATCGCTTCGCCATGGTCCGAGGTATAGATCATATGCGTCGACCCGTTCAGGCCCAGATCTTCGGCCGCATCCATCACCTTGCCGATTTCGGCGTCGGTATGCGTAATAAGCGCACAATACCCCGCATAGGCGGTTCGCAAAAAACTCTCGTCCAACCCGTCTGACAGTTGGTTCATCCAAGCCAGATAGGCCATCGCAGGGTGATCATACTGATCTTCTGCATCCCAAGTCGGCGGCAGGGGCATGTCGGCGGGCGCATACTGCTCCCTGATCTTCTGGACTGCACGAAACGGCGGGTGGGGGCTGGGGTAAGAAACGATCAGAACCCAAGGTTCGGGCGTGTTGGCCTTTTCACGCAACCAATCAATGGCGCGCTCGGTGATTTGGTGATCATAGGTTTGATAGTCTGTCTCGCCGGGACCCGAATTGCCGTAGATGGCTTTATGTCCGGACCGGCTTGGCACGCCATCTTCGGTCGCCCGCAGCAAAGTCAGAGGCGAGCCGATGCCATCCACCACATGCATCGTGTGGATTTCTTCGGCGAAACCGTTGTCATCCTCGGCCGATCTATAGTGAAGCTTTCCGATCGCGGTGACGGGTACTTGCGCATCGCGCAGATAATGATGCCAGGTTTTGATGCGGCCATCATACATCGTGGCATTGTCCCAATACCCCGTTTGATGAGGATACCGTCCAGTCGCCATGGCCGCGCGCGAAGGACAACATAGTGTTGTCGCTGCATAAGCGTTTTCAAAACGAACCCCGCGTGCGGCCAAACGATCCAGGTTCGGCGTTTGTACGATCGGATGTCCAGCCGCGCCGAGAAAGTCGCGGGCGTGGTTGTCAGTTACAAATAGGATGAGTTTGTTGGCGCGTGACATGTGGACCCTACTCAACTCGATGGCGTAGGGTCATTACATATCATCATCTACTGGGCATGTTCGTGCAAATTCGGGAACATCTCGTTCAAAATGCGAAGACTACCCGGACTTTGCCGCAACATAGTCAGCGATCGCGCGTTTATAGAGCGTCTGAATTCGCGTCATGATCGGACGATCTGAGGTGCCGATGGGCTTTCCATCGATCATGGCCACCGGTGTTTGCGCTCCAAAGGTACCAGTCAGAAATGCCTCGTCCGCGCCATAGGCCTCGTAGAGCGAGTAGTTCTTTTCCAGAACCGGAATGCCATCCGCCTTACACAGGTCTATTACTTTCTGCCGCGTCACTCCGTTCATGCAATAGTCACCTGTCGAAGTCCAAACCTCTCCCCGCCGTACAATGAAGAAGTTGCAGGCATTGGTGGTGTTCACGAAACCATGCGGATCCAACATCAGCCCTTCGTCGGCCCCGGCCTGTTCTGCCTGCAAGCAGGCGATCACACAGTTGAGTTTGGAGTGGCTGTTGTATTTGGCATCCTGGCTCATTGGCAGTCCGCGCACCTGAGGCACGGTAGCCAGACGAATGCCTGCGCTTTGCAGACTGTTCACCGGCTTGGAATGCTCCATGATGATCACCAGCGTCGGCCCCGATTGAGACAATGAAGGATGCTGGAACGGCTTCACCTTGACGCCGCGCGTCAGCATCAACCGGCAGTGCACGTCGGTTGTCATCCCATTGGCGGCAGCTGTGGCACTAAGCGCCTCCAGGATGGCTGCTTCGTCCATCCCGACATCCAGACTAACCGATTTGCAGGAATTGAAAAAACGGTCCATGTGCTCTTCGAAAAAGGCCCATTGACCATCATAAAGGCGCAAACCCTCCCACATGCCGTCGCCCAGCATAAAGCCCGAGTCATAAACCGAGACCTTGGCGTCATCACGATGTACGAGATCCCCGTTCACATAAATCTTGATGTCCGCGTTGCGCGGATCTTCCAATGCGTCATGCGTGGTGTGCGTGTCGGTCATCTGGGTCCATCAGTTGCAAAAAATGGGTCGCGAGCGAATTGCCCGCGCCGCAACTGTTCAGGTTTTGACGTCCAATGGAAAGCCCAGAATTCAGCGGCCCAGCTATTCGGCCTCAAACCCCGCGTCTTTCGCGATCAACGCTGCCTGCGTTCGGTTCTTGGCATTTAGTTTCTTGCACAAGGTTCGAACGTGCAGCTTGATCGTAACCTCTTGCAGGTCGAGCTCCCGGGCAATTTCCTTATTGGATCGTCCACGGCACAACCCGCTCAGAACTTGACGCTCTCGCAGGCTCAGCTGCTTGGTGAATTCGGTCTCTGCCATCTCGCCCTGGTCGACCATGACACTGGCAGGAACATATGTTTCACCCGCCACCATAAACCGCACCGCATTGACCAGAGATTTTGCCCCCATGGTTTTGGGAATGAAACCAATCGCGCCGCTTTCCACGGCCTGCGGCGCAACCCGGTTGGGCGCGGTTCCGCTTAGGATAGCAAACGCCTGGTCGGGGAAACGCGCGACCGCCTCGGTCAAGCCATCCAGCCCATTCATCCCGGGCATGTTGAAATCCAAAAGCACCAGATCAAAAGGGCCTTTGGCTGACAACGTCTTCATTGCGCTGACGTAGTCGGGCTCAGTCACAACAGCAGCGCGCCCTTCGGATTCCAGATATGCTGAGATAGTATCACGAACCATTTCATGGTCGTCGGCAAGAAGAATACGCATGGCAAACAAAGACCTTGGTTTAACGAGCTGACCTTGTTGTAGCGCGCTCGGATAGGTTGAGCCAGCTATTGTTGGGCCACTGATGGATTCCATTCTATGCTTGCCTTCCCTAACAAATCTGTTGCGACATCTGATCAGATGCCCTCACCCTGTTTTGAACGTGACACGAAAATTCACACGTTCCTGACATCATTCAGTGTAAACAGCGCACCACAACGGTCATGTGAACTATACTAAAGGATAGATTCCTGATCCGATGCCCGCTCTGAGTTTCGACCAATCCGAGTGTAATAATCAGGCGTCCTAATTCGCATCAAAGGGTGGTTGGTCATGACATCATTTACGAAAATCGTTGCACTGTTCCTTTTACTGCACTTGGCAAAGGTCGCCTCGGCAGGTGAGGTCGTGTTGACCGTTTCAGGGGACGTGACCCGCGCGGAGCAATCCCAAGATTGGACGTTTGATATGGATGCACTGCGCGCCCTACCTGCGACCACAGTGAAGACGACCACCATCTGGACCGAAGGAGAGCAGTCGTTCACAGGCGTTTCACTGGCCATCCTTCTGGAACATGTCGGTGCAGCCAAAGGAACGATTCAGGCCGTTGCCTTAAACGATTATGCGGTTAAAATTCCAACCACGGACGCCATCGAGGACGGACCGGTCGTCGCCTATAGCCTGAATGGCAGCGAAATGTCGGTACGTGATCGGGGGCCATTGTGGATCATCTACCCCTTTGATGAAAACGAAACTTATAAGTCAGAAGAATACTACTCACGCAGCATTTGGCAGCTCGACCGGATTAAGGTTGTCGCACAGGAATAAGGCAGGACAGCAATAGATAGGGCGGTGAAACCTCAGAGCATCAGCGGTTGGCGCCTTGCAGTCATCGCCGCGCTTCTGATGATCAGCGGCGTTTTTGTTGTCGTGCTCGGTCGGGCTGTGGTCTCTGACCTCGATGCGCTGTCCACCGCTCAAAACGACGATATCAGCTGGAATATCTCTCAGTTAGAGGTTGAGCTGCTGAAATTGCAGAACGTTACGCTTGAGGTGATGCAGGATCCGGACACCGATTTGGCCAGTTTCCGAAAGCGATATGACATCTTTTACAGTCGGTTATCGAACCTGTCGCAAGGCAGGCTGTTTCACTCACTCAGAGAGAGACAAGACGTTCAAGCTGCCTTGCGTGCAGCCAACAGCTTTCTTGAAATGAACACCCCTGTGGTCGACGGGCCCGATAATGCTTTGCGCTTTGCTCTGGCTGACATTCGCAGCGACATGATCGAACTTAGCCCGCTCATCCGCAATTTGGCTTTGGGTGGGGTCGAACATTATGCCCAAAACGAAGCCATGCGCCGAGACAAGCTTTCACAAACACTGATCCGGCTGGCCGCTGCAATTTTGGTCCTTATTCTTGCTTTGGCCGTTACAGCGTTTGTCCTGCTCAAGCTCTTTCGGACGGGTGAGCGGTATTCTCATGAGAACGCAGTGATGCGGTCGCGCTTCGAAGCTGCAGTGAACTCTTCCCTGGATGCTGTATTGGTGGTCAACACCAAGGGTCAAATTATCGAATTCAATGGTTCAGCCGAAAGTGTGTTCGGCTATTCCCGCAAAGAGGCGATCGGCGGCGATATGGCCGATTTGATTGTTCCAGAGCACATGCGCGACATGCATCGAAAAGGTATGCAGAGATTCTTGGCCACAAACGAACAGAAGGTCATTGGCGCAGGCCGCCTTCGGCTGGAAGGGCTGCGAAAATCCGGCGAGATCTTCCCCGTCGAACTTTCCATTTCGTTGGCAGAAACAGAAGGTGAGCGGGTTTTTGTCTCGTTCTTGCGCGACATTACACAAGAGTTGAAAGCCGAAGAAGATCTGCGCACGGCGCGTGACAAGGCCCAGGAAAGCGAAAAGGCGAAATCTGATCTGTTGACCGTCATGAGCCACGAGATGCGCACCCCGTTGAATGGCATCTTAGGGTCACTGTCCTTGATTGATCAGGACAACCTGACTGATCGGCAAAAGCGACATTTGAATTCCATCGCGGTCTCTGGTGATTTGCTGTTGTCTCATGTCAATGACGTTTTACATCTGTCCAGCCTGACGGCCGAGAACTCCTTGCCCGAACAAAGTTCGTTCAATCTGCAAGACGTCATCGATGACGTTGCCGACAGCCTTCGCGCCAATGCACAGGCCCGCAACTGTGTTTTGCACGTCAATGCCCTGTCGGGTCTTCCACGCCTGGTTCGAGGGCACAAAACCTCGCTCCAGCAGTGTTTGGTCAATTTGGTGGGTAACGCTATCAAGTTCACGACCGACGGAACCGTGATAGTAGAGATCGAAAAATTGCCTGATGACCGGTATGAGATCCGTGTCTCGGACACAGGCGTGGGCATCGCGCCCCAAAATTTACCCAGGATTTTTGAAGAGTTCGTTACAATCGACACCGCATTTGCACGCGAGAACACTGGCACAGGGTTGGGTTTGGCGATCACAAAGCGGCTGGTCGAAGCGATGAGGGGCGAAATCGAAGTTGACAGTGTCCTGGGAGAGGGAAGCCTGTTCACCCTGCGCATTCCCCTGGAAGACCTGGATACCGGGCACGATCCCGACACACCAAAGCTCTCGACCGCGATAACGTCTTTGCCACCGGGACTGCGAGCGCTCGTTGTTGACGACAACGAGATCAACCGCATGATTCTGGTAGACATGCTGCAAGACATGCAGTTTGTCGTGATGCAGGCAGCTGACGGGTATGAGGCGATCGACCTGGTCGCGCAGCATCCATTTGACATCTTGTTGCTGGATATCAGCATGCCGGGCATCGATGGCACAGAAACGTTGGATCAGATCCGGTTACAAGACACCCAATGGAACCGTTGCCCGGCAATTGCTGTGACCGCACATGCCGCCAAACAAGATCATGACACGATTATGCAGGCCGATTTTTCAGACCTTCTTGTAAAACCAGTCGATCCCCTTCACCTCAAAACCGCACTGAAAGGCATCTTGATTCAAGACGCTCCACAAGACGAATCTGGGGAAGAGAACAACGCCAGGTTAGATTTTATCGAAAGGTTCGGGCACAAGGTCTATATGCGCCATGCGCAAGACTTGGGAACCCAGGTTTCCGAGTTGGCTCAACACCTGGCCACAGCCAAGGAACCATCTGCTGAAATCCGGCAAACTGCCCACAAACTGGCAGGCACAGCGGCCGTATTGGGGAAAGTGGAATTGACCCGTCTTTTGCAAACCGTTGAAGGCACATCCCAGATTGAGTGGGCGGAGCGGAGAGAGCAAATCCTGCTGGACCTTGCGGATGCGGTGGATCAGAAAACTTGAACTGGAAACGCTGCGAAAATCGGCGCTTGGTCGGCACCGCTCCAAATCACCCACGTGGCTGATTGATGACGGAAAGAAGACCTGAACACCTTTCGGCGCTTCGCTTCTCCCACAATAAGCGATGCTCAAAATTAGCGGCGCCCCAAGGCGCCGCCTATCCGTTCTGTTTAGATGTATTTAGTGGAAAACCGCGTCTGGGTTGTCCAATGAGTCCGATCCTTCAAAGTCGATATTGTCGAGCTTGAGGGACGCAACGATACGCTGAATGCTGCGCGTCTGATCGACCAGACCATCAACCCCGCCCATGATCAGGGCCTCACCGGCCGCATTGCCACGTTCCAACATCTGGTCATAAGCAAAGCCACTTTCCGCTGCCGATTTGATCCGCCCCAAGGCCATCATCGTGGTGGCCAGTTTGGTGCGCATTTCAGCATCCAGATCCGCGTCTGCAGCAGCTACCAGATCAGCCAATGCAGCCCCTGAAACCAGCTCGCCGTTCACACGGACGTATTCACCCAGGTAAACGTTTTGCACACCCAAGCCATCGTAGTAATGGCTGTTGTGCGTGTTGTCCGAGAAGCAATCGTGCTCTTCTTCGGGGTCGTTCAGCATCAGACCAAGGCGCATCCGTTCACCCGCTTGTTCGCCATAAGACAGGCTGCCCATGCCTGTCACAATGGTCACGATACCTGCGTTTTCGTCTTCCAGAACTGCATCACGTGCCGCGCCGCCATCTGCCCACTGCGCGGCCATCCATTCCAGGTCGCTGACAAGCAGGTCGGTCGCCGCCTCAAGGTAGCCCCCACGGCGATCACAGTTACCGCCCGTGCAATCATCACCCTTGGCATAATCGGTCCAGGACCGACCGCCCGCTCCAGCCCCATGGCCATTCAGATCCTGCCCCCACAGCAGAAACTCGATGGCGTGATATCCGGTCGCGACGTTCGCTTCGATTCCATCTGCCTCGTGCAAGGTTTCAGACAGCAATTCCGGCGTGATCTGGGCCGCATCCACCGTTTCACCCGAAAGGGTGAATGCCGGGTTCGCCACGATGTTCAGCGCTGCATACTCGTTTTCGTCCGATGGACCACCATAGCTGGCATCGACATAATCGATCAAACCCTCGTCCAGCGGCCAAGCATTCACCTTACCCTCCCACTCATCAACAATTGCATTGCCAAAGCGATAAACCTCGGTCTGCTGATAGGGCACACGGGCCGCCAACCATGCGTCTTTGGCGGCTTGCAAATTTTCGGCAGAGGGGTTGGTGATCAACTCATTCACTGCGGCCTGCAAACGCTGCGCGGTGAACAGGCTATCTTGATACTTGGCTTCGGCGATGTTGGCATAATTGATCAATACGTCAGTCTTGTCCGCGGCCAGAGCGGCGGTGCCCATAGACAGGCCAAGCGCAGTCGCCGCGAAGAAAATGGATTTCATCGGTGTGTTTCCTTGTTTGAATTTTACCAGACGCCCTTCGCAAGGATTTTGGGGGCGAGGTGCCTGCATTTAACTGACAAAATCACTTATATAAGTCAATCCTGAGTTTTTTAATCGACTAATATGCAAACCCACACCTTCCGCCACGGCAGGATTTACAGACCACCTTTCTGTAGGGTTCCCTGTACCCATGGGGAGAAGTCTGATTGTTGTCGCTGGCATTCTTGTTGGCGGCTTTATCGGGGGCGTGAGCGCCCTGATCGGTGCCGGTTTGATATCGGGGCCGATCACGCGTGCGAAACCTGTCCAAATCGAAGGTTGGGAAAGCGATTGGACCATCGGGTCCGATGCATCGGACCCATACTTACGCGCTTGGGTCGCCCGTTACGGTCTTCTGGCGCTCCGAAAAACCGAAGCCGTATATTTCATTGCCGACACCGACAGCGACGGCAACCCTTTGGCTGACGCCTGCACCTATCGAGTGAGTGGAGGTGCAATGCCCGGTTTCTGGTGGTCCGTGACGCTTTACGACGCCGATGGATATCTGCCGTTGAATGAGGGCATGCACCTGTCATTTGATGCAACAGATGTTGAAGGGGCTGAAAACTGGAGCTTTGACATTGCGGGGACCAAACCGTCCGACCCCGGCCAAAACTGGGTTTCGAGCAAACATGCAGGATTGTTTGACCTGACCCTGCGAATTTACGAACCAGAGCCGGTGTTTCTGGACGCCCCAACGTCCCATTTGGCACCGCCAAAGGTGCAAAGGCTGACCTGTAGGGGCGACGCATGATGTCGAAGAACCTGCTGTTTTTGACCACCACGCTCATCGCCGCAATCGCCGTGCATCTGTATGTCTTGTTCAACCTGCCCACATTCATCATGGACAAGGCCATTGCCCTGCTGCGCGGGGACGGCAGTACCTTCAATCAATGGCTACCGTCCGAACCGATCACGCCCGATAACCAGCCTGTCGTGCGCGCGTCCCCCGATCTGGCCTATACGATATGCCTGCTAGATCTTTCAGATGGCCCCCTCTTGGTGTCCGCGGCCACCTGGTCTGGCTACGGATCGTTGTCGATCTTTGACCACGACACACGAAATGTTCATGCATCTACGCTGCGAGGAGACGGGGCCATGCACGGTGTGATCGTCGCGACCAAGGATCAGTCGACACCTGCCAACTCAAACATGCCCGTTGTCCGCTTGAGCGACGAAACGGGCGTTGCTCTGATCCGCAGGTTGGCGCCTGACCCAAACAGTCGTGGCCAATCGGATGCACTTAATCCACTGGGGCGCTGTGGCCCGCTGACGTGATGATGAAAGGACCCTTTTCATGCGAGCTTTTCTAGCAGGTGCAGCCACTGCCACAGCAACAATTGTGATATTGATCGGATTGGGGGGATACATCTGGCTCACAAGCGATGAAAATCGGTCAAGCACTGCGTCTGAGACAACGTTTGCCACCGTCACCCGTACTGTCGCGCTTCCAGACGTGAAGGCGCATACAAAGCTTTTCGAGAAACGGATCGAAGAGCCCGTTCCAGGAGCCCACGTGGCCATTGGATATGGATTGGCAAATGTCATTGTCATTGACGCCCCCGATGGGTTGATCCTAGTCGATACCCTGGAATCGATCCGCGCAGCCCAAGGTCTTGTCCCCTGGCTGAACGAACTGCGCCAATCAACAGGCAAGCAGATCACAGACGTGATCTATACTCACAACCACGCCGATCACGCCTTTGGCGCAGGCGTGCTGTTGGCAGATCAAGACAATAAGCCCCGCATTTGGGCCCAGGAACAGACGCAGGCCCGCGTGAACGAGGTGGTGGGCATCCTGTCACCGATAACCTTCAAGCGCGCCATGCGGATGTTTGGGACATATCTGCCGAACGAGAATTTCGAGAACAACGGTATTGGCCCCCGCCTGCTCAGTACTCATTCCGACGGCTTCGACTTTGTTCCGCCCACGGACACAGTCGGGGATTATGCCGAAGTCACGATGGCGGGCGAAAAAGTGGTTCTGATCCACGCCCCGGGCGAAACGGATGATCAACTCGCTGTCTACCTGCCGGATCGGTCTCTGCTCTTGCCTGCAGACAACTATTACCATGCGTTTCCCAACATCTATACTGTACGCGGCACGCCTTATCGTGACCCCCGAAAATGGGCGCAAAGCTTGGACATAATGTCGAAGTTGAACGCCGAGACGATGATCCCGCAGCACTCTCAACCCGTTCTGGGCGCAGCAGAGATCCACAAACGACTGACGGATTACCGTGATGCAATCCAATTTGTCTATGACGAGACGATCCGTATGATCAACGCCGGCCTAACCCCTGACGAAATCGCCGAACAGATCGAACTGCCGCCGCATCTGGCGAACGCGCCTTACCTGAAGGAACTGTATGGTCGGGTCGATTTCGCAGCGCGCGCAGTGTTTTCAGGTACGCTCGGGTGGTTCTCGGGTGATCCTGTCGATTTGCGTCCGCCGTCTCCAGATCAACACGCGCGACTGATGGCCGAACTCGCGGGTGGCAACGACGCGCTGTTGGCGGCAGGGCAGGCATCGCTTGCCAAAGGAGACGCGTCCTGGGCACTAATCTTGGGCACTCAGCTGCAGCGCCTTGGAGACGATAGAGCCGCTGAATTACGCGCCACAGCCCTACGCGAACTGGCGGCGCGTGAAACAGCGTCATCCGTGCGCAACTACTTTCTGACCAGCGCGGCCGAGGCAGACGGCTTCACGATGCCAGTTGCTTCGATTTCGGCGACACCTGACCGCATGTTAAACGGCATTCCCATTGATCGCTTTCTTGGCATCCTGACGACCAATGTGGACGCCTCTGCGGTTCAGGACAAAAGCCTGTCGTACGGGTTCGAGTTCACTGATGCGCAAGATTACACCATCCGCATCAATCGCGGCGTAGCCTATCTGGAGGACGGGCTGGCCGACGATAATGTGGGTCGCTTGACCACCACAACAGACGTGTTCCGGGCCATCGCCGTCCAACGCCGGAACCCAGCCAAAGTGCTTATCGCTGGCGACATGCAGGTCATTGGCAGTATCACGGGACTGACGACGTTTCTGGGCTATTTCAACCCGCCGCTACAAGAGAACTGAGCCTACAGGTTGCTGTCGATCCAGCGCGACATCATCATCCGGTCGCGGAAACATTCGCGCGGAACTTCGCGCCGTTTCTTGCGGGCAATCCGCTCGGCAAATGCAACCTGCTTGGACGACGGGTAGTTGTCGAATCGCGACGGGGCACGACGCGGGCGGTGCGCCTCGATCCAGGCAGACATGGCGCGGCGATCTACACGCGCCTCGGGTGGCAAATCGACCGAGGATTTTTCAGCAATTGCAAGGGCATATTGCAGCTGTTTCTGCGTCACCGGCAGAATATGATAGTCGTTGCTGGGGCTCTCCAGCGATGTGGCCTTAGGCAGGTGGGCCATGATTATGATCCTCCGCTCCAGATGGAACAAATATAGAACATTCATGGAACTTTTTCAAGGTTTGCGCCGTTCAAGGCGCCTTGAGCGCCGTTTCTGAAGCAGCCTGTCCCGTCGTCATGCGACCATAAGTCGGGCGTAACCGACCTGCGTTTTTCACGCTTACTCAGAATCAAGGAATCACGGCATGAAATTTCAACCCACGGCCAGTCACTTCATCAATGGTGAGTACGTCGAGGATACCGCAGGCGAACAAATTGACGTGATCTATCCAGCCACAGGCGAAGTGATTGCCAAGCTGCATTCCGCCACGCCCGCAATCATTGATCAGGCGCTGAACGCCGCACAGGCCGCACAGGCCGAATGGGCGGCCATGTCGGGCACCGAACGCGGCCGCGTCCTGCGCCGGGCCGCCGACATAATGCGCGATCGCAACCGCGAGCTGTCGATCCTGGAAACCCACGACACCGGCAAGCCGTTGCAAGAAACCCTGGTGGCTGATGCAACCAGCGGCGCGGATGCGCTGGAGTATTTCGGTGGACTGGCCGCCTCGCTCACCGGCGAGCACATCCCGCTGGGTGGCGGTGATTTCGTCTACACCATCCGCGAGGCATTGGGCGTCTGCGTCGGAATCGGTGCCTGGAACTATCCCACGCAGATCGCCTGCTGGAAAGGTGCCCCGGCGCTGACCTGCGGCAATACGATGGTGTTCAAACCCTCGGAAACAACGCCCCTGTCGGCCCTAAAAGTCGCCGAGATCCTGATCGAGGCGGGCGCACCCAAAGGTGTCTACAACGTCGTCCAAGGCTACGGCAACGTCGGCGCCTCACTGATCACCGACGACCGCGTTGCCAAGGTTTCGCTGACCGGCTCGGTGCCCACCGGACGCAAAGTCTATGCCGCCGCTGCGGATGGCATGAAACACGTGACGATGGAACTGGGCGGCAAGTCCCCCATGATCGTGTTCGATGACGCCGACATGGAAAACGCCGTGTCAGGCGCGATCCTGGGCAACTTCTATTCCTCGGGCCAAGTCTGTTCGAACGGCACCCGCGTGTTCGTGCAAAAAGGCATCAAGGAAGCTTTCCTGAACCGCCTGTCCGAACGCCTTGCCACCGCCAAGATCGGCGATCCGCTGGACGAGGATGTGAACTTTGGCCCAATGGTCAGCGAAAACCAGATGAACATCGCGCTTGGCTACATCGAAAAGGGCAAAGCCGAGGGCGCGCGCCTGGTCTTTGGCGGCGCGCGGATCGAAGGCGACGGTTTCTACATGCAGCCAACCGTTTTTGCCGATGTCACCGATGACATGACCATCGCGCGCGAAGAGATCTTTGGCCCGGTCATGTCCGTTCTGGATTTCGACACCGAAGATGAGGTCCTGGCCCGCGCAAACGACACCGAGTTCGGCCTGGCCGCTGGTGTGTTCACCAACGACCTGACCCGCGGGCATCGGATCGTGGCCGGGTTTGAGGCAGGCACCTGCTATATCAACACCTACAACCTCGCTCCAGTCGAAGCACCCTTTGGCGGTTCCAAGATGTCAGGTGTCGGGCGTGAGAATTCAAAACTGGCAATCAACCACTTCAGCGAGATGAAGACCGTCTATGTCTCGATGAACGACGTCGAAGCGCCCTATTGATCAAAAGGCCCGGCAAACCTCTGCCGGGCCAATCCATCTCCACCGGCTGGGTATCGGGGCGCGCTGTGCTAGGTTTTGTGCAAGCCCATTTTTCAGCCCAACGCATTCGGAGGTCCCATGTCACAATATCCCCGCACCTTTTCCCACATCGGCCTGTCTGTTCCAAACGTCGACGCAGCAGTCGAGTTCTATTCCAAGGTCATGGGCTTTTATGTGATCATGCCACCCACGGACGTCACAGAAGATGACAGTGACATCGGCGTCATGTGCACGGATGTGTTCGGGCCAGAATGGCGCAAGCTGCGCATCGCCCACATGGCGACCGGTGACCGCGTGGGCATCGAGCTGTTCGAGTTTGACGGGAATTATCCCCCCGAAAACAACATGGATTTTCGCCGCAACGGGACCTTTCACTTCTGCATTCAGGATCCAGACGTCGAAGGATTGGTTGAAAAAATCGTGGCGGCGGGTGGCAAACAGCGTATGCCAATCCGATACTACTATCCCGGTGAAAAACCCTACCGAATGGTCTATGTTGAGGACCCGTTCGGGATCGTGTTCGAGCTCTACAGTCATTCCTATGAGCTAACCTATTCCTCGGGCGCTTATAGCTCTCAGGGGCAGGACCCATCACAAACTGACGAATGATCACGCACGATATTCAATATCAATTCGCACCTTTAGGGCTAGAAAGTTTTGCGTGTCATTGCATAACTCTGACCGTAGCTTGCGCTCGACCATCTGCGCCAACCTGACGGAGCCCTCATGACACACATCACCCCCGAGTTGCTGACCGATATCCGTGACCGGTTTGCCCAGATCGACCATTGCCCGCAGCAGGGCGAGCGTATCTTCTTTGAAAACGCAGGCGGCGCGCTAACGTTGAACTCGGTGGTGGATACATCGCAGGCCTACGCCGCGATCCCCGACAACCAGGGCCGCGACAACCCGGGCAGTCACGAGTTGGTGCGTGTGATCACCAAAGCCAAGGAAGACATGGCCGTCTTCATGAACGCGCCGGGGGGTCAGTTCTTTGTTGGTGAAAGCGGCACCGAGTTGCTGTTCCGCCTGATCATGAACGCCTGCCTGGGCACAGGTGCGGGTCAGGTTCTGGGCACCACCCTTGAACACCCCGCGACCCGTAGCGCCTGCGACCGTTGGGCCCGTGTGGCTGGGCAAAGCCATGTATTGGTCGCGCATGACGACGACACCGGCACAGTCACGGCGGATGCTTATGCCGCCAAGGTAACCCCCGACACCAAGGTCGCCACCATCGTCCATACGTCGCCCGTGACCGGCATGGGGGTCGATGTCGAAAGCGTCGTAAAAGCCATCCGCGCCGTTGCGCCCGAGTGTTTCATCATCGTCGACGGCATCCAGCACGCCGCCCACGGGCGGATCGACCTGACCGCCTATGACGTCGATGGCTATGTGATCTCGCCCTACAAAGTGTTCTCGCGCCACGGCTATGGCGTCGCCTGGATCTCGGACCGGCTGACCCATCTGCCGCACAACTCGCTGATCGACGGCCCGGAAGACAACTGGGAAATGGGCACGCGCGACACAGGCTCTTATGCCACCATGTCCAATGTGGTGTCGTACTTCGAATGGCTAGGCGAACAGGTGAGCGACGCCGCCACCTCTAACCCCAAAGACCGACGCGCCAAATTCGTCGCCGCAGGTGAGGCGATCCACGCTCAGGAAAAAGCCCTGACCGACGCGATGATCCACGGCACCGGCAACTTGGCGGGCCTCAAGGACATGGGAAAGGTGCAGATCATCGGCGGCATCGACAACCCCGCGCGCGAGGGGCTCGTGTCCCTGACCGTGAAAGGCGTCCCCTCCGTCGATGTGGTCAAAATGCTCAACGAACAGGGCATCCGCACCCACCTGCGCAAGGCGGATCATTACTCGGGCAACATCCTGACGCCCCTGGGCCTGGATGGCTGCGTGCGTGTGTCGATGTGCCACTACAATTCAGAGCACGAAGTGGCCCAATTCCTGGCCGCAATGAAATCCATCGCTGCCTAAGTCCCTATTTCTTCTTGTTGAAAAATACGGCGGGGGAGTCGCACAGCGACGGGGGCAGCGCCCCCTCCCCACTTTTCCAAGTGGAACGCCTCTTGCGGTTGCAAGTTTTCTGACATTTTCAGCACGTTACATCATGCTACTCCGAACCAAAACGTCAAACATTCTTGAACAAATGATGGAGATGCGGGACAATACTGACCTTTTCATTTTTCATCACATTAGCTAGCTTCGATGGAACAGCTGCAACAATGCTACCGCGTTTGGGGTGAACAATGGGTAATCTTAACGCAAACCGGAAATCCAGTTCAGTTGGGATTGTCGGCGACAGTGATGACGTAGAGCTGATTGAGTATTTTGAAGAAGTATTCGCAATCACCTTTTCCAACAAAGAAGCAGAGAACATCAGCACACTTGGCGAAGCTTACAAGACCATCTGCTCGAAGCTGCCACCGAATTCGGAACAACGAAAAAGATGCCTGACGGCGATGGCCTACTATCGTTTGAACCGCGCATTATGTGAAAATGGAAAAATTCATCCATCAGTTTGCATTGAAGTTCCTTCTGCAATGACCCCGAAAGACTTTCAAAAACAACTGGAGGATCGAAGCCATCTCCATCTCGAGTTTCTCACTGGAACGAGTTCTTGGGTCACTATCTTGACCTTCTTACAGTTTGTGACTTGGATCGTCGGCCCGCTCATATTCTCTGGTTCCAGTGCCGTCGCAGCCTCCCTTTCGATCTTTGCAATATCCCATGCAATATGGAGAATTGCGGAGCGTTCAGACAAGCGGGTCTGGATTTTTGAAGGAACTATTGGCGACTTGTCCCGCCGAGCTTCAGACGCAAATATTGGCGAGTTGGTTTTGTTGGGAGGCAAATGGAAAGACGCCGATGTCTGGCAAACCATGACTGCAATCATTTCAGATTTCACCGGATATCCATCAGACCAAATGAAACCAGAAACCAAATTCATCTAAAGCACATCGAACAGTCGCTGAGGGCTCAAGGCGGACCTTAACCGCCCCGAACATTTTTTCTTACTTCGGGTAGCTGCGTCAGTCTACGACTGTAGTTGTCAATCTCGACCGTCGTTCAATCACCCAAATCCGCTATCCCCCAAACAAAGCGGGACAGCTCGCACAACAAAATCCGTGGCTCGCCCCCCAATTTTTTGACGGGTGTTGAGCCACAGACCCGGCTAGCGTCTGCTGCAGCGCATTGACGGAGACAAAAGCCGATGAAAACCCACGCCCAGGCCGTTGTTATCGGGGGCGGCCTTGCCGGTTGTTCCATCCTCTACCACTTGGCCAAGCTCGGATGGACCGACAGCATCCTACTGGAACGGGACGAGCTGACCTCTGGTTCCACGTGGCACGCGGCGGCCAACATCCACGGGCTGCACGACAACAACAACATCACCCGCATCCAGCATTACACGATGAACCTGTACAAAGAGTTGGAGCAGGAAACCGGTCAGGGGTGCGGCGTGTTCCAACCCGGCTCGCTCTATCTGGCGCAGACCGAAGAGCGCGAGCATCAGCTGCGCCTACAAGAGGCCAAGGCGCGGTTCTACGGCTTGAACTTTCACGAGGTCAGCCGCGAACAAGCCAAGGAACTGCATCCGCTGGCGCAATTCGATGACATCCGCTGCATCATGTATGAACCCGATGGCGGCAACGTCGACCCTTCGGGCGTGACCCACGCCTATGCTGCGGGCGCGCGCAAGATGGGCGCCACCATCGAACGCTTCTGTCCGGTGATCGGGACCGAACAGCAAGACGACGGCTCTTGGATCGTGCGGACCGAAAAGGGCGACATTCACACGCAATGGGTGGTGAATGCGTCCGGTCTTTGGGGCCGCGAAGTTGCGGCGCTTGCAGGGTTGGAACTGCCGCTGCAGCCCACCGAGCACCAATATTTCGTAACCGAAACCATCGACGAGGTCGCCAACCTGAGCCGTCGCCTGCCTTCGATCGCTGACCGGGATGGAGAGTATTACTTCCGCCAGGAAGGCAACGGGCTGCTTATCGGAGCCTATGAAAAGGACATGAAGTTCTGGGCCGAAAACGGTACGCCGCTGGATTTTGCCCATGACCTGTTCCCCGACGATCTGGACCGGATCATGGAAAACGTGATCCGAGCCACCGAACGTGTGCCAGTTGCGGCCACAGCCGGTGTGAAACGGGTGATCAACGGCCCGATGATCTGGTCGCCGGATTCGAACGCGCTGTGGGGTCCCGTGCCTGAGTTGAAGAATTATTTCATGTGCGGTGGGATCATCCCCGGCTTCTCGCAATCGGGTGGTCTGGGCCTGTTGGCCGCGCAGTGGATGATCGAAGGCGAGCCGCAGTACGACATGTTCGCCTGGGATCTGGCGCGCTTTGGCGATTGGGCCGACAAGAAATTCACCAAGGCGCGTGTCGAAGATCAGTACACCCACCGTTTCGCCATCCACTTCCCGAACGAGGAACGCAGCGCCGGTCGCCCGGCCCGTGTGCGCCCGGCTTACGAGATGCAGAAAGAGATGGGCGCAGTGTTTGGCATGAACTGCGGCTGGGAACATCCGCTGTGGTTCGCTGACAAGCCCGGCGTTGTCGACACCAACAGCTTCACCCGCCAGAACTGGTGGGCGCCGGTGGGGGAAGAGGTTCGGATGCTGCGCGAGAATGTGGGTGTCATCGACATCTCGAATTTCGCCAACTACGTGATCAAAGGGCCCGGTGCGCAAGAGTGGCTGGACAAGCTGGTCGCCAACCGGGTGCCATCCGAAGTGGGACGCTCCTGCCTCACCCCACTCATCGGCGTGCGCGGCGGCATCGCTGGCGATTTCACCATTACCAAGGTGGCGGACGGCGAATACATGATGGTCGGCTCGGGCATGGCCGAGCGCTATCACCAACGCTTCTTCAACATGATCGACCTGCCCGAAGGCACCACGTTCGAGGTCGCCACCAACCGCATCGCGGGCTTCAATGTGGCTGGCCCCAAGGCGCGCGACATGCTGCAGCGGATGACCAACACGGATCTGTCGAACGAGGCATTCCGCTTCATGCGCTCGGCCACGATCGAGGTGGCTGGCGTGACATGCCTTGCAATCCGCGTGTCCTTCACAGGCGATCTGGGCTGGGAACTGCATTGCGCCGAAGCGGACCAGGTGCGCCTGTACACGGCCCTGATCGAACGCGCCCGCGAGTTCGACGGCGGCCCGGTGGGTGGTCGCGCGCTTGGCAGCTTGCGGATCGAAAAGGGCTATGGCTCGTGGGGTCGCGAGTACAGCCCCGAGTACTGGCCGCAAGAGGTGGCGCTGGAGCGACTGATCAAGCTCGACAAGGATTTCCTGAACAAGGACGCCTATCTGGCAGTCAAGGACAACCCGTCGCGCGAGGTTCTGTCGGTGTTCGAAGTGGATGCCGTGCATGACGCCGATGCCTCGGGTGGCGAGCCGATCTTTACCAAGGACGGCAAGTCGGTGGGTCGCGTGACCTCGGGTGCCTATGGCTATTCGGTCGGAAAATCGTTGGCCATCGGCTATGCCGACCCGTCTGTGGCTCAGCCGGGCGACGAGTTGGAGGTGTTCATTCTGGGCAAGCCTCACAAAGCGATATTTCTGGCCGAGCCGCCGTTTGACCCCAAAGGCGAACGTCTGCGGGGCTAGACCCGACCAGGGGGTGCTCCCGCCCCCGCGCGGCCCTGACTGCGTCAGCACCCCGAACGGCCTTGGGCCGGGCGCCGGGCTTTCGCCCGGCGCAGTTGCGTTCGTGGCCAGTCGCTCGCAATAGGTACAACCTTCGGCTGATCATTGATTGCAGTGCGGTGCCGGGTGCATCCGGGTACCAACCGCCGAGCGAAGCGAGGCCCGGCCCAAGGGGAGGAGGTGTTTCGCCAGAAACATCGACGACGGGCGGGAGTGCTACCGGATGGTTCTCTAACCCTCCAACTGCGTTGCCGCGTTCAATAGCCAGGACTTGAACAGCTTCACTGCCGGCGCAGGCGTGCGATCCTTGAACTTGGCGCAATAGACCCAAGGATTGATGATGTCGGTCACCATGGGCTCCACCACCAATCCGCGCTTCAGATAGGGTAGAACAACCGCGCGAGGCAGGGCAACGCAGCCCATCCCTTCGGCGGCCAGTTCCAGCGCCAGCGTGGACACATCCGTCTGATGCTGTCCGGCCGACACCAATGGCGGCAGATCGAAATGTTTCGCCACCAGCTCCCAATAGACCGGTCGACCCAGCACCTGAATGCGCTGCGCTTGGCTCAGCTGCTCGGGCCGCGACAGCAGCTCGCCATCAACTTCGAACCCCGGCGCACAGACCAGCACCAGTCGCTCTGCCCATAACTGCACCGCCCCATGCGGAATGTCTTCGGCGTAATTCATCGTGATCGAGATGTCCGAGACATCCTCGTCCACGTCAGACCAGACCGTGCCATGCACCTTGACCTGCACATCCGGATGCGCGGCCGTGAAATCCCTGAGCACCCCGGCAAGCCACATCGACGCCAGGCTGGTGGGGCAGGAGACCACCACCTCGCGCTTGCGTTTCTGCGAAATCAGGCTCTCGGTCGCCGTATCAATCTCGAGCAATGCGTGGCGCACCGATGGCAAATAGGCTTCGCCAACCTCTGTCAGAGACAACGATCGGGGCAGACGGACAAACAACGGTCGCCCGATGAATTCCTCCAACGAGCGAACGTGATTGCTGACCGCCGATTGGGTGCAGTTCAGCTCTTCTGACGCGCTGGTGAAACTCAGGTGCCGGGCTGCGGCCTCGAACGAGCGCAGAAAGGTAAGATGGGGCAGGTTTTTCATGGTGCCCACCCTATCGCGCAAAGGAGCTGCGCGCGACTGTCCTGTCTGCGCCGCAAAATGTCGCAAAAACGCGACATAGCGCCGGTTGCGATGCGCGAAATTATCCACCCCAATGCCCCACGCTTCTTTGCGTGTTGCCGGGCGCATCCCCCACTAGCTTTGATCCAACCCAATCCGCGCGCCAGATTGCCAACATGCAGGATCGCCCATGACCGCAACATTTGATCGCATCGCCGACTTTACATTTGACTTGGTTCCCGGCGATCTGGCTGAGACCACACGGGACGCAGCCGCGCTGATGCTGCTCGACACGTTGGGCATAACCATTGGATCCGGCCCGATGGAGGCAGGCGTGATCGCCCGCGACACCGCCGCGCTGCTCTATGGCTCAAGCGATCCAATGGTCACAGCCCGGATGATGTTCGACGGACGACCCGTCAGCATCGCAGGCGCCGCCTATGCCTCTGCCACCCAAACCGACAACCTAGATGGGCACGACGGATACAACCCAACCAAGGGTCACATCGGCGTCGTTGTTGTTCCGACGCTGGCCGCTTTGGCCGAGGTGACCCCCGATATCTCAGGACCAGAGGCGCTGGCCGCCGTGACCATCGGCTACGAAATTGCCGGCCGCGCTGGCTTATCGCTGCATAACACCGTCAGCGACTATCACACTTCCGGTGCTTGGAACGCGCTTGGTGTCGTCGCAATGGCCGCGCGCATGAAAGGCATGAACCGTGAACAGATGCGGCAAGCCCTTGGCATCGCGGAATACCACGGCCCCCGCAGTCAGATGATGCGCGAGATTGCAAACCCAACGATGCTGCATGACGGTTCGGGCTGGGGCGCGATGGTCGGCTTGTCAGCGGTCGTGCTGGCCGAGCAAGGGTTTACCGGAGCCCCTGCCATCACCATCGAGGCCGATGAGGTTCTGAAGCACTGGGAGGATCTGGGCCACTTCTGGCAGATGGAGCATCAATACGTGAAACCCTATCCGATCTGCCGATGGGCCCATGCGGCCATCGACGGGGCGCGGGCGATCATGCTCGAACATGACCTGTCTCACAC
Source organism: Falsiruegeria litorea R37 (assembly GCF_900172225.1). Taxonomy (NCBI): domain Bacteria; kingdom Pseudomonadati; phylum Pseudomonadota; class Alphaproteobacteria; order Rhodobacterales; family Roseobacteraceae; genus Falsiruegeria; species Falsiruegeria litorea. The sequence goes on from NZ_FWFO01000003.1 coordinate 298,904, forward strand.
AGACATCAAACATGTGCAGGTCAACAGCTTCTACCAGGCCGCTTGCTTGTTCCGTGACGTGCCCGACAACACCTCAAAAGCGCAATATTCGCTTCCCTTCGCGGTCGCGGCGCAAATCGTTCATGGCCGGATTGGGGTCGAGCAGATCTCTGGCACGGGTCTTAGCGACGCAACCGTCATCGACGTGATGTCGCGCATCTCGGTGGCCGAGACCGACAAACACAGCACCCGCTTCCCCGTGGGCCGTTGGGCCGACGTTCAGATCACCACCACTGACGGCCGAGTTCTGGACTCCGGAGACATCCATGCCCGTGGCGGGCCCGAGGCCCCCATGAGCCGCGACGAGGTCATAGCCAAGTTCATGGAATTCGCCACCCCCTCGCTGGGTGAGACCCGCGCCGCCGCGATCCGCGATGCGGCCTTGGGCCTGACCCGACCCGAAAGCAAGCTTTCGGATCTGACACAACACCTCTACGACGCCCCGGAGGCGTAAACATATAATGGCACGAGACCGAAGAAGCGGCGGTCGCCGCGGGAAATCCACGCGTACAGGCGGCAGCATTGATCAGTTGCCCTGGCAGCAGGTACAGAACCACTATCCACCGTTCGAGCTGCTGAACCCGGACCAGATGGACCAGCTGCACGCCACGTCCATGCGCATCCTGTCCGAGGCGGGCATTCGCGTGATGGGCGACAACGTGATGGACATCTTTGAGCGCGCCGGTGCCATTGTCGACCGCGAGTCAAAGACGATCCGCATGGACGAAAGCATCGTGACTGAGGCACTGAAAACCGTACCGTCACAGTTCACCTTGACCGCCCGCAACCGCGCCAAGCGGATCATCATGGGTGGAAACCACGTCAACTTTGGCCTGGTGGCTGGTCCCCCCAACGTCCACGACCGTATCAACGGACGGCGGCAGGGGAACTACACGGACTACTGCAATTTCATCAAATTGGCGCATCATTTCAACGCGGTGAACCTGATCGGCAATCAGGTGATGGCGCCCATTGAAATGCCTGCCAACAACCGACATCTGGACACCTATCTGGCCAACCTGGCTTATTCCGATCTGTCATTCCACTGCACCGCAATTGGCCGGGGTCGTGCGATGGACGGGATCAACATGATGGCCATCACGCGCGGGCAGAGCCCTGAAGAAATGCGGGATGACCCCGGCGTGATCACTATTATTTCGGTCAACTCTCCGCGCCTGTTTGATGACGCCATGGGGGACGGGCTAATCGCCATGGCCGAATACGGCCAGCCGGTGACGGTGACGCCTTTTACCCTCATGGGCGCGATGACCCCGGTGACCCTGCCCGCCGCTTTGGCTCAGCAGAACGCCGAAGCGTTGTTTGGCGTGGTACTGACTCAGCTGGTGCAACCCGGCACGCCGGTCATGTATGGCTCGTTCACGTCAAATGTCGACATGCGCTCGGGCGCGCCCGCGTTTGGGACGCCCGAGAATGCCAAGGCCAACATCGTCGGCGGGCAACTGGCGCGGCGCTATGGCATCCCCTACCGCACCTCAAACGCCAACGCTTCAAATGCCGTCGATCTGCAAGCAGCCTATGAAACGATGATGGCCACCTGGGGCGCGGTTCTGGGTGGGGCAAACATCGTCTATCACGCGGCGGGCTGGTTAGAGGGTGGGCTGACTGCGTCTTACGAGAAATTCATCATGGATGTAGAGATCATCCAGAACATGATCGAATTCCTGAAACCGATGAAGTTTGACGAGGCCGAGTTGGGCTTTGACGCCATCCAATCGGTGCCGACGGGCGGGCACTTCTTCGGCGCAGAACACACGATGGAACGGTATGAGACTGCCTTCTACCGTCCAATCCTGTCGGATTGGCAAAACTACGAAAACTGGGAGGCCGCAGGCGCCAAGGACGCGGCCGAACGCGCAACGGAGGTCTGGCAACAAGCCTTGCGCGACTATCAAGAGCCCGCAATGGACCCGGCCATCCGCGAAGAGCTGGACGCCTATGTCGCCAAACGCAAGGAAGAGATTGGCGGAGGTGAACCTTAGGTTTCGCTCAGCTCGTATTCGGCCAACAGGTGATAGGTCGGCCCTTCGGGACGCAAGATTGACTCGTAGAGGCCAAAACGGGCCACAAGACCCGCCTCGTGTGAAAATCCGGCCTCACCGCTCAGGAATGGCCCGACCGCGCTTGCGTCATGGGGCCTCAGCCTGGCCAGCGTCACATGCGGGTGAAACTTTCTCCGCTGCAACACGATGCCGACACGCCGCGTGGCCTTTGCGATGGCCCGATGCAGGGCAGTCAGCGCGTCCGAGGGTTCGACCTCGGCATGAACGGTCCGTGGGGTTTGCCCCCCAAAGCACCCGACGCCCCGTAGGTACAACTCAAAGGCCGGGGGTTTGAGCAAAGACAGTTCTTCGTGCAGCGCCTCCAACGTCTCCTCGGGCTGGTCATCCAGAAAGGTTAGCGTCACGTGCAAATTGTCAGGGTCAACAAGGCGACCGGCCCGCAGATTGCGCTGCAGGCCGGTCAGAACCGATCTTGTCTGAGGGGAGAGAGCGATGGCAAGAAAGCTGCGCATGGTGTCAGCCTAGTCCTGCCGACAAGATCGGTTCAATGGTGTTTCACAGGCGGTCAAAGAGCCGCCCCGGCAACCGGTCATGGCGCGGTAGATTCAACGCCTGCATCAGGCAGAAAGTCATTGCCTGGTTCGATGTCACCACCGGTTTGCCCAACGCCGCCTCAATGCGTTCAATCGCCTCGACCGAGCGCATGTCGGTGCAGCTGAGTACGATGGCCTGAGCCTCTGGGTGATCCGCCCGACAAGCCAGGTCGAACACCTCGTCCGGGGTCAGCTCTCCCTGGCCATAATTGCCCAGCTCGCGACCAACATTCGCGCATTTGACCGTCTCGATGCCATTCTCTGTCATGAACGCCATCGCCTGTTCGTTGACTTCGCCCAGGTAGGGTGACGAGAACCCTACTTTGGTCGCGCCAAGAGCCTTGATCCCGGCTATCAGCGACCCAGCAGCGGTGAGAGACGCCGCGCCAGAGCCTGCCTTGATCTGTCCCGCAAGGTCGGCATCGAATGACGGCCCGTGCGTCAAAGTGGCCGAGGTGCAACCATAGAGAACCACGTCAGGCCGAACGCCCGAGATCATCCGCAGGTCATGACTGATGTCGGAAGCCCCCAGCCCGGCCATCTGATCCGAGCCGGGGATTTCATCGACGTCATAACCGCCCATACGCTGAAAATGCACTGTGGTGTTTGGTGGCCGCATCAGCTCCATATCAGGCTCTAAATTGGTGTTTGTGAAAGGCACAAGCACCCCAATCTTTGCCGCAGTTCGGGTTTCAGTCATTTCAGCGCTCCCTTTAGAACGTCGCGTGCCCGGTCCATGACCTCGGGCGCACAAATGGTGGCGCGCAGGCAATCGGACAGGCCATAGCCCCCCATGCCGCGCATCAACAGGTTCTCGGCCCGCAACGCCTGATCTGCTGCTTGCGCCTGCTCCGGCGAGGCAAAGCGCAACAACACAAAATTTGTGTGGCTCTGGGGCAAATGCAGACCCATCGCTCGGCAGTCATCCGCAAAACGATCCCGGATTTCTGCAGTTCGGGCGACCACGTCACGCATATGCACCTGATCGCGCACCGCGGCAGCAGCCGCAGCTTGTGACGGGATCGAGACGTTGTTGGGGTTCAGAAGCTTTCGCACCTCGGCCCCAATCTTGGCCGGGAAATAGCCCCAACCGACCCGCGCGCCCGCAAGGCCATAGGCCTTGGACAGCGTTCGCATCACAACCGTATCGCCGCGTTCAACCAGCGCGAAAATCTCGGCTGGGTCATTGCCTGCGTCCGAGAACTCGGCATAGGCCTGATCCACCACCAACATCACATCCGCGGGCAGCGCATTGCGCAGGTCGATGATCTCGGCGTTGCTGATCAAGGTGCCCGTGGGATTGCCTGGGTTGCAGACAAAGACGATCCGGGTTTCAGGCGTCACCGCAGCCAGGATCTCGTCCATAGAGACCGTCAGATCAACTTCCCGCGCCTTGACGTAGTCTGCCTGCACCTGCGCGGATGCGGACGAGACAAAGGCATAACCATAATCCGTCCCCAGCACCCTGTCGCCCGGCCCGGCATAGGCGCGGATCAGACAGCCGATCAACTCCATCGACCCGGCACCGCACAAGATCAAATTGGGCTCTAACATGTAGGTTTCTGCAATAGCAGCCCTCAGATCAGGCCATTCAGGGTTTGGGTACAATGGTAGCTCCGCCATCGCCGCCTGCCCCGCCGCAATCGCCGCTGGGCTGGCCGGAAAGGTGCTTTCGTTTTGGGCCATAGAGATCGTATGGGCCCCGCCCAAATCGGCCAGAGCGTAAGCGGCCATCGCGCTCACATGTGGAACAGGTTTGATCATGATGCACCCCCATAGACCTTGGCACCCTCTTCGCTCACCAACCCGCGTTTAAGGTCCAGCGCCAGCGCGTCGGGATCGCGTTCGGAGACATCGCCAAACCCGCCACCTCCGGGGGTTTCAAAGATCAGGTAATCGTCACCTTCGACCCGCAGCTCTCCCTTCCCCGGAATGTCGCTGTCGCCCTCGCGGAACCGAATACGCCCAGGCGCACCGGGCCGTCCGCCCATGCGACCCAGGGCCGGGAACTTGAGCCGTTCAACCGACAGGAACACGATGAACGGTGCGCCGTTAGATGACGTCATCTCGATCCGCTGTCCCAGGCCGCCACGATACTTGCCTGCCCCGCCAGAGTCTGGCCGCAACTCGCGTCGCCACATGATGACTGGCGCAACCGCTTCGGTGATCTCAACCTGCGATCCAAAGACGCCGGATGGATAGGCCGTCGCCGACAGGCCATCCGCATGGGGCCGCGCGCCCGTGCCTCCGTTGTGGACCGGCTCGATGGCGAACTCGCGCCCACCGTTGGCTGCCACCTCAGGCGCATGGCGCATGGGCAGGTCGAACATACACGACGCGCCCTCGGCGGGCACCTGATCCGGCAAAGCCTGATGCAGGCAGCCCAACACCAGGTCCGGCGTCACCTGCCCCAGCGTGTGGCGCATTGCGACCGGCACCGGGCGTTGCGCGTTCAGGATGCACCCCTTTGGTCCGTCCACCGTGAACGGCTCTAGCGAACCTGCGTTGTTGGGAATATCCGGCCCGACGATGCAGCGCAGGGCAAAGACGGTGTACGCGGTGGCATAGTTCAGCGGCACGTTGATACCCTTGGACGAACAGCCCGAGGTGCCGGTGAAATCCACGTGAAGCCCTGATTTAGAGACGGTTAGCGTAGCGTGCAGCTCCAGCTCGGTCTCGTAGCCATCCATCCGCAAGGCGTTTTTGTAGACGCCTTCGGGCACTTCGGCGATTGCCTCCAGCGTGCCGCGGCGCGAGGTGTCGATGATGTAGCTACCAAGCTCGTCCAGATCGTCGATCCCGAACTCCTCCATCATCGAAACCAACCGGTTCACCCCAGCCTCGCAACAGGCGACCAGCGCATAAATGTCACCTTCGTTGGCGATGGGCTCGCGCGAACTGGCGCGGACAATGTCCATCAGCAGCGCGTTCAACTCGCCTTGATCGACCAGCTTGCAGGGCGGGATCAACAGCCCCTCATCAAAGATGTCAGACCCTTCGGGGCCCATACCAAGCCCCCCCAGATCGACCAAGTGAGACGTGCACGAGGTAAAGCCCACAACCTGACCATCCTTGAACGCAGGCATCATCAGCAGGAAATCGTTCAAATGCCCCGACGCCAGCCAGGGATCGTTGGTCATGTAGATGTCACCGGGCTTCATGTCTTGAACCGGGAACCGATCGCGCAGATGCAGCACCGCCTCGGCCATGGTGTTGATATGCCCCGGCGTGCCGGTCACAGCCTGCGCCAGCATCCGGCCCTGCGCGTCGAATATCCCGGCGGAAATGTCGCCGCATTCGCGCACAATCGGGCTGAACGCGGCGCGGATCAGGGTTTGGCCCTGTTCTTCGACCACGGCCAGCAGGCGGTTCCACATCACTTGTAAACGGGCAGCAGAGGTCTGGGTCATGCCGCACCTCCTTTCTGGTCAGCTTTAGATTCCCCTACCGCTTCGCTACTTGCGGGGTTTTTGATCAAGACAAGGTTGCCGATGGCATCCACATGGGCCGAGAAGTCAGCCGATACGAGTGTGGTGGTCTGCGGTTCGGTGATGAGCGCAGGGCCAGCGATGCGCTGCCCGGGCGACAGGCTATTCCGAGGCACGAAACCGGCCTGCTTCATCGTACCCTCTACATCACACAGGATCAGGCGGGTTTCGCCCGGTTCCACAGTGCGCAAATCCGGCATCAGAAGCGTCGGCGGAACTGCCTCATCCGGGGTCGCCACCTGCACCGCCCAATTGAGGATTTCGATCTGCATTCCCGGCACCGGGCGCGAGAACTGTTTGCGGTACTCTTCTTCAAATGCCCTTGTTAGAGGCTGAAGATCGCCTTTCTCAAGCGCACGATCCGGCAAGGCAATCTCGATTTCGTGCCCTTGACCATTGTACCGCATAAAGGCGCTGCGGCGCGTTTCCGTGTTGCGGTCTCCGGCACCTTGGGCAACCACTGCCTTAGCCTCGGCGATCATCTCGTCAAACAGGGCATTCACACCGACCAAGTCCAAAGTATTGAGCAACGAGTAGCGTGAGCGCACGATTTCAAAACTAACCGGCGCAAACAGGAAACCAACAGCCGATCCAACACCCGGATTGGGCGGGATCACAATGCGGCTGACCCCGGCAGAACGCGCGACGCGGGTGGCGTGCAGCGGGCCGTTGCCACCGAAGGCAATCATGGTGCGTGGGCCAAGGTCCTTGCCCGATTCCACGGCATGCATGCGTCCGGCGCTGGCCATGCTTTCATCCACGATGCGGCTGACGCCATCCGCCGCCCCCATGGCGTCGGTGTCCAATTTGGTCCCAATCACCTTTGTTAGAGCCGCTTTTGATGCCTCTGGGTCGATGCTGATGTGCCCTTCGGCAAAGGTGTCGGGCACGATGTAGCCAAGCGTGATGTCGCTGTCGGTCACGGTGGGTTCACTCCCGCCCCGACCAAAGGCCACCGGTCCGGGTTCTGATCCTGCAGACTTTGGCCCCACAGTCAGACGGCCCAAACGATCGACCCCCGCGATGGAGCCTCCACCCGCACCGATCTCGATCATCTCGATCACCGGAATGCGCACCGGCATGCCCGAGCCTTTGATGAATCGCGCCGCGCGGGCAATTTCAAATTGGCGAGAGGTCTGGGGGCGGGCGTTGTCGATCAGACAAAGCTTGGCCGTGGTGCCGCCCACATCAAACGACAACACCTGATCAATCCCGGCGCGGGCCGCGATCCGTGCGGCCAGGATCGCACCGCCAGCAGGCCCGCTTTCAACCAGGCGGATCGGAAAACGCGCAGCAGTTTCAACCGTGCACATGCCACCCCCTGCGGTCATCATCAGGATCGGACAGGTCACGCCTTCGGCCGCAAACTGCTCCACAAACCGATTGAGATAGCTTTCCATCAGCGGCTGAATGTAAGCGTTGGCAACAGTGGTGCAGAGCCGGTCGAATTCGCGGGCCTCGGGGCTCACATCAGACGAAATCGACACTGTCAAGTTCGGGCGCTGCGAGGTCAGAACATCACGCAACCGGCGTTCATGCGTGGGGTTGGCGTAAGAATGCATCAGGCAGATTGCGACAGCCTCGGCCCCGCTGGCATCGATGTCATCCAGCAGCGCGTTGATTGCCGTATCCTGCATCTGGATCAGCACCGCGCCGTCGGCTGACATGCGTTCACGCACGGTCAGGGCACGTTCGCGGGGCACCAGCAGATCGGGCTTTTCCAGGTTGATGTCATACTGTGAATACCGCCGCTCATAGGCGATCTCCAGAATATCCCTGAAGCCCTCGGTGGTAACGGTTGCAACCGTGGCTCCGCGCCGTTCAATCAGCGCGTTGGTGGCCAGAGTGGTCCCATGGATAAAGCCGGTTAACTGATCCAAGGAGCGCCCTGATTGGACCATCACCCGCGCGGCACCTTCCATCGCGCCGTCTGCCGGGTTTCCGTGGGTGGTAAGGGTTTTGGTCGAGGACAGGATCGTATCCTCGCCCTCCACCAGAACCGTGTCGGTAAATGTGCCGCCAATATCAATGGCAAGGCGCAGCATGTCTGTTGCTGTCATGAAGTCTTCCAAAAAGCAGGGATGGGGTCGCAAACGGGATGTAGGCCCCGTCAGTGCGGCACCAGGTTCGCGCCTGTTGCGCGACGATCCATGCGTTTTGGAATGATCCCTGTCATGAGGATATCATGGCGTCGTTATGGTCCAAGTCTTTGCTGAAAACGACATGCGCCGAAGAAATCAGGACTGGTCCCAAAAGGGCGCGCGCAACTCGCGTTTCAGGATCTTGCCGATCGAGCTGCGCGGCAAGTCATCGCGCAGCTCGACCCGTGACAACCGCTGCGTCTTGCCAAGGCGCGCGTTGGCCCAGTCCATGATTTCCGCTCCCGTTGCCTGCCCCTTAGGTCTTCGCACCACCAGTCCCAATGGCGTCTCGCCCCAGGCCTCGGACGGGATCGCGATCACGGCCACGTCCGCCACATCCGGATGATCGCGCAGCACCCGCTCCAGATCGGCGGCGTAGATGTTGAACCCACCTGACAAGATCATGTCCTTTTTCCGATCCATCAGCGTCAGGAAGCCGTCTGCATCAAACCGGCCCATGTCGCCGGTGCGGATGAAATCCTCGCCTTCGGGACTGCACCACGTAGCCTCTTGTGTCTTGGCGTCGGCGTTCAAATAACCCTGCATCATGGCACCCGCGCGCCCGACAACTTCGCCGAACTCTCCGGGAGGGAGTTCAATCCCATCCTCGTCGATGATCCGCGCATCGCAGCCCTGAACAGGACGCCCCACGGTATCCAGCTTGTCGGGAAAGCTGACGCAATCCAGCACGGTGCTGATCCCACCTTCGGTCATGCCGTAAAGTTCAAACAGTTTGCCGGGCCAGCGGTCCAGAATGTCCCGGATCAATGGTCCCGGTAGCGGGGCCGAGGTCGAGAGTTTTGTGCGGTAGCTCGACAGGTCATGGTCATCAAACGACGGCTCGCGCATCAGGCGCATGTATTGCACCGGCACCAGTATGGCGTGGGTGATCGCGTGCTGTTGCGACAACTCCAGAAACCGCACGGTGTCGAATTTCGCCATGCTCACCACCGTTCCACCGCGCGCCAGAACGGGCAGCACCGCGACCTGAGTTGTGTTGGAATAAAGCGGTGTCGACATCAAAAGGCGCGCGTCCTGATCCAGCCCAAACACTGGCATCCGCATCAACTGACGTCCGCGAAACAGGTGATCATGAATAATCCCCTTGGGCGTGCCGGTTGTGCCTGAGCTGTAGATCAGATCGAACATGCTGTCGGACGGGACAGAGACGGGATGCTCCAAGGGTTCACCCTCCGCCCAATCGAACAGATCGCGCTCCAGCACCGCGTCGGAAAAACCAAGTGTCGCCGCCATTTCGCTGTGCCGATCCGAGGCAAACCGTAGCCGTGCACCGCAATCAGTCAGCATCTTGGTCAACACGTCCACTGTGGCGCTGGTGGGCAACGGCACCATCGCGCCACCGGCCAGGATCACCCCTGCATAGAAGGCGAGATAAGCTGCCGAGTTGTCCGCCAAGGCCGCAACAGGTGTGCCGGGGCCGACACCATCGGCCCGCAACCTTGCCGCCACACAGCGCGCGTGACGATCGAAGCTGCGCCATGTCAGGGACACCGCCTCATCCACAACCGCGATCTGATCCGGGCGCTCCTCTGCATGCCGGACAAAGGCGGTTCCGAAATCCAGAAACGCAATGTCTTCGGACTGTGGCGCGGTGATGCAGATAGGCGAATGGGACAAGGTCAACTCTCGGCTCGGCTACGGATACTCTCGCAACCCTTGCCGAAACGCGCCCTTGCTTCAACTGTTGATACACAAACAGACCCCGCGACGGAACGTCGGCCAAGACCTGCCGGTCCCACGATCTGACGCCGGGTTAAAGTGGACATTCCCGCCCCATGCAGGGCTTCATGACGCCAGACAACGACAACAGGGGGGAGAGACCTATGTCGTATGACTATGTGATCGTCGGAGGAGGATCCGGCGGATCGACGCTGGCCGCACGCCTGAGCGAAGACCCGAACACCAACGTGTGCCTGCTTGAGGCCGGCGGCAAAGGCGACAGCATTTTGGTGCGTGCGCCTGCGGCCGTGGTGGCGATGCTGCCCGGCAGGCCCAAGATCAACAACTGGGCGTTTGAGACGGTTCCCCAAGAGGGCCTCAAAGGGCGTCAGGGCTATCAGCCGCGCGGCAAGGCGCTTGGCGGGTCCAGCGCGATCAACGCCATGCTTTATGTGCGCGGGCATTCCAAAGACTATGACGAATGGGCTGAACTGGGCTGTGACGGTTGGTCATGGGATGACGTGCTGCCCTATTTCCTGAAAGCCGAGAACAACCAGCATGGCGCCAGCGACATGCACGGTGGCGGTGGCCCCCTGCAAGTCTCGGACCAGCAATCACCCCGCCCGATCTCGGAGGCCTTTGTCGAGGCGGGTGAGGCGATGCAAATCCGCCGGGTCGAGGATTTCAACACCGGCGACAACGAAGGCATCGGCCTCTATCAGGTGACGCAGTTCCACGATCCCGCCAAGGCGGGAGAGCGCTGTTCAGCGGCGGCGGCTTATCTGCACCCGGTCATGGATCGCCCCAACCTGACGGTCATCACCGACGCCCATGCCACACGCATCCTGTTCGAAGGTAAGCGCGCCGTTGGTGTCACCTATCGCAGTGGCAAGGCCGATCGCGAGGTGCGCGCAGACAAAGAGGTGATCCTGTGCGGCGGCGCCTTTAACTCGCCGCAGCTGCTGCAGCTGTCGGGGGTTGGTCGACCGCAGGACATCACTCCCCATGGCATCCAGATGGTGCATGAACTGCCCGGCGTGGGTCAGAACCTGCAAGACCACCTGGATTTTGTCTTGGGCTACAAAACAGCGGACAAGGATAACTTCGGGATCGGGCTGTCAGCTTCGGTCAGCCTGCTCAAACACATGGCGGCCTGGCGCAAGGATGGCTCGGGCATGTTGGCAACGCCTTTTGCCGAAGGGGGCGCCTTCTTCAAGACCGACCCCAACCTCGACCGGCCCGACGTGCAATTGCATTTCGTGATCTCGGTTGTCGATGATCATGCCCGCAAACTGCACCTGGGTCACGGCTTCAGCTGCCACGTCTGCGTGCTGCGGCCCAAGTCGCGGGGCGAGGTTACACTGAACTCACCCGACCCGATGGATGCCCCACGGATCGACCCCAAGTTCCTGAGCAACGACGAAGATCTGGCGGTGCTGATGAAAGGCACGCGGATGACCCGAGACCTGATGCATACACCGCCGCTCAAGGGGTACATCAAGTCCGAGATGTTTATCAACAACGAGCCCTCGGACGCCGAACTCGAAGATCACATCCGCTCGCGTGCGGACACGATCTATCACCCGGTGGGCACCTGCAAGATGGGTGTTGATGACATGGCCGTGGTAGACCCGGAGTTGCGCGTTCACGGGCTGACTGGGCTGCGCGTTGTCGATGCTTCGATCATGCCGCGGCTGATCGGTGGCAACACCAACGCCCCCACAATCATGATTGCAGAAAGAGCCGCCGACATGATCCGCGCGGCGCAGGCTGCCTCACAAGCTGCAGAGTAAAGAGAGAGACATAATGCTTGGCAAAATGATGCATCAGCCGCTGACCATCAGCTCGCTGATCGAACACGCTGGTCGATACCATGGTGACACGACGGTGGTTTCGGTGGAAACCTCTGGCGAGGTGATCCACAGCAGTTGGGGAGAGGTCGAGGCCAACGCCCGCAAACTGGCCGCCGCTCTGGCGCGTCTGGGTCTGAAAACCGGCGATCGCTGTGCCACGATCGCCTGGAACAACCGTCGGCATCTGGAGATCTACTTCGGCGTTGCAGGTGCCGGTATGGTTTGCCACACGATCAACCCGCGCCTGTTCCCGGAACAGCTGATCTATATCATCAACCACGCCGAAGATCAGATCCTGTTCCTGGATCAGACCTTCTTGCCTGTGGCGGCAAAGCTGGGCGAGCATCTGAAGACGCTCAAGCACGTGGTGCTGATGGGGCCGCGGGATGAAGAGGCTGCGGCCATGGTCGACGGGCTGCTGTTCTATGATGAACTGATCGAGGGCGAATCCGACGACGCCACATGGCCCGAGCTGGACGAAAACCTGCCCTCGAGCCTGTGTTACACATCCGGCACCACCGGCAACCCAAAGGGCGTGCAGTACACCCACCGCACCACCGTGTTGCATTCGATCGCGGGCAATCAGCCGGACGGCATGGCGCTGTCCGCCAAGGATACGGTGATGGCCGTAGTGCCGATGTTCCACGCCAACGCCTGGGGCGTGCCCTATATCGCTGCCGCAATCGGCTGCAAAATCGTGCTGCCGGGGCCGAACCTGGATGGCGAAAGCCTGGTCAAGTTGATCGACGGCGAACAGGTTACTGTGGCGCTTGGCGTGCCGACCATCTGGATGGGTCTGCTGGCGGCGCTGGAATCTACCGGGTCCAAGGCCGAAAGCCTGCAGCGCACGGTCGTTGGCGGCTCGGCCCTGCCCACGGTGATGATCCCCACCTTCCGCGACCGCTATGGCGTGGAGCTGATCCACGCCTGGGGCATGACCGAAACCAGCCCGCTGGGGACACTCAACCAACTGCTGCAAAAGCACGATGGGCTTTCGGACGCTGAAAAAGGCAAGATCCGCGAGGGTCAGGGACGCCCGCCTTATGGTGTTGAACTGCGTCTGATCGATGACGAGGGTACGCGCCTGGCCGAGGATGGTGAAACCCAGGGCAACCTGCAAATCCGCGGCCATTGGATCGTCGACACCTACTTCAAGGCGGACGGTACGGCGCTGACCGAGGACGGCTGGTTCGACACCGGCGACGTCGCAACGATCGACAGTGACGGCTACATGATCATCCGTGACCGGTCAAAGGACATCATCAAGTCGGGTGGTGAATGGATTTCAACTGTTGAGTTGGAAGACATCGCCATCTCGCACGACGCTGTGGCCAACGCCGCCGCCATCGCGGCCAAACACGCCAAATGGGACGAACGCCCCGTGATCATCGCGATCAAACACGAGGGTGCCGCATTGGACGAGGCCGCGCTGCTGGCGCACTATACGGGCAAGGTCGCCTCCTGGCAGATCCCCGACAAGGTGATCTTTGTTGACGAGCTACCCCTTGGCGGCACCGGGAAAGTGTTGAAAAACAAACTGCGAGATCAATTCGGTGAGGTTCTACTGGACGTCGACTGATCGACACCGGGCCCCTGCCGAACCGGTTGGGGGCTCGAAATTACCAACAGTTTTACCTGTTAGACATCTCTTAACGCCTGCCCTGATATCCCTGACCCTGGGTGATTAAAATAGGTGGTGGAGATGGGTGCGCAAACCAATGCGGCGCCAGTCATCATCAAACGGAAAAAGGTAGTTGGTGGCGATGGCCACCATGGCGGAGCCTGGAAGGTCGCGTATGCGGACTTTGTGACGGCGATGATGGCCTTTTTCATGTTGATGTGGCTGCTGAATGCAACAACTGAAAAACAGCGAAAGGGTCTGGCCGATTACTTTTCGCCGTCGGTTCCTTTGAATCCTGTGTCCGGGGGCGGCAATGGCGCCTTCGGTGGGGATAACATGTTTTCCGAGCAGACCATGGCGATGAATGGCACGGGTGCCAGCAATCGGTTTCGGTCAGATGGGAACAAGGCGCGCGGGTCCACCGGCGTCGACAAACAGGGCGGCGACAACGCCCCCAACGAGCAATTCACGACGCTCGAAGCTGCCCTGATGGGGCGCGGTGGGGAAAGTCTGGTCAGCAAAGAGACGCTCAAACACATCGTCACGCGGGTGACCGATGAGGGGCTGATTGTCGAACTGTTCTCAACCGAAGGCGATCCCCTCTTCGAAGAGCACACCGACCGGCCAACCCCGCTCATGAAAGAGCTGGCACGATTGGTTGTGCGTCATTCCGGTCTGGTGTCCAACGGCATCGCAATCGGTGGGCATATCCGGGCCCATCCGGTGGTTCTGGCTGACAGCCCCGTATGGGAGCTATCGACAGCGCGCGCTGCGCGCACCCGGACGTTGTTCGAAGGGCTTGGACTGGACGAGGAACGCATCAAGCGGGTCACAGGACACGCTGATCGCAAATTGACCGCCAAGAACCCAATGGGCGCCAGAAACGACCGGATCGAAATCATCTATCTGCGCGATCAGTAGAACAAGATAGATAGGTTTTTACCTGTTAGCAGGGCGTTAAGTGCTGATGCGCTAGCTGTTGCATCGAGATTTTTCTTGATGCAGCAGAAAGGCGTATCCATGACGATTTCCTCCTCGCTGAATGCGGGCATTGCGGCGCTCACCGCAAATGCCAGCCGATTGGCGTCGATTTCAGACAACATCGCGAACTCTTCGACCTTTGGGTACAAGCGCGTTGAAACCGATTTTCATTCTCTGGTGAACTCGGCGGCTGGCGGCAATTACTCGGCCGGCGGCGTGCGCTCGACAACGCAACGCATGATCGATCAGCGCGGCTCGCTGGTCACCACGTCGAACGCCACGGATTTGTCGGTGCGCGGTGGCGGTATGCTTCCTGTGGCCAAAACATCCGAGATCGCAGGCGGCAACAGCAACCCCAATATGTTGCTGACAACAACCGGCTCGTTCCGAACCAATGCAGACGGCTATCTGGTAACCGAATCGGGTCTGGTTCTGATGGGTTGGCGTGCCAACCCGGACGGCACCATCCCCAATCTTCCGCGTGATACAGCCGACGGCCTCACACCCGTTCAGCTCAGCGTCAATCAGTTGTCAGGCTCGCCAACCACGCAAATGAACCTGCGCATGAACCTGCCCGCAACAGCGACCGAAGCCGGATCGGCCGGAGACTCTCAACCACTGTCAGTGGAGTATTTCGACAACCTGGGCAAGTCCGAGAACCTGCAAGTCGAATTGCGCCCGGTTGTTCCAGCCACGGGTGAAAGCAATCAATGGACAATGATCATGCGCGACACCGCGTCGGGCGGCACGATCGTTGGCGAATACACGCTGAACTTTAACGACAGTCGAACCGATGGCGGCACATTGGCCAGCGTCACGGCCACCACTGGCGGCGCTTATGACGCAACAACCGGCACAATGATCGTCAACGTTGCAGGTGGCCCGATGGAGATCAATATCGGTCGCCCCAATGACCCCAATGGGATCACTCAGCTGTCTGACACATTTGCCCCGGTATCAATCACCAAAGACGGGTCTGCCGTCGGCACAATGACCCGGGTCGAGGTTGATGAAAACGGGTTTGTCCACGCCTTCTTTGACTCTGGTGCCAGCCGTAAGGTCTTTCAGATTCCGCTGGTGAATCTGCCAAACCCCAACGGTCTGGTCGCGCTCGACAGCCAAACCTATGAGCCATCCCGCGAAAGCGGCACCTTTTTCCTGTGGAACGCAGGTGAAGGTCCAACAGGCAACATCGCGGGCTTCTCACGCGAGGAGTCGACCACCGACATTGCCGGTGAACTGACTGCGATGATCCAAACCCAGCGGTCATATTCTTCCAGCGCAAAAGTCATAACGACCGTGGACGAAATGCTGCAGGAAACCACCAACATCAAGCGCTAACCGGCGCTTGGTCAACCTGTTCAGGGGACGTTGATCATGACCATTTCTTCGGCTTTCAACAACGCGCTCAGCGGCCTATCGGCCGCGGGTCGCGCGACTGGCGTTGTGTCGGACAACATCGCAAACGCGCTGACGCCCGGATATGCCCGCCGGTCGTTAGAAGTCGCCTCGAACGGGTACAGCGGCAACGGGGTGCGGGTGGTTGGGGTCACCCGACATTCGGATCCCGTACTGCTGTCAAACCGGCGCGCCGCCGATGCAGCGCACGGGCATACCAACACGATCGCCAACTTTCACGCCACTTTGGAAAAGGCAATCGGCACGACCGACGATGCCTCTTCAATCACATCCCGACTGGCTGATTTCGAAAGCGCTCTGCTACAAGCTGCCAGCCTACCTGAATCGGCCACACGATTGGGTCTTGCTGTGTCAGGCGCCAAGGATCTGGCGGCCTCCATCTCGAACGCGTCCGAAGAGCTGCGCCAAACGCGATCTGCTGCGGACCGGAGCATTGCCAACCAGGTGGACCGCCTGAACGCGCAGCTCAAGAACGTCGAGGATCTGAACCAGAAAATTCAGGATGTTTCGGGATCGGGTGGCAACGTGAACGCTTTGCTGGATCAACGCCAGCAGGCAGTCGACGAAATCAACGAGATTGTGCCGGTCAACATCGCGCAGCGCAGCCATGGTCAGATCGCCCTGTTCACGGACGGTGGCGCCATTCTGGTCGATGGCAAGGCCGCAACGCTCAGTTTCAACCTGACCGGCGAAACAAAACCCCATATGACAGTGCAAAACAATCTGCTGTCCGGGCTGGAGATCAACGGCATCGCCGTGGCGACCACCGGGCCAACCTCGGCCATTCGGGGCGGGACGCTCGCCGCCCAGTTCGAAGTGCGTGATGTCCTGTCCATACATGCACAAGAGGATCTGGATGCTGTGGCCCGCGATTTGATCGAACGGTTCGAAGCCAGCGGTTTGGACACGACGGTCGCAGCGGGGCAGCCTGGCCTTTTCACTGACGACGGAAGCCGCTTTTCGGCCACCGCGCCTGCCGGGCTTGCGGGCCGGATTCAAGTTAACGCCATCGTTGATCCCGAACGCGGCGGCGACACTTGGAAACTGCGCACCGGATTGGGAGCGGCAACTCCGGGGGAACAGGGCGATGCACGCCAACTCAAGGCGTTCGAAGCCGCTCTGACGGCCAAGCGAACACAACCCGATGACCGCTTTGGCACGGGTGATCTGACCGCCGCGGGCGTCAGTGCGGCGCTGTTGTCAAAAATCGCATCCGATAACAGCACATCCTCCAAAGCGCTCAGCTTTGCGTCGGCCAACAAGGCCGAGATGACGCGCGTTGAAAAGGAAAACGGCGTGGACACGGATGCCGAGGTTCAGAACCTGATCCTTGTCGAGAAAGCCTATGCCGCAAACGCGCGGGTCATCCAGGTGGTGGATGAACTAATGGACACTTTGTTGAGGTTGTAAATCATGAGCATGTCTTCGATCGGCGATCTCGCCCGAACTTTGATGTTTCAAAACAGAAGCACCGAAATCAGAAACGAAATTTCCAAGCTGACGCAGGAGCTTGCCAGCGGGCGTGTGGCCGATGTGTCAGATCACTTGAAAGGGGATTTTTCACATCTGGCTGACGTCGAACGCTCTCTGGAACGTTTGGGGACCCTGTCAAATACCGCAGCCGAAACCGGATTGTTCGCCACCACAGTGCAGCGCAGTCTGGAAAACTTGGACAATCGGACGGGCGACCTGGCGAACTCTCTGACCGCGATCGGCAACTTTGGCCAAGACATCAATCGGACCCAGGCCAGCAACCAGGCCAAATCCGAACTGGGCGCAATGATCGGGTCGTTGAACCAAGCCGTGGCAGGTCGCAGCTTGTTTGCTGGGATTGCGACCGATCAGGTTCCTCTGGAATCTTCCGACAGGCTGCTGCAAGAGGTGCGCACCGTTATCGCAGGCAGCGCAACTGCCGATGACGCCATCACCGCCGCACGCAACTGGTTCAATGACCCTGCAGGGTTCGAAACAGTGATCTACCGTGGCTCGACCCAATCGCTCGCACCGATTTCCGTCGGAGAAAACAACGACGTCACTTTGGATCTCAGGGCCGATAACGCCACGATCCGCACAGTTCTTTTGAATACAACCCTGGCAGCCCTGGCGACCGATGCTGCCGTGGGGCTCAGCGATGCTGAACAGACAGATCTGCTCAAGAAAACGGGCTCTGGCCTGGTGAATGCCAGGGACGACATCGTTGGTCTTCGCGCAGATGTAGGCCATGCCGAAGCCAGGAT
Source organism: Falsiruegeria litorea R37 (assembly GCF_900172225.1). Classification (NCBI taxonomy): domain Bacteria; kingdom Pseudomonadati; phylum Pseudomonadota; class Alphaproteobacteria; order Rhodobacterales; family Roseobacteraceae; genus Falsiruegeria; species Falsiruegeria litorea. The sequence goes on from NZ_FWFO01000003.1 coordinate 316,977, forward strand.
TGATCAAGCAAAATCGCGCAACTCTGCCACAAAAACCAGTCTCGAGTTTGCGCGCAACAAACTGATCGGGGCCGATCCATTCGAGGTCACAACTCGCCTGCAAAGTGTCCAGGTGCAACTGCAAAGCCTTTATACGGTCACGGCACGAACCTCTTCCCTGAATTTGGTGAATTTTCTGAGATGAAAAAACTGATTTGTCTTCTCTTATGCCTGCTGCTCCCTTCCATGGCATCCGCCGGCGCTGTCCGACTTAAGGACCTGGTCGATTTTGACGGGGTGCGGGGCAACGACTTGGTAGGATACGGTCTGGTGGTCGGACTAAACGGAACTGGCGATGGCCTCAGAAACGCACCCTTCACCGAAGAAATCATGTCCAACATTCTGGAACGGCTTGGCGTGAACGTAACTGGCGAGCAATTCCGCCCCAAAAACGTGGCGGCTGTCTTTGTCACTGCGAGCCTGCCACCGTTTTCGCGCGTCGGCAGCCAGATCGATGTGACCGTGTCGGCCATCGGCGATTCCAAAAGCCTGCTGGGCGGAACATTGGTCATGACACCACTCAACGCCGCCGATGGTCAGATTTATGCGGTCGCCCAAGGCACAGTTTTGGCAGGTGGTGCCGTCGCCGAAGGGGAGGCCGCATCCGTGGTCCGCGGCGTGCCGACATCCGGTGTGATCCCATCAGGCGCTCGGGTCGAGCGCGAGATCGACTTTACACTCAGTGACCTGACCCAGATCCGCCTTGCCCTGCGTGAGCCTGATTTCACCACTGCCGGCCGGATCGAAACCGCGATCAATCGGACCTTCAATTCCCGGGTGGCAATCATGCGGGATTCTGGCACCGTCGAGGTCGACATTCCATCAACTCGCTCAGCTTCTACAGCCCACGCAATCGGCCGAATGGAAAACATCTTGGTCGAACCCGAACGCAAGGCCCGCGTCGTAGTGGATCAACGTTCGGGCACCATCGTGATGGGAGACGACGTTCGGATTTCGCGCGTGGCCGTATCTCAGGGCAACTTGACCCTACGCGTCGAAGAGGCCCCCCTTGCCGTGCAGCCCAACCCCTTTGCGGATGGGCGAACGGTGGTCGTTCCCAGAACAAACGCCGCGATCGAAGAGGACGAGGGCATCGCTCTGGCTGAAGTACCAGAAGGCACGTCTTTGTCACAGGTGGTTGCAGGTCTCAATGCCCTGGGCGTTTCTCCACGTGACATGATCGACATCCTGAAAACGATCAAAGCCGCAGGTGCCCTGCACGCCGAATTCATCGTTCGATGAATGTGTGCATGAAGAAAACACAACGGCCTGGACAAGTTCCCAGCCGTTATGTTGTGATCAGCGACCGCGCCGGGATCTACCCGGTATGTCACGCCCCCAAAGCATGGCCTGTGCTGTGCTCACCGCTTGACCCATCTATCCTCGGGCGACCCCCTCTTTGGACAGCATCGCGGCCTCCATTGAAACGACCGGGCACCAGCTGAGGCGCCCTCAAGCGCACCAGCCATCGGTACGACAATTTAGCTTCGGTGATATCCCGCAAAAAACCCGGCTCTTCCATGAAAGAGCCGGGCACGGTTTTGTTGGCAATCCGACACGGGAAACTCTTTTTGAACTGGGCTTAAGGACTATAGCTCCGAACCAGCGCACCAGCGACGAGGGACCAGCCATCGGCGATTACGAAAAATGCCAGTTTAAACGGCAATGAAACCGTCGCCGGTGGAACCATCATCATCCCCATCGACATCAAAACCGCCGCAACGACCAGATCGATCACCAGGAACGGCAAAAAGACCAAGAACCCAATCTGAAATGCTCGAGAAATTTCCGAGAGCAAAAAGGATGGAATCAGTACGGATATCGGCGCCTCGGGGGACGGGCTTACGTCCTGTGTGTGTGGCCTCAAGGAGGCCATCGCCTCAAAGGTATCTGGGTCAACGCGCGCTGCCATGAACTCTTTGAACGGAACAATCGCCTGCTGCAGCGCCGGTTCAACCTCCAGGGTTTCCTGGACAAGGGGCTGAATACCGCTCGTCCAAGCTTCGGTAAAAACAGGCTCCATGATGAAGTACGTCAGAAACAGAGCCAGGCTGACAATCAACATGTTCGGCGGCGATTGCTGTAAACCAATTCCTTGGCGCAGGATCGACAAGACGGTTACCAGGAACGGAAAGCACGTGATCATGATGGCCAAGCCCGGCGCCAAGCTTAGAATCGTGATCAGCAAGATCAGCTGGATCGTGCGCCCCGACAATGAGCCACCTTCACCCAGCGACAGCGACAGCTCCTGCGCGTCGGCAGGCCCAGCCCAGGCCGCAAACAGACACAAGAGCATCGCGGCACAAGGCAAACGAAACACTAATGTCATCCCAAACCACTTTGCAGGTCGGTAATTTCCGTCAAGCGTACAGCCAACTGCCCAGACTGATCGCCATTCATCTCTTCAAGTTGGCCCCTGGCAACCAGCGTTCCTCCGACATACAGCTCGACAGGATCTTCCACCCGTTTGTCCAATGTCAGAACAGCGTTTTCGCCCAGACCAACCAGATCTTTGATCAACGGCCGCGCATGCCCAACCGAGACCATGATTTCGATCGGAACCGAGGTAAACGGGTTTCCTTGCTCGGGATTCTTTGGGGCCTCGTTATCCATGTTGAACGTCCTCTTTTGCCTGGTACAGGAATGCATCGACAGCTTCGGAAATCGATGCCATCAACGCAGTGCAATCTACTTCGCGTTCGGCCGTACCGACTCGCAGATAAGCCTGTCCGGGTGGCAGGCTTGATTCCTCAACCATCTGAACCGGAACCGAAAACTCACGATCCAAGGCAGGCTTGAGCGCCGCGCTCACCCCAGATGGAACCACCAGCAGAACCGGCTGCGCCGCCTGATCCCGCGCCATCTCCTTCAACTCGTCCACGATGTGTTGACTATAAGTCCTCTCGATCGTGTCAGGTAAAACCGTATCCACCAGGCTGCCGAACATCGGCTCAAGCGACAAGGTCATCTGCGACAACGCTTCGTGATAGGTGAACGACAGGTCTTCAAGAGATTTGCCCAAAGCCTCGGACACGCGCGCGTGATCTTCGGTTTGGGCCGAAACTGCATCATCCCAGCCCGCGGCATAGCCCTGTTCAAAGGCCGTTAACCGATATTCTTCGAGCGCATCTTCGTTCATCATCTGAACACGCCCGACTTGAAAGATGTTTTTTTCAAAGTCTTCCAGCAAATGTGCGATCGACATCAGACCTTCTCCTCACTTTCCTGCAGCCAGCTGCGCAGGATTTCTACTGACTCTTCCTGCTTGTCCCCGATCATCGCGCGTAAGCGATCCACCGGATCTTCGGATGTACCCACACCTGCAATCTGTCGAACTGACGAATTCGGCGCTTGAAGCGGCTCATACCCTTCACCCTCTCCTGTCGCGATTTCACCAGTTAGGGCTGGCTGTCCGAGTGCAGACGAATTTCTATTTGTTGGAGCACCGGGCGGCAGAGCCAACGATGGCGCGCCAATCTGAGCGGTGTTACTCAGGATCGGACGGACGACAAACAGGCCAAGCCCAAGCGCCACAATTGCCAGGGTCGCCACCTGAATCAGCGACATTGCATCCAGGTGCATACCCTGAAACAGCGAGGGACCTGCCGCCGTGCCCAGGGGCTCGATGGTCGGCAACTCCATGGATTTAATTGTGATGACATCCCCGCGGTCTGCGTCATACCCCACGGCCGACGACACCAACTCACGCAATGCATCCAGCTCTTCCTCGGGGCGCGGGACAAAGGCACCGCCAGCGACCTCGGTCGGCGTTCCGTTGACCAGAACTGCGACGCTCAGGCGTTTTACTGCACCTGGAACGCGCAGGATCTCCATCTCGGTTTCGGACACTTCATAATTCACCCGCTCACGTGTCGCGCTGGTGGACGAATTCGATTCGTCACCCGTCGCGCCATCCCCATCCGGCAGGTTCGACGCCACAGTCACATCGCCGGACTGGTTCTTGGAATTGTCCGAACGCTCCTCAACATCCGTGCTGATCGCCACCCGCCCGTTGGGGTCAAAGCGGCGCTCGCGGATAGATTCGGTTTCAGTCACGGTGTCGACACTGATTTCGACCACCGCATTGCCCTTGCCAACGCGTGCTTCGACCAGACGCAACACCCGGTCGCGCATCTGTTGCGCCCGATCATCAGCCGTGCTGGCTGCCGCCGTGGCCTCGGGCGAGCCGATCAGCGTGCCGTTGGCATCGATGATCGCCACATTGTCCACAGACAACCCGCTGATTGCGCTGGACACCAGAAAGCGAATCGCATTGGCCTGGGTCGGCGTGATCGGGCTGCCGGTCGGAATGACCGAGACCGAGGCGGTGGGTTCCGCACTGCGCTGAAAGGGCGAGGACGCGCTGTTGGCGATGTGAACCCGCGCTTGGCTGATAAAGGGTGACGCCACGATCGTGCGCGCCAATTCCCCCTCTTTCGCGCGCCAATAAGCGGCATCGAACATTTGCGAGGTGGTGCCAAATCCGCTTAGCGAATCGAGGAGTTCGTAGCCACGCCCGCCGTTTGCCGGTAGCCCTTCGCTCGCCAATGTCAGGCGCAGCTCGTCCCGCTGCGCCGCGGGAACGTATATCGAACCGCCCCGCACGTCATAGGGAATGCCACGCTGCTCCAGTGAGCGGACCACATCGCCGGCCGAGCCGCTTTCCAACCCCGCATAAAGCAATTGCATGCTTGGGTTTGCCGCGATTCGCGACATCGCCAGAACCGCAAGGAACACCGCAACCGCAGCCCCCACAACGATAATCTGTTTTCTTTTGTCTAAACTTGCCCAGACAGTTCTAATCTGCTGCACGCTAACCTCCGTCTCGCCGACATTCTGTTCGGCACATCCCTGTTTTGGTCGATTGGCCTTAACAATCGGTTAGTTCCTGACCGGTTATGAATGTCCTCGAAGTTGAAGAGGGTACGGCATGTCCGATGTGACGGCAGATGAACTGGAACCAGAGAAAAAAGGCGGCAAACTCCCGCTGATTATTGGGCTCGTTCTGGGGCTGGTTGGAGCGGGCGCGGGATTCTATGCGACCACCTCGGGGTTGATTCCCATCGGTTCGAAATCCGAAGAGCATGCGGAGAAAGCGCAGGCAGATGACACTGGTGAACACCCTGCTGCTTTGCCGGATATCGAGTATGTGGATCTGACACCAATCATGATCACGCTCAGCGGTGGAGAGACGATCCATCAGCTTCGGTTTCATGCCCAGCTTGAGGTCGAATCGAAATACCACGCGGATGTCGAAAAGATACGTCCTCGGGTTCTGGATGTACTCAACGGCTACCTCCGAGCTCTGGAACTGTCGGATCTTCGCGATCCTCTCGCCCTGACCCGGCTGCGCGGCCAGATGCTGCGCCGCATTGGCATAGTTGCTGGCAAAGGTCGCGTGCGCGACCTGCTGGTGATCGAATTTGTACTGAACTAGGAGAATAAATTGGAACTCGTGGCAGATATTCTTCTTGTCGCCGGCGCTTTGGGTGCAGGCCTATACTGTTTTGTTCTGGCCCGGCGCCTGAACCGGTTCAACGATCTGGAAAAGGGGGTGGGTGGCGCCGTCGCGGTTTTGTCCGCGCAGGTGGATGATCTAAACAAAACCCTGCAATCAGCGCGTGCCGCCTCGGACAGCTCGAACGAAGCTTTGAGCGATCTGACAACCAAGGCCGAGGCGGCAGCACAGCGGCTCGAATTATTGATGGCCTCGATGCATGACGTACCGATCAACGACATTCCAGAACCGGATGTGTCCCTAGCACGGACAGCACAAAACCCCGACGAAATCACCAAGCCGGGCACCACTGAGGCAGAGTGCAAAACCGAAGCACCAGCACCTGGGCTGATGTTCATGCGCCGTGACCGCAGCGCAGCGAAGGCAAACACATGAGCAAGCCGGCAACAGCACGCAACGGTGCTCTGACTGTTATTGCCGTCCTCATGCTCGGCTCGGCAGTGCTTCGGGTGGGGTTCGAGGCTGGACCAGCCATTGCCCGAGAAATCAATTCTGAAACACCCGAGGTGCCCAAAGACGGGATGGCGCCCAAGGTAAGCGAAACAGCTGTCGAGTACCAAAAACTATTGGCGGCCCTTCAAGAACGCGAGCAGGAACTTTCCCGCCGCGAATCGCAGATCGAAGAGCGATCCAAGGCCCTGGCCGTTGCAGATCAGGCCATCGAACAGAAACTCGCAGCCTTGACCGAAGCCGAAGAGACGCTGCGTGAGACCATCGCCTTAGCCGATGTCGCGGCCGAAGACGACCTGACACGGCTCACAAATGTCTATGAGCAGATGAAGCCCAAGGAATCGGCCGCCCTGTTCGAAGAGATGGACCCTGACTTTGCCGCCGGTTTCCTGGCCCGCATGCGGCCCGAAGCCGCTGCCGGAATCATGGCCGGTCTCAGCCCGACAGCAGCCTACACCATCAGCGTGGTTCTGGCTGGACGCAACGCCAACGTTCCAGGCGACTGACCCTCATGACCGCCTGTTTGATCCTTTCAACCCAACAGCTGAATTCGGAGTACTGACATGATCGGAATCATCGGGATTGTATGCATCTTCGCGATGGTTTTTGGCGGCTACCTGGCCGCTGGCGGTAAAATGGCCATCATTTTGAAATCTCTGCCGTTTGAGATGATGATGATTGGCGGCGCAGCCGTTGGCGCCTTTTTGATCAGCAACGACATGGGTGGCGTCAAACACACAGCCAAAGACATGGCCAAGGTGTTCAAGGGGGCCAAATGGAAACCCGACGACTATCGCGATCTGCTGTGTCTGCTGTTTGCCCTGATCCGCATCGCGCGTCAAAACCCGGTTGAGGTCGAACAGCACATCGAAGATCCCGAAAATTCCAGCCTGTTTTCCAAATACCCCAAGATTCAGGCGGATAAAGAGGCGGTTGATCTGATCTGCGACACCATGCGCTCGGCTTCGATGAACTATGACGACCCACACCAGGTCGAAGAGGTACTGGAAAAACGCATGGACGCAAACCTGCATCACGCGCTGCATTCCAGCCACGCCTTGCAAACCGTCGCCGACGGCCTGCCCGCCTTGGGGATTGTTGCGGCGGTTCTGGGTGTGATCAAAACAATGGGTTCGATCGACCAGCCGCCCGAGGTTCTGGGCAAGCTGATCGGCGGCGCTCTGGTCGGGACATTCCTGGGCGTTTTCCTGGCCTATGGCCTGGTCGGTCCCTTTGCCTCCAAAGTCAAAGCCGTGGTTGAAGAGGATGCACATTTCTATCAACTGATCCGCGAGGTTTTGGTCGCCAACCTGCACAATCATGCCGCCGCCATCTGTATCGAGGTTGGACGTCAGAACACACCCTCGCACATCCGGCCCAAATTCGCAGATCTGGAAGAGGCGCTAAAAGCCATCAAACAGGACGCCGCATGACCCGGCTAATTCTGTTCCTCGTCCTTTCGACCCTCAGTGCAACATCGGCCCTCGCCGAGCGTCTGATCGTGCGATCGGGTGAGCATCCGAATTTCACGCGGTTGGTCATGAAACTACCGCAAGGCATTGAATGGTCGCTCAGAACCGGAACCAGCGAAGCGGAACTCAGCATGGAACTGCCGGATGTTGAGTTTGATACAACAGGCGTATTCGCACGCATTCCGCGCGCCCGTCTAACAGCCCTTAAACAAGAGACCACCGGTGGCCCGCTGCGCCTATCCTTTGGATGCTTTTGCGAAGCCAAAGCTTTTGTTGAGGCTGGAAACTACCTTGTTGTGGATATCCGGAAATCGACAGCATCCAGACCTATTGCCTTGAAGTTGCCAATCGTTTTGCCAGCCACTGCCCAAACAGCAGATCCGGAAGACTCACCTGAAATCGAAATCAGCGACGCACCCCCCCTGTCTCTGCCTCTCGACCCGCCATCGCCCAGATCGCAAAACGACTTATCCCATCTTCTGCCCAATCAACGACAGACAGAGTTTCGCCTGCTGACGCAGATCACGCGCGCGGTCGATCAAGATGTTCTCGATATTGCACCAAATGTTGTCGCTATTGATATCGAGGGTACAGAACATCTGGAAAACCCTGATGTCCCAGATGCGGTAAGTTTCAACGAAAACATTCGCATTGCTACCGTAATCGACAGGGACCTCTATGGTCTGTCTGATCACATGTCGAACGGCACAACCAAACGAACCTGCTCGGCGATCGATGATCTGGAGTTGTCCCAGTGGGGCGAACCCGGTGGCTTTGGCGATCACATTGGCGATCTACGAAATCGTGTGGTGACCGAAGCAGGAGACATCGATCCAGATGTGGTTGTGGAATTGGTCAAACAATACATATACTTCGGCTTCGGCACCGAAGCATTGAACACCCTGTCGTTACATCCAAACCCTTCACAGATCACGTGGGAACTGCCAATTCTGGCTGGGCTCTTGGACAACGGGTCTACGCCCGCGGCATTTGAACTCACAGGCTTGCAGCATTGCGACGGCCCGATCTCTCTGTGGTCAGTCTTGGCACAGGACAACCTAGCCCAGGACGCAAACACACAGGCCATTACCAACGCTTTTGCCAAATTGCCTGAGCATCTGCAGTTTCAACTTGGTCCCAAACTGGGAATGATCCTGACGCGTGCCGGCGACAAGGTTTCAACGCGTGCGGTGTTGCGTATTCTGAACCGCAGCCGACCCAGCCCCCAGCCTGAAGTGTCTCTGGTTGAAGCCGAAGTCGCCCGCCTGGAAGGTGATCACGAAGAATACCAAGAAAAGCTTGAAACCGTGGTCGAGGACACAAGCGATTCCGAACAAGCGCCGCGCGCCTTGATCGCCTTGCTCGAAGACCGCTGGGAGTTGCGCCAAGGGTTCTCCGAGGCCAACACGGAACTGCTGGCCGCGCACGCGCATGAGTTCCGCAAATCCGAACTCGGCACCGATCTGCAACGCGCTTATGTGCTGGCGTTGGGGCTGAACGGGCAATTCGACGAGGGGTTTTCGGAATTGGGTGAATTGGGGACAGATCAACGCCCCGCTTCGCTCAACCGTATCCTCACACTATTGGCAGAACGCGCCGATGATGTCTCCTTTCTAAAACTTGCGCTGGAACACAGCGATCAGCGCCCGGGCATTCTGGCACGTGAAACCGTCGATTTGCTGGCCGAGCGTCTGATCGACCTGGGATTCTACAAGCAAGCAATGGACCTTTTGGATGACCCGCTCAAAGGCCGTGTGGCCAAGAACCGCAAGTTCCTTTTGGCGCGCGCGGCATTGGGTATGAACCTGCCACACCGGGCTCAGTTGGAGCTGTTGGGAACAAAGGGGCCCGAGGCCGCAAGACTGCGAGCAAAGGCGCTTGAACAGAAGGGCGAGTTGACCGCGGCAGCCGAACAATTGGTCGAATCAGGTCAATTGGACGACGCTGCTCGTGCCCTTTGGTTGACCGAAAATTGGGAACAGATGCCAGAGGTAGACAGCGCCTATACCCGCGCGGCCGAGCTCTCGATCAATCTCCAGCCCCCTGAAACCATCGAGATCCCAAGCCGTCTGTCTGAGGCGCGAAATCTGATCTCGGAAAGCGAAAACGCACGGGCCGCGATCGGCGAACTGCTGGACGCCATCAATTGATCCATGAACGCCGAACGCAAACAATTGAGTTCGGCTAACCAATTATAAATACTCGGATCCTAGCCTCTGCTTGACGCATAATGTGGATAGGCAGAATGCCCCGACCCTTTCATTCCAGGCTCTGGAGCTGGCTCAGATCGGCCAGATCAAACCAAGGGCGACCTGCCCTTTTCCTGACCTTCATTTTGGTCAGTTTTACTCCATCACTGCCCCATGCCCTGACCCAGTTTCGAACCACGGGCAACCTATGCGATCGGGCGGCCCTAAGGGCCGCGCGCACCCACGCCGTCCCCGAGGATGTGATGCTTGCCATCACCCGGATTGAAACGGGGCGCACATCGAAAGGCGAAACATCACCCTGGCCCTGGACCGTCAACATGGAAGGAGCCGGTCATTGGTTCTCTACCGAAGACGACGCACGATCCTTTGTCTTTTCGCGGTTCAAGGACGGCGCGCGCAGCTTTGATGTGGGCTGTTTTCAGATCAACTACAAATGGCACAGCAGCGGCTTCAAATCCATTGACGAGATGTTCGACCCGGACCTGAACGCCGCCTATGCCGCCCGGTTCCTCAGAACATTGCACGATGAATTCGGCGACTGGTCCAAGGCCGCTGGCGCCTATCACTCGCGAACGCGCCAATACGCCGATATCTACATCGCCCGGTTCGACGCCACGCGCGCGGACCTGACCGCCCCCTCTCCATCGATCGACACCGGTCCTCTGCCGATTCTGGGCCGCACCTTACGCCAACCGCTGATCGGATCCGGGTCTGGTGGGCTGGGTTCTTTGGTTCCCACTGGCGCAGCGGCAAACTCTTCCTCTCTCATTGCTTTCAACTGACATGCCCAAAGTTCAGATAAACTCTCTCTTCAGCCCGACCGTCCTGTTGGCGATTGCGTTGATGACCATCATCATCATGATGATCCTGCCAGTGCCTGCCTGGGTTCTGGATGTTGGTCTTGCCGCTTCCTTTGGCCTGGCAATCCTGATCTTCACGATCACGCTTTTCATCGAACGCCCGCTGGATTTCTCGGCCTTTCCGACAATCCTGTTGGCGTCTCTGATGCTGCGATTGTCGCTGAATATCTCATCCACGAAACTCATCATCGGTCAGGGGCATACCGGTCCCAATGCAGCTGGTGACGTGATCGAAGGGTTTGCCCAGTTCATCATGGGTGGCAGCGTGTTCCTGGGTCTTGTGGTGTTCGGTGTTCTGCTGATCGTGAACTTCATGGTGATCACCAAGGGCGCTGCCCGCATGGCCGAAGTTGGCGCGCGCTTTGCCCTGGACGGGATGCCTGGCAAACAGCTGGCCATCGACAGCGACATGTCCGCGGGTGCCATTGACCATGCCCAGGCCAAGGAACGGCGGGAGCGGGAGCAACAAGAGACCACCTTTTTCGGCTCGCTCGATGGTGCGTCGAAATTTGTCAAAGGCGATGCGATTGCCGGTCTTCTGATAACGCTGTTGAACCTTGTCATGGGGCTTGTGATGGGTGTGGTGGTCCATCAGATGCCCATCTCCTCCGCCTTTGAAACATACGCCATTCTGACCGTCGGGGACGGGCTGGTCTCGCAAATCCCGGCCGTCATTATCTCGATCGCCTCGGCCCTGTTGCTGGCGCGCGGCGGAATGCAGGGCGCAACAGATCTGGCACTGCTGGATCAATTGGGGAAACACCCTGCTGCCCTGGCCACCGTGGCGGTTCTAATGGGCGTGTTTGCGCTTGTGCCTGGCCTGCCATTTCTGCCGTTCATTCTGGGCAGCGGCGCGTTGGGCGCAGCAGCATACTGGATGGTACAGCAGCAGCGGAAACAGGCGGAAGAAACGGAAGCCAGCAAGGCATTGCCAGACGAGCCCACGCAGAACCGCGGCCTGGGCGACATTCTGGATCTGGACGATGTTCATCTGGAATTTGCCCCTGATCTGGTTGGTATGGTTTTGGACCCCGGTACCGGATTGGACGCGCGCATCGCCAACATGCGCACCCATGTCGCGTCCGAGTTCGGGTTGATCCTGCCGGACATCCGCCTGACCGATCAGGCCGAATTGACTCCAGGCACCTACATCATTCGGGTCCAGGGTGTCGAACAGGTGCGCGGCGTGTTGCATCCCGATCTGGTGTTGGCGCTGGTGCCAGACAGCTTTGCCGCCCTGCCTGACGGCAAGGACGTGACCGAACCCGTCTATGGCGCCCCGGCGCGTTGGATCTCGCCAAAGGATCAGGATGGCGCCGCCATTTCCGGGGCCACCATCGTTTCACCGCCCGAGATTCTGGCCACCCATCTGCTCGAAGTGATCAAACAGAACTTTGCCCGTCTGCTGACCCTGAAATCCCTGCGCCGCCTACTGGATGAAATGAAGCGGCTCAGCGACCCGGCCCGGGCCGAAGCGAACCGCAAATTGCTGGACGAGCTGATCCCAGACAAGGTGCCGATGGACACGCTGCACAGTGTTCTACGTCTGTTGCTGGATGAGCGGGTATCGATCCGAAACATGCCCCTTATCCTGGAAACCATCGCCGAGGCCCGCCTGCTCACCACCCAGCCCGAAGCCATCTGCGAACATGTGCGGCACCGTTTGGGGTTCCAACTGGTGGCCGAAATGAAACGCCCAGACGGGTCTATCCCATTGGTGCAATTGGCCCCAGAATGGGAAGACGCATTTGTCACCTATCAAGTTGACGGCGGGGTCAGTGGCCTGGACATCGCGCTGCCACCCGATCTGTTCAATCGCCTGGCAGACGGCGTCTCGGAACAGGTTGGACAAACGGCTGAAAACGGCATTTACCCGGCGGTCGTCACCTCGACCCGGCGCAGGCGCTTCTTGCGTACCGTCATGCGCGCGCGCGGCATCTCAAACCCCGTTCTTTCATTCGAGGAAATCGGCCTCGAAGCGCGTCCAGCGCTGGTTGGGTTGGTGGCAGCCTAATTCCATGAGCGAGCCATTGGCCCAATATCTGAGCGATGAATTCTGGCACTTTTTCACCGTTCTTCTGCGCATCTCGGCCTTTGTTTCGGTGATGCCTGCTTTTGGTGAACGCACTGTGCCCGTTCGGGTAAAGATGGCCCTCGCCATCGCCTTTACCGCCATCGTAGCACCCGCTCTGGATCAACGGTTTTCGCCTATAGATTTTGCTCAATTTGCGCAGCTCGCGATAACCGAGATCATGGTCGGCCTGATCCTGGGTCTGATGATCCGGTTGTTTGTTCTGGGCCTGCAAACCGCCGGATCCATTGCGGCTCAGGCCACATCACTGTCGCAGATCCTGGGCGGCGCGGCGGTCGAGCCCGTCCCAGCGATGGGATTTTTGCTGGTCATGGCCGGGTTGACCCTGGCAGTGATGACCGGACTGCACGTGCGCGCAGCCGAATACGCGATCCTGAGCTACACGCTTTTTCCCGCAGGCTCATTGCCCAGTGCCCCCGACCTGACCCGCTGGGGCGTCGGTCAAGTCGCAACTGTCTTTGCCCTGGCGTTTTCTCTGGCTGCGCCCTTTGTCATTGCCTCGCTGATCTACAATCTGGCGATGGGGGCCATCAACCGCGCGATGCCACAGCTGATGGTCGCCTTTGTTGGCGCCCCGGTGATCACCTTTGGGGGGCTCTTCATTCTATTTGCCGCAACTCCGCTGCTGCTGACGATCTGGGTCGATGCGCTCAATGACTTCCTGATGAACCCTCTTGGCGGTCCCAGATGAGCGCCGGAGACGACGATACCGAAAAATCCTTTGAGCCAACGCCCCAGAAACTCCAGAAGGCGCGAGAAAAGGGTGAGGTCGCAAAATCCGCCGACTTGTCGGTCGTCGCAGCCTATGCCGGTCTGGTGCTGGTCTTTCTGGCCATCGGCCACACCTCGATCACCTCGCTTGGCACCACGCTCATGGTTTTCCTCGATCAGCCTGAGGAGCTGTCGAACCTTCTCGTCAAAGGCCCATCCGCAGGTCCGGCAGGTGGAATGATCGGATCCGTTGCTCTGGCCATCGCTCCGTGGTTTCTGGTTCCAATGGCGGCCATCATCCTATCCGTGATCGCCCAGCGCGCCTTTCTGGTGACCCCCAGCAAGCTCAAGCCCAAGCTTTCAAGAATCTCTCTAATATCAAACGCCAAGAACAAATTTGGACGCACGGGCCTGTTCGAATTTGCCAAAAGCTTCACCAAGCTCACGCTCTACTCGATCTGTTTGGGCGTGTTCCTGCACGCCAATATGAGCGACATCGTCTCAAGCACCGGCGTTGCTCCGCGTATCGTTGTGCCGATGATGATGGACCTGGTGTTTCAGTTCATGTTCATCGTGTTGGCTATCGCTCTGATGATCGGCTCGGTCGATTACATCTGGCAGTATTTCGAACACCTCCGCAAGAACCGCATGAGCCGTAAGGAAATCACCGACGAGACCAAGGATGCCGAAGGTGACCCGCACATGAAACAACAGCGCCGCCAAAAGGGTCAGCAGATCGCGATGAACCAAATGATGGCTGACGTGCCGACCGCCGATGTGGTGATCGTGAACCCAACGCACTTCGCGGTGGTGTTGAAATGGTCCCGTCTGCCCGGCGCCGCCCCCGTCTGTGTGGCCAAGGGGGTGGACGAAGTCGCCGCAACCATCCGCCAGATCGCCAATGAATCCGGCGTGCCCATCCAATCGGATCCCCCTACTGCGCGGGCCATCCACGCAACAGTCGAGATCGGCGAAGAAATTCTGGAAGAACACTACAAACCCGTGGCCGCCGCCATCCGATTTGCCGAGGCCATGCGCAAAAAAGCCAAAGCGGGGGTCTGATGAAACCGGAAAAGCTCGAACAAACCGTACAAGTGACCAAAGCGCTCTATTTGCGGGAACATGAGGCGATCAAAGAGATCCTGGCCCAAGAGGCCGAGATCCGCGCGCAATTGGCGCGGCTTGACGCTCAGGTCGCTCAGGCAGCGGCAAGGCCGCAGCAAACTCACTCGGTGCGCATGGTCGGGGCAGATATCCTGTGGCGGGGTTGGGAATCCAAGACACGTCGCCAAATACACACCCAATTGGCCCAGGTTCAGGCCCGCAAACTGGGTGCCATGGAACAGCTTCGCAGAGCGTTTGGACGCAAAGACGCGATGGAAAAATTGCAAAAAATGGAACAGGCAAACCTGATCCGACGCCGTCAGACCCGCCGCCAGGACAACTTGCTCGACAGCATCCTGACCAAGCCTTGAACAAGAAAAAAGCCACGCAATTGCGTGGCTTCTTCTCGCGCGTTGCGGCTCGATCAGGTGTCCTGGCGCGCAATATCCACGATCAACACATCCTTGACGATGTCGCCCAGTTCATTTCGGGCCACGTCATTCAAAGCCTTGCGCAGAGGTGCCAGATTGTCAGGTCGCGTGAACGCCCCATCGAAGCCACCCATATTGGCGTGATCGAACAGCACCTGCAGAAAAAGGTCGCGCAACTTGGGTTCTTTTGAATAAACCGCTTCCGTGCTGCCCTCGACCGCCTCCAGGCTCAACGACACCGTGGCCAAGGCCGAGATGTGATCCTTGGTCACGATGGGGATGACAAACTGCTTGGGAAATTTGACATACTCACTGCCCGAGGGTGTTTCTTCTTCGCTTTTTTCCGGCTTTGCCTTGGCCTCTTTCTTTTCTGCAGCGTCTTCGGAATATTCACTGTCCTTGGCCTCGGCCTTCTCTTCGGCCTTCTCTCCCGGCCCGAGGAACACCCCGGCTCCGGCTCCGGCTCCAAGCCCGACGATCAGGAACAGGACGGGTAACAGTTTCTTCACGTCGCGGCCTCCTTAGAATGGCAAAACAGTATCAAGGATCTGCTGACCATAGCGTGGCTGCTGCACATCCGTGATCTGTCCACGTCCGCCATAGCTCACCCGGGCCGAGGCGATCTTGTCATAGGTGATCTCATTCTGGCGCGAGATGTCTTCGGGCCGCACATAGCCGGTCACCAGCAGCTCGCGCAGTTCGAAATTCACCCGCAGCTCTTGGGTGCCGGAAATGGCCAAAACCCCGTTCGGCAGTACATCAACCACCGTCGCCGCAACCCGCAATGTCAGCTTTTCCTTGCGTTTGACCGAGCCCTTGCCGTCCGTCTTACTGGACGAGGTGACGCCAACTGCATTGGCCAAATTGGCCCCCTCGGGCAGCTTCTGATCAATCCGCTGCGGCAGACCAAAGAGGTTGGGAATACCCAGATCCTCGGACCCCGTGCGCGAGCGTTTGGTGTCGTTCGAAATCTCGGCCTTCTCGTCGATCTCGATGACCACAGTCATGATATCGCCCTTTTGCATCGCCCGCCGATCCCCCAACAAGGACGCGCGCCCCCCGCTCCAGAGCGAGGATTGATCCACACTGCGCTGCGGAACGGTGTTCAACGGCAGCCCCGGCCACAGCATGGCCACATGTTCAGGCGTCTGCGAGCTCTCGGTGAAACTTGGCGGTTTGCCCAAGTGATCCATGCGGCCGCAGGCCCCAAGGGCAATCAGACCAACAAGCAGGGAATTCTTCGTAACAAAATGCATCAGTGAACCTCGATAGAACCGTCAGGCCGAATGCGGCCGGTGACTGTAGAGCGTGATGACAGATTCATCACGCGAATGATTTCGCCGGTGGCACCCCGCCCCATCGCGCGCCCCTCGGTCATGATCGTCAGACCGCCATAGGTAAAAATCAGTGGCACCACATCGTTGCGATCGACAATGGCGGGCGGGCCGACGTCGGAAAACCGGATCGGTCGGCCCGGATACAGCGCCACGCGCGCCTCTTGCCCGACAACCTCGTCCGGATGGGACACGGCCCCCGGCACATCGGCCGATTTCGGCACCAGATCCTGCGCACCGATGATCTCTTTGGGCCGGATAGTGCGGGCCGGCACCAAAATCTCGGCCAAAGCAGGCGTCGCACACGCCAAGAATAGGGCGACAGACAAAATCCGCATCAACGCACCTGTGTGGTCGCGCTCATCATCTGATCGACCGCCGAGATGACCTTGGCATTCATTTCATAGCCGCGCTGCGCCTCGATCAGTTCGGTCACTTCGCGCACCGCATCGACCGAGCTATCTTCAAGATACCCCTGCCGCATCGTGCCCAACCCATCGACCCCCGGCTCGGCCACCACTGGTGCTCCGGACGCTTCAGTTTCCTTGAACATGTTGCTGCCGATCGCCTCGAGCCCCTTGGCATTGGCGAAACTGGCCAGCGTGAATTGCCCCAACAGCTGCCCTTCGGCGGCGTTGTCGAAATAGGCGAATACCTCGCCCGACGCGTTGATCGAGATACTGCGCGCATCGGTGGGAATGGTGATCTCGGGCGTCACGGAGTAGCCATCCGAGGTTACGATCAGCCCCTCGGCCGAGCGTTTCAGGCTACCGTCGCGCGTGTATGCCGACTGACCCGAAGGCAATGTCACCTCAAGATAGCCACGCCCCTCGATCGCCACGTCCAGGTCATTGCCCGTTTCCGACAATGCGCCCTGCGCCAAGTGGATCGACACAGCGGCAGGCCGCACACCCAAGCCCAGCTGCACGCCAGTTGGCAAAACGGTCCCGTCGGATGCGTTGACCGTCCCCGCGCGCGAGACCTGCTGATAATGCAGGTCCGCAAACTCAGCCCGGCGGGCGTTGTAGCCGGTGGTGTTCATGTTGGCGAGGTTGTTTGAAATCGTCTCGACCCGCAGCTGCTGAGCCGTCATCCCCGTTGCCGCAATTTTCAAGGCACGCATGATGTTCTCCTGTCTGAAAGGTTATCGCGACAACGCTTTGACCGCGTTGCGAATGCGCTGATCTTCGGTTTCCAAAAAGCTCTGGCCCAACTCATAGCCGCGCTGAATCTCGACCAGCCGCGCCACCTGGGCGATGGCATTGACGTTCGACCCCTCAAGGAACCCTTGCATCACCTTGGCGTCCTCGGTGGGCTCTGAGCCGTCGTCGGCCCGAAACAGCACCCCGCCTTCGCGAACCAGGCCCCTGGGGTTTGTCGGGCTGAACACCCCCACCTGCCCGAGCAGTTGGCCATCGCCGCTGATGGTTCCATCGGCGGCAATCTTGATCGTCTGCGCGTCGGGGGGGATAAAGATCGAGGTGCCGCTGACATCCATCACCCGATGGCCATCCATATTCACCAGATCCCCTTCAGCATTGGGGGTGAAACTGCCAGCGCGAGTCAAACGCTCGCCCTGGCCTGTCTCGACCTTGAAAAAACCATCGCCCTCGATGGCCACGTCAAACTTGCCGTTGGTCTGCGTCAGGGTGCCTTGCGCAAACGACGTGTTGCGCACCTGTGCCCGTGCCATCGACAGCGAAGGCTGGTTGGGGCCGTCCTTGATGAATTCGGAAAACACCAACCCCTCTTGCCGGTACCCGGTGGTGGCGGCATTGGCGATGTTGTTCGCGATGACCCGGATTTCGTTCATCAGCCCGGATTGGCGCGATAGCGTGGCGTAACCTGCTGTTTCCATTAGAGACCTCCGGCGATCAGCGGAATGATGGTTGCGGTGAAAAAGGACACCAATGTCTTGGTCATGAACCCCATCGAGATCCAGAACACGACGACAATGGCGGCCAGCTTGGGGACAAAGGTCAGGGTCATTTCCTGGATCGACGTCAGCGCCTGGAACAGGCCCACGGCCAGGCCGGTGATCAGCGCCACGGTCAGGATCGGAACCGAAACGATCACCGAAATCCACAACGCCTGTCGCACGACGTCAAAGAAAAGACCCTCACTCAGCATGTCAGACCGGCATTCTCAGGATTTCCTGATAGGCCTCGACCACCTTGTTTCGGACGGTCACGGCCGTCTCGACCGCCAGTTCAGTTTGCGCCAGCGCCTGCACCAGAGCATGCGGATCGGCCTGGCCAACCATCGCCGCCTGGGCGGTCTGTTCGCTGTGCTGCAACGTCGCAGCAAAATCGGCAAATGTCTGGCGCAAGCCCTGCGCCGCGCCCTGGTGGTTGGGGTCTGCCTGCGTCGCAGGCCGGGCCGAAGCATAGTTGCTGGCGGCGGAAAGTGAGCGGATATCCATTCTGGCTGTCCTTGTTTTGGGGAAGAGTTATTTGCGGAGAAGCTCCATCAGGGACGACGACATCTGCCGCACCTGTTCGAACATCTTGAGGTTGGCCTCGTAACTGCGCTGCGCTTCGCGCGCGTCGGCGATCTCGATCATCAGATCAACGTTCGAGCCCTTAAAATTGCCGGCCTCATTGGCCAGCGGATGCGCCGGATCATAGACCTCGTTCAGATCAGAACGATCCAGATTGACACGCCCGACCTTGACCATATCGACGCCCGCGTTTTCTGCCCGATTGACCTCGAACGGGACGACCTTGCGTCGATACCCTGGCGTATCCGCGTTCGAGATGTTTTCGGACACGTGACGCAGGCGCGTGGCCTGAGCCCGCAATGCGCTGGCGGTAACCGAAAGGGAATTGGAAAATTCACTCATGACAACACTCCTTTACGACCGGCCAAGCGTGCCACGCAGCACGGACATGGACGATCTGTAGATGGCGATCGCCCGATCGTGCTGGCGCTTGACCTCAACGGCCTTCAGCATCTCTTCTTCGATGGCGACATTGTTCTGATTGGGATCTTTGGGCAGGTCAGGATGGAACACCGCCCAATCGGGCGCACCCCGTTCCACACCATTCAAATGCCCCGCACGGCTGGCCTGCATTTCAATGCGCGCGCCGTTTTTCACATAGGCATTGGAAAAGGATTCGATGTCGCGGGCCTGGTATCCGGGCGTGTCGGCATTGGCCATGTTCTGCGACACGATGGCCTGTCGTTTACCCGCATGTGTTGCCATGGCGTACGCCATCTTAAAGACGTTCAAGTCAGAGAACATCGGGGCTTCTCCCTCGATCAATTTCAATCAAGGCTTAACCCCGATTCCTTTAGAAACCGTTTTCAGGAACAAAACGGAGAATCCTTATGTCCGCCCCAAACCCGGCCCACCTAAAAGCACAATTCCAAGCCCTCAGACTGTCGCGGCACGTCGGGCGCGTGATGGGGGTGCAGGGGGGCGTGATCCGGATTCAGGGTCTGGCAAACGTGGCCCGGATCGGCGACCGGCTGGAATTGAAACGCAACACCGGCTCGCCCCTGCATGGCGAGGTTTTGCAAGTCGACGCCGACGCCATCAACATGCTGCCCGACGCCGCGCCCGACGGCGTGGCCCTGGGCAATCGGGTGATCCTGCAACAGATGCCCGAGTTCGCGCCCAGCGCGTCCTGGATCGGCCGCGTGGTCGACCCCTTTGGCCGCCCGCTGGATGGTCGCCCCCTGTTACGCGGAGAGGGCAAGCGCGACCTGATGGCCTCGCCACCGCCTGCCGTCGAACGCAAACCTTTGGGTGCGCGCATGTCGACAGGGATGTCGGTGCTCAACACTGTTCTTCCCATCGTGCAGGGGCAACGGATCGGGCTTTTTGCAGGCTCTGGCGTGGGCAAATCCAGCCTGCTCGCACAGCTGGCCAAGTCGATGCAAGCCGACGCTGTGGTGGTTGCGCTCATCGGCGAACGGGGGCGCGAAGTGAATGAATTTGTTGAAAAAACACTTGGGGCCGAAGGGATGGACCGCGCGGTGGTGATCGCCGCCACATCGGACCAATCTGCCCTGGTGCGCCGCCGCTGCGCCTGGGCCGCGATGAGCGTGGCCGAAACCCTGCGGGATGAGGGGATGAATGTGCTGTTTCTGGCCGATTCGATCACCCGTTTCGCCGAAGCCCACCGCGAAATTTCGGTCTCACAGGGCGAGGCCCCTGCCCTGCGTGGCTACCCCCCGTCGGTGACGCCTCTGATCACTGGCCTGTGCGAACGCGCGGGTCCGGGCACGCACACACAGGGCGACATCACGGCCGTGTTCAGCGTTCTGGTGGCGGGCTCCGATATGGACGAACCGGTGGCTGACATCCTGCGCGGGGTGCTGGACGGTCATATCGTTTTGAACCGAGAGATTGCCGAACGCGGCCGCTATCCCGCCATCGACGTCAGCCGCTCGGTCTCGCGCAGCCTGCCCGACGCCGCCACGGCGGAAGAAAACGACGCGATCCACGATGTCCGCCGCCTGATCGGCGCCTATGAGCAATCCGAGGTGATGATCAAAGCCGGTCTATATGCCGAAGGCGCCGACCCCGTTTTGGATCAGGCCGTGCGGGTGTTTGATGAGCTGGATGGCTTTTTTGCGCGCCCCGAACCGGATACAGTACAGGCTAGTTTCGATCGTCTGAACTTGATCCTGCGGCGCGCGCACACGCCACCACCGATGCGCTGATCAAACCGCCATCATTCGGGCATCCCGGGCCCGCACCACCGGCAGAACGGTCTTCTTCTGCAGTGCCGTTACATTGTCCAACTCGGGGAACAGTGTCAGGATTTCCACCTGCGCCTCGCGATCTGATCTGGTTAGCGCATGACCGGGAAAATAGCTCTCGGATGCGACACCATTGGCAAACAGAACCTCATGCTCGGCCAACAGAAGGTGGACATAGTCGATCTGGTCGCGCTTCACCTGCTTGACCGTATCACCATTCACCAGAGACCGTGCCGCGACCAAAACCTCTTTGTGGCCAAAGAAATAGGACGCGCGCCAATCATCCACCACCATCCGATGCTGTGGCGACACCAGCAGCGGCCGCTTGGCCCCCAGCACACCTGCCTTGAACCGAATGGGCGCAAAATCGCCGTGCCCTTCCACGGTTGTCCGCCCAATCCACAGGATCGGCTGTGCGCCATTATCCCGGGTGGTGACCAAATCCCCAACCGCCAGATCATCAATCCGCTGCTCACCCTCGGGGGTCAGAATCTTGGTTCCCTGCGTGAAACAGATCGGCCCCAGATCATCCACATCAAGCGGCCCTTGGCTGTTCACAAAACTCGAGCTTTGAAACGTCCCGTTCTGCAGAACCTGCCCGTCAGTAGGCGTGAACACGCGGCTGCCATCAGCCAGATAGAACGTGATACCCGTGTAGGTAACCGGACCTTGCCCCGGCACATCGACCGTCACTGTATCACCCGGCCAGGACCGGGTGATATCGACCCCGTTGATCGCATCGCCATTGAACCGGTCCAGATCGTTGTCGTCGTTCTGATCCGTCAGGGTCAGCTGCTGAAACACCAAAGAACTGCCAAAAGCAGGCGGATTTGCAGGATCGATAAAAAAGAACTGATCAAGGTAATTCGTGGGCATACATCCCCCCAACTTCACTCGCTAATTGGGTTTGGCAATTGGCAGCAGCCAAACCCCGGCAGACCTCGACGATTTAAGTTCAAATTCTCCTCAATCAAAGGGGATTTCGATCACCCGCTTCCCCCAAATGAAAATCCCGCGGCCAAATGCTTGGCCACGGGAAACAATTCAAAAATAGCGCCAGGATTGTTTCGACAAACTACTCTGCCGGAACGGCCTGCTCCTCCGTGCTCAGGGGCGCGGGCAGATGCACCAGCATCTCTTTTGGGCAAACTTGCAAGAAATTCGCCTTTTCCACATCCCAATGCTGCAGGATATCCGCCGCTTTCCGGCTGCCGGTTTCGTTCAGATGACGTTCAACCAGGCCTTTCAACTGTGCTTCCCAATGATCCACGGTCACCGGGCAGGTCACCAGGGTTTCCATGTTCATCACCGTTTCGGCCTTGCCTTCGGGATCATACAGATACGCCATGCCACCGGTCATGCCCGCGCCAAAGTTCGCACCGATATCGCCCAGGATCACCGCGACGCCGCCGGTCATGTATTCACAACCACAGGCACCACAGCCCTCGATCACCACCTTGGCGCCCGAATTGCGAACCGCAAACCGCTCACCTGCGCGACCAGCCGCAAACAGATAGCCGTCGGTAGCACCGTACAGAACCGTATTGCCGATGATGGTGTTTTCGGATGCCTTCAGCGGGCTCACCTGCGGCGGACGCACCACAACGGTGCCCCCAGACAGACCCTTGGCGACATAGTCGTTGGCATCACCCGACACCTCCAGCTTCAGTCCCGGCGCGGCAAAAGCCCCCAACGACTGCCCGGCCGAGCCTTGCAGCTTCACCGTCAGGTGATCCTCTTGCAGCGTGTTGCGCATGCCAAAGTTGCGCACGATGTGGCTCGACGTCCGTGTCCCAACGGTCCGATCCGTGTTCTGGATCGCATAAGACAGCTGCATCTTTTCACCGTCCTGCAGGAACCGCGCCGCGTCGCGCACGATTTCCGCATCCAGCGTATCAGGCACCACATTGCGGTCCTTGTCGCGGTTGTAGACGATGTTGGCCGACCCATCGACAGTGATCAACAGCGGGTTCAGGTCCAGGTCATCCAGATGCGCCGAGCCACGGGAAACCTGCGCCAGCAGATCCGCACGCCCAATCACCTCTTCAATCGACCGCGCACCAAGGCTGGCCAAGACCTCGCGCACTTCCTGCGCATAGAAGGTGATCAGGTTCACAACCTTGTCGGCGTTACCGGTGAACTTGCCACGCAGGGCTTCGTCCTGCGTACAAACACCAACCGGGCAGGTGTTGCTCTGGCACTGACGCACCATGATGCAGCCCATCGCGATCAGAGCAGCTGTCCCAATGCCGTATTCCTCGGCCCCCAGCATCGCCGCAATCACGATGTCGCGGCCCGTGCGCAAACCACCATCGGTCCGCAGCGTGACCCGCTCGCGCAGGTTGTTCATCGCCAGAACCTGATGCGCCTCGGTCAGACCCATCTCCCACGGCAGACCCGCGTATTTGATCGAGGTCGCGGGCGATGCACCGGTGCCACCGTTGTGGCCCGAAATCAGGATCACGTCCGCTTTCGCCTTGGCCACACCGGCAGCAATCGTGCCCACGCCCGAGGACGCAACCAGCTTTACCGTCACCTTACAGCGCGGGTTGATCTGCTTCAGGTCATAGATCAGCTGCGCCAGATCCTCGATCGAATAAATGTCGTGGTGCGGCGGCGGCGAGATCAGGGTCACACCCTTGGTCGAATGGCGCAGACGCGCGATCAGGTCGGTGACCTTCATGCCTGGCAACTGGCCACCCTCACCGGGTTTCGCACCCTGGGCCACCTTGATCTCCAGCTCTTCACACTGGTTCAGATACTCGGCGGTCACACCAAAACGACCCGACGCCACCTGTTTGATCTTGGCCGACGGGTTGTCGCCATTGGGCTCGGGCACAAAGTGTGCGGGATCTTCGCCGCCTTCACCCGAGTCCGACTTCGCGCCAATCCGGTTCATCGCCACGTTCAGCGTCTTGTGCGCCTCAGGGCTCAGCGCCCCCAGCGACATGCCCGGCGTGACAAAGCGTTTCCGGATCGAGGTGATCGATTCGACCTCTTCCAGCGGGATCGCCTTGCCAAGCGGTTTGAAATCCATCAGGTCGCGCAGGTGGATCGGCGGATTGCTTTGCATCCTGGCCGAATACTGCTTCCACAACTCGAACGAGGCCTTGTTACACGCCATCTGCATCATGTGCATGCTGGTCGCTTCCCAGGCATGCGTTTCACCCGATTTGCGCGCCTTATAGAAACCACCGATGGGCAGAACGTTGGCAATTTCACCCCATCCCTTGGCGTGGACCTGTTCGGCCTTGGTCTGAATACCGGTCACACCGATGCCCGAAATCCGGCTAGTCATGCCGGGGAAGAACTCGGCGCACATGGCACGGCTCAGACCCACGGCCTCAAAGTTCAGGCCACCGCGATAGGACGAAATCACCGAAATCCCCATCTTGGCCATGATCTTGAGCAAGCCCTGATCGATGGCCTCGCGATAGCGCGCGATGTTCTCGGTCAACGACCCGTCCAGCAAACCACGCTCGATGCGGTCAGCGATGGAGTCTTCGGCCAGATAGGCGTTCACAACGGTCGCACCACAGCCGATCAAAACCGCAAAGTAATGCGGGTCGATGCATTCCGCCGCGCGCACGTTGAGCGAGCAGAACGTCCGCAATCCCTTGCGCGTCAGGTGGCTGTGCACGGCCGATGTCGCCAGGATCATCGGCATCGCCACCTTGTCGGCGTTTGAATGCTGATCGGTCAGCACAATGTGCCCCGCGCCCGAACGCACGGCCTCTTCGGCCTCGGCCCGGATTCGAACCAAGGCTGCGTTCAACGCGCCCTGACCGGGTTCAAAGGTACAGTCGATCTCAACCAGCGTCGCGTCAAACCCCGAGACCAGGTTCTCCCACTGGGCGTTGCCAATGAAGGGGCTTTCCAGCACCACGATCTCGGTCTGGCTGCTGTCCTCGTCCAGCACGTTCTTCAGGTTCCCGAACCGCGTCTTCAGCGACATCACACGGTATTCGCGCAAGCTGTCGATGGGCGGGTTCGTCACCTGGCTAAAGTTCTGGCGGAAGAAATGGCTCAGCGGGCGGTACATTTTCGACAGAACCGCAGACGGGGTGTCATCGCCCATCGAGGCCAGCGATTCCTTGCCGTCCTCAGCCATCGGCGCCAGGATCTGCTCCAGCTCTTCAATGCTGTAGCCAGCCGCAATCTGCCGCTTGCGCAGCTCTTCGCCGCTGAACATCGCGGTCTCGGTCACGCCCTGCAGCTTGTCCTCAAGATTGACGATCTTGCCAACCCATTCACCAAACGGACGGCTGCCCGCCAGCGCATCCTTGATTGCCGTGTCGTGGAACAGTTTGCCCTCGGCCATGTCCACAGCAATCATCTGCCCCGGACCCAGCGCGCCTTTTTCCACAACGTTTGCCTCATTGATCGGCACCATGCCCGCCTCGGAGCCCGCGATCAGCAGGCCATCACCGGTCACCACATAGCGCATCGGGCGCAGACCGTTGCGGTCCAGACCTGCGCAGACCCAGCGACCATCGGTCATCGCCAGCGCGGCCGGGCCGTCCCACGGCTCCATCACCGAGTTGCAATAGGAATACATGTCGATCCACGGCTGCGGCAGGTCCACCGCCTGTTTGGACCACGATTCCGGCACCAGCATCGTCTTGGCCATCGGGGCCGACCGGCCCGCACGCACCAGCACCTCGAACACGGAATCCAGCGCCGCCGAATCCGACGAGCCACCCTGCACGATCGGCTTGATGTCCTCGGCCATCTCGCCAAAGAACGACGACGCCATCCGGATCTCGTGGCTCTTCATCCAGTTTACATTGCCCTTGAGCGTGTTGATCTCGCCGTTGTGGGCCAACATGCGGAACGGCTGCGCCAGCCACCACTGCGGGAAGGTGTTGGTCGAATACCGCTGGTGGTACAGAGCAAAGGCAGATTCAAACCGCTCGTCCATCAGATCGGGGTAGAACACCGCAACCTGCTCGGCCAGCATCATGCCCTTGTAGATGATCGACCGGCACGACAGCGACGCGATGTACAGACCCGACACCCCCGCAGACGAAGCCGCCTTTTCGATCCGGCGACGGATCACATACAGCTCGCGTTCAAAGGTCTCTTCGTCCACGCCCTTGGAATTCGAGATCAGGA
Organism: Falsiruegeria litorea R37; assembly: GCF_900172225.1. NCBI lineage: Bacteria > Pseudomonadati > Pseudomonadota > Alphaproteobacteria > Rhodobacterales > Roseobacteraceae > Falsiruegeria > Falsiruegeria litorea. The sequence goes on from NZ_FWFO01000003.1 coordinate 343,023, forward strand.
TCTGCTCGATCTCGGGCCGGGTCGCGTTGGCCTTTTCGCCCAGACAGGTCACATCCACCGGCACATGACGCCAGCCATAGATGTAATACCCCATCTTCAACACTTCGGTCTCAACGATCGTCCGGCAGGTTTCCTGCGCGCCAAAGTCGGTGCGCGGCAGGAACACCTGACCCACCGCGATCAACTGATCGGGGCGCGGCTCGTGACCGGTGCGCTTGACCTGGTCATAGAAGAAGGGAACCGGGATCTGCACATGGATACCCGCACCGTCACCGGTCTTGCCATCGGCATCCACCGCACCCCGGTGCCAGATCGCTTTCAGCGCGTCGATCCCTGCCTCAACCACCTTGCGGCTTTTCTTGCCATCGACGGACACAACAAGGCCAACACCGCAGGACGAATGCTCTTCTTCCTCGGAATACAGGCCATTCTCGGCCATCCACTGACGCTTGGCCTCTTCGGCGCGCACCCAATCGGCATCATATTTGGTCATTGGTTGTCTCCTTCTTCCGATTGGGCATACATGGCCATCATCTCGGCCTCGGTGATCTGCTTGCGATCGCCTGCAAATGCATAACCCTCGGGTTTCTTGTCGATAAACAGTTCCAGGCTCAGCTTGTTGCCGCCTGCATTTTCAAAAAGTCCCGCCGCCATCTGGGTCTGGCCGTGCATCGGCCCCGGCGCGGTCATCCGGTACCACAGCGCCGATCCGCACTCCTCGCAGAACGCGCGTTCGGCCCAGTCGGACGATACATAGGTCTTGACCGGGCCCAGCGCGGCATAGCCCGGCTCGGCCTGAAAGGTCATCAAAGCCGAGCTGGTCCAGCGGCGGCACATGTCACAGTGACACGCACCAATCGCGTTCCTCGTAGGGGTCGCCGTGACGCTCACGGCGCCGCACATGCATTGGCCATTCAGTTCAGTCATCACGTTGTCCTTTTATCCGTCGCAGCCAAATTCAGACCGCGTTGCCAGAAAACCGGGCTCGCCCTCGAACCGGATCACACGCGGGGTGTGATCGGCAGTGAACGATGCACGGTCGCGCGCATGGCTTGTCAGGTCGCCCTCGACAAACAGACCCAGTGCCTCGGACACATAGATGTCCATGTCGAACCCCAACCAGCTGCTGTCGATCCCTTCGCGTTGCATTTCGCGGTGCAGGGTGCCTTTGCGAAACGCATGCCCGCTCAACTCGACCACCTCATCGCTCAGGGTATACGCCCCCTGGAACATGAACTCGCGGTTCTTCACCACGCGGGTTGAAAACAGCAGGATGCCATCTTCGGTGTCCTGACCATCCGCGATCAGATCGCCAAGGTTCAGCCACGCCCCCCGACCGGGATCACGTTCAAACCGGGTCTGCGCGTTGGCCTGATACAGAAAGCCCGCTAGCCCCCAATCACCGTCATAGAAATGCACGATGTCGGGACGACCATTGGCAAAGGTCAGCACTTGGCGATCCTGGCCGCACATCAACAGGGTCGAGGTGCGGCACTCGTTCTTGTGCACCGTCGCCAGCGGCGTGCAGCCCCCCGGCACCTCGGCCACGTCCTGTGCCCAGGCCATACAGCCAAACACGCTCAGGGTCAGAGCAGCGGTCCATTGTGCGATCATTTTCCTGTCCTTCGGCTTCTTGGGTCATCGTCGCTGACCCTTTGGCTGCGGTGCCGCATCAGATGTATGCGGCGGCGGTGTACGGGTAGTGCACGCTTGGTGCACGCATGTCACAGGCTGATTTCGGCCCTCATTCAGCGGCGATTGCAGATGCAGCATCCAGCTTTTTCAGGATCGCTTCGGCACAATCACGGCCGTCCTTGATGGCCCAGACCACCAGGCTCGCACCGCGGACGATGTCACCCACGGCATAAACACCTTCCATCTCGGTCTCGCCGCTCTGGAATGCCGCCTTGACGGTGCCCCAGCGGGTCACGGGCAGGTCCGGCTGACCAAACAGCGTCGGCAGATCTTCGGGCTCGAACCCCAGCGCCTTGATGACCAGATCGGCCTCTTCGACGTAATCCGCACCTTCGATCACTTCGGGGGCCTGACGACCGGATGCGTCCGGCTGCCCCAGGCGCATCTTCTGCACCATCACGCCATTGACGCTGTCATCACCAGTAAAACCCTTGGGGGCGCTCAGCCACTCAAAGATCACGCCTTCTTCTTCGGCGTTCTGCGTCTCGCGCTGCGAACCCGGCATGTTGGCGCGGTCCCGGCGATACAGACATTTGACCGAGGTTGCGCCCTGACGGATCGAGGTGCGCACACAGTCCATCGCGGTGTCACCGCCACCGATCACGACCACCTTCTTGCCTTCGGCATTCAGGCGACCGTTGTCAAAGTCCTCGACGGCGTCGCCAAAGCTCTTGCGGTTCGATGCGGTCAAAAAGTCGATCGCCTTCTCGATACCTGCCAAACCGCTGCCCGGCATAGCCAGATCGCGTGACTTATAGACGCCTGTGGCGATGATCACCGCGTCATGCTTTTCGCGGATTTCGGCAAATTTGGCTGCGTCCACATCGCAGTTCAGCTCAAACGTCACGCCACCATCTGCCAGCAGATCGTTGCGGCGCTGGACCACGTCTTTCTCCAGCTTGAAGCCCGGAATGCCGTACATCAACAAGCCACCCGCGCGGTCATAGCGGTCATAGACCGTGACCTGCACACCGGCCTTGCGCAGCATATCCGCCGCTGCCAAGCCGCCCGGACCAGCACCGATGATGCCCACACTTTCGCCGCGTTCCCGAGCAGGTGCGTTGGGCAGAACCCAACCTTTATCCCAAGCGGTGTCGGTGATGTACTTCTCGACCGATCCGATGGTGACGGTGCCATGACCCGACTGTTCGATGACGCAATTGCCTTCGCACAGACGGTCCTGCGGGCAGATGCGGCCACAGATCTCGGGGAAAGTGTTGGTGGCTTGGCTGGTGGCATAGGCCTCTTCCAGACGGCCCGTTGCGGTCAGGTGCAGCCAGTCGGGGATATTGTTGTGCAGCGGGCAGTGCGACTGACAATAGGGCACACCACATTGGCTGCACCGGCTCGCCTGCTCCTCGGCCTTGGCCGCGGCGTACTCGGCATAAATTTCGTCGAAATCTTCCCTGCGTACAGTGGCGTCACGCTTTGCAGGCATGTCGCGGTCGATCTGGACAAATTTTAGCATCGGTTGCTTGGCCACGGGTCAAACTCCATGAATTGGCTACGTCGCGATTGTCTACAAGACGCCCGGCGACATTAAAAGTCAACTATGCTGACCTTTTTTCGAGATTTCTGGGATCGGTTTAGAATTTCAGGATAAAAAGCGCAAGACTTTAGGTCCGATACGGTCCTTATTATCGACTTTCTTTTTGAACCAAAGCACTTATACCGACCGTCAAGCCAAAGTTGTCTGACCCGAGTTCATAAAAAATGCCTCTGTTTCAATTACTTCTTGTCGCGCTGATTCAGGGAATCACCGAATTTCTGCCTGTGTCCTCTTCGGGACACCTGATTCTTCTGCCGGGGCTGACGGGGCTGGATGACCAAGGTCAGGTGATCGACGTGGCGGTTCATATCGGAACTTTGGGCGCCGTTGTGCTGTATTTCTGGTCAGACGTGAAACTGGGCTTTCAAGGACTGCCGCGCGCCCTGACGGGAAAGATCGACACCGAAGGTTCACGCCTGGCTGCCGGTCTGATCATCGCAACAATCCCTACAATTCTTCTAGGCTTGCTCCTGTACGTCACCGGTCTCAGCGACGCGCTTCGCTCAGTTGCCGTCATCGGCTGGACCATGCTGATCTTTGGCCTCGTGCTTTATTGGGCGGACCAGACCGGGGCGGAAACCAGAACCGCCACCGACTGGGGCTTGAAAGACGCTGTAATCATGGGCTTCTGGCAGGCCATCGCGCTGATCCCCGGCACCTCACGCTCGGGCATCACCATCACTGGCGCCCGGCGCTTGGGCTACACCCGCGAGGACGGCGCCCGCATCGCCATGCTGATGTCGATCCCCACGATCATCGCCTCTGGTACATTACTGGGGCTCGACGTCGCTGTTCAGGCTGACGCTGCCGTCGCACGAGATGGTGCCATCGCCGCCGCCATGGCCTTTGTCTCGGCTCTCATAGCACTCAGTCTGATGATGCGCCTGCTGCGCAGCGTCAGCTTTACCCCATATGTCATCTACAGGGTGATCCTTGGTATCGTGCTGCTGGTCTACGCTTACGCGTGATCAGGCGCGCAGGTTCTTGGCCGAATCCTTGATCGCGTCGTACTGACCCGAGGGACGGAATTTCCACAGGTAATCCGGCAATACCGACTCGATGGTCGCCGGCTCGATCCCCAGATCGGCAAAGCCCTTGGCCCCTTCGGCCACCACATTGTCACGGCTCAGGTTGCGCACCTGATCGCGCGTCAGGATGTTGTTGGGGAACAGCTGGAACGACACGAATTTCACGATGTCCAACACACCCGCCATGATCCGGGCTGCAAACATAGGCATACCCAAGATCACGCGGCGACGGTGGATCACATCCAGCATCACCTTCATCAGCTCGCGGAAACTGGCAACGTCGGGGCCGCCCAACTCATAAACGCCGCCTTCGGCCTCACCCAACAGGCCCTTGACCGCCGCCTTGGCCACATCATCCACAAAGACAGGCTGAAACTTTGTCTCGGCGCCCACCAAAGGCAAAAACGGGCTCAGACGGGTCATGCCGGCAAAGCGGTTAAAGAACTGGTCTTCGGTCCCGAAGATCACCGACGGGCGCAGAATCATCGCGCCAGGCATGTGCTCAAGAACTGCAGCCTCACCCGCAGCCTTGGTCTGCGCATATTCGCTCTTTGATTCAGCATCGGCCCCAATCGCCGAGACATGAACCATACGCTCGATCCCTTCGGCCGCAGCCAGCCGGGCCACACGTTCTGCCCCCTCAGACTGCACCGCGTCGAATGTGTTCTTGCTCAGCTCGTTCAAGACACCCACGCAATTGACGACCGCATCCGCACCTTTCATCACCAAGGCGACCGAGGCATCATCACGGATGTTGCACAGAACAGGTTCGACCTGACCGACAACGCCATAGGTTTTGACAAACATCGCCTCGTTCGGGCGACGGACAGCAACGCGAACGCGCCATCCCTCGTTGGCCATGCGACGCGCGATATAGCGACCGACGAATCCAGACCCGCCGTAAATCGTGACCATTTTCGACATGAGAGGCTCCTGTTCACTGAGACACAGTTGGATGTACCGCTCAAAGCCTTCGCAAACAAGGCTCCAATATGCCGCAAAGCGACGGCTTGCAGTTGATTTCACCAACATTTTTATCATGGCACCAAGCCCCCTTGGCGGCGCCATCAAAAAAGTTTCACAAACTTCGAAAAATCCGGTTGACGCCCCCCGCCGCTAAGCGTAAATCCCGCCCCACGACACCGGCCCAGGTGGCGGAATTGGTAGACGCGCTAGCTTCAGGTGCTAGTGTCCGTATGGACGTGGAGGTTCGAGTCCTCTCCTGGGCACCATTTCTTTCATGCAACAAATGCATGAAAGGCCGATACACCCAAAAACTCGACACCCTGAGCAAGCAGTCATCTCGTGGATGCGGTGTGCCCCGTACGAATCACGTGTACTGCCGCTCCCTTTTGCTTGCAAAGGTGGCTCTGATCCGGCCGGCGCACCGAACGACCTGCAGCTGTTTGGGCTTAGGCTAAGCTCAACTCTGATCTCTGCACCCTGCCGAAACTTGGCTTCAAGCAAGGTGCCGAGACCGCCTTGGCGTTAGAATGCAATCGCTCTCTAGCTGGCAAAGAAACGCTCAACTCACAAAGAGCAGACTGCATATTCCCCTCGCATCAGCAAGACGTTCGCCGTCGACTTTCAAACACGATCCGACCGGTTCCTACCTTTTCCACATCAACGGGCGACTTGAACCAACCTTTTGGCGCTGCTTGCCGCTGCGCAGTCGATGCCAGAAACTGATTGATCGGAACCTTGCCATATGGATCGTGCTGTCGGGCCAGCCATGCATTTACAATTGTACGCGTTGCCATCGCACTCGCGAAACTTGTGCCTTGCATTGCGACCATGGATCCGTCGCTGGCACCGTCGGACAAAACGCCCAGGTGCGCATATCCGTCATCGGTTGGAAATGCAGCTGTTGGCGCACTGCGCCCATCCGGGCCCTCCTCAACACCCTTCCCCGTCGAAGAATACTCTGCCGGCCTGCCATCGCTTGCCCTATATCCGGCAATGGTTGCAACGCTGCTGTTGGCCGCATAGCTGTTCAAAGTGCCGTGGCGTTTTACAAACTCAGCAGTATCCAAGTCTCTGGCAACTGCGCCTGAGCCGGATAGACCGTGAAAGCCGTATTCATACGTGTCCCGATTTCGCCCATCTTTGGTGAATTTTTCGTAAGTCGGATCATCCAGATACGAAACACGCGTCGCCGATGACCCCGAACGCACGGGCTGATCGGTTTGAACCATAAGGGACACGGTCAGCGCTTTGTCCGGCGACAGGTTTTTCAGCCGCACTTTCCAGCGCCCGCTTGGCGGGTTGGCCCATACATCGCTGCGATGCCGATCCGGCCCAAGACACAGCAAATAGCGGAATCGCCGTCTGGTATCGCCTTGATCAGCGTCGCCGTTGGGCGGATCGATCCGCTGACAGTAGATACGCGCCAAATGCTGCACACTCTCTTCTGATGTGGTCCGGAACAGCTCTTGTATCTGACCTGCGGCTCCGGCGCTTTCTCCGGCCGGGGATTGGCCGGGCGGCACCAATTCGATGGCCAAATCGCATTGCCCCAACGCATTTTCCGTCGTGCTTTCGCACCACACTTCCAGAAAGTTGGACGTGTCATCATCCGGCTGAATGACCCAGTCTATCTCGGCCCGTGGTCCGTCAGTTGGCGTCAGGGTCAACTTGGCCGTCGCTCTATCCAGGTTGGAGTTCCCTGCGGGTAACACCGCATGGAGCGGTACGCGCCTGGTCACTTCGTCCACACCTGTAGCAGCAAGGCGCCCGGATCGAGCGTGGTTCAGCATCGCGTTGACAAAAGGCTGGGCGCCGTCCTTTGACCCCGCGTGCTTGCCGAATGAGGCATTGATCACCATCGGCCGCGGCTTGTCCAAACCAGATTTCTCGGCAATGCGGGCATTGACCTCTACAAGCCAACGCAAGGCATAAATCAAATAGAAATCAAGAAACGTTCCGCCTTCGCCAAACGCCAAGGCAGGTGGCAACGAGACCAACAGGAATCGGGTTTTTTGACCAAATTCCCGCCCTTGAATGCAATCGGGATCTGCTCCACCGGCCAAACCCATCACGTGGGTACCATGCGACACGCGTCCGGCCAGGTCACGATCTGCGTCAGCTAACGGGTAGTGCGTTAGACAAGTGGCTCGGTTGAAACCTTCCTGTTTCAACGGCGCCTGCAGGTCCTGGCCTACGCTGAATTGAGCCAGCGTCGTATTGATCTGGCCCTCAAACAGATGACCACCAAACGGGAGGTATGGCGCGCGCTCTGGGATCTCGCCGAGCCCATCTACCGGCGCGCCCTGCAACCAGCAACCCAGAACGCGTGTCCGACCATCAGCCAGGCGAAACCTACGGTGACCAAGCGACAGACCGACGTCGATAATTCCCACGACAACCGTGTCGTCCTCAACTGTTGGGTAATCAAAGGTTGCGGCAGACGGCAACCACCCCGTCGGATCCGGCCGCGTATTCCACCAATCAGCAAACTTGGTGTTCGTCATGAACTTTGGCGATCTGATCACATAGGGCTCGGGCGCGCCCGTTCCTGTATCTTCGCCAGCGGGCCCCACCCCATCCAATGCTTCCACCCCCTTGTCGAGACTTTGGAAAGTGTCGGGTGTGCGGGGCACGATCTGCTTAACAAACTCTGGTTTGTTCCCCCTTCGGTTTTCGTGAAGAATATCAAACCAATCCACATAGGGCGTTCCATTGCCCAGGGAATGATCCATCCAGTCCCCCCAGGTCAGCATGATCAGGCCCCCTGATCTGCGGACGCGGAATTATCGGAGACCGCCGGTGTTTCCTTGGGCGGCAAGGCAGCATTGTGCGCCCAAGCGTTGACGGCCTTGTCCCAGTGCCTTTTGACATAGTCAGGCGCCTGGCCGATCGATTGCCCTTCGGTGCCCGACACGATTTTCTTCAGGTTTGCGAGCGTGAAATCCTCATTCGCGACGATTTTGCTGTCCTTGTCCAACTTCAGATATTGGGAAGACTGGAAATTGAAACAGATCGCTTTCTCGCCCTTGGCAAAGGCTGCGATTGCCTCGCCAATGCTGCAGCCCAACGCGGCCCCGGCCATGGAATCAATTGGATAGTGCACCCCCGCAATCGTACGGTTCACAGCAATGCGATGCGCCAGATCAAACACTTGCTTGTCAGCGTCAATTCCGCATTCGGCGCTTTGATCGAACTCCAACCGATTAAGTATTGTCGCGATCGCAAATGCTTCGGTCGAATGCCCCGAAGGATAGGCGCTGTGATCTGGGGAATCGATAACTGGGTGCAGTTTGTCGGACATCAATGCCGGTCGCGGAAGATGCAGCAAGTGCTTGACCTGCATTTCCACGATGATCGCGATTTGTTGCGTAAGTGCGACCCACTCTGCCGTGTCCTGTCGTGTCGGCATGCCAAATGGCCGGATAGCCATGAAGGCTGATGTAATGTCTTCGGCCTGCACAAGGATCTCATGCATGCGATCAGCGCGCAGATCCGCATAGGCTCTCAGCCAAGACATCTGAGCCGCCAACTCATCGCAGGATGGAGCCGTCATCTTGCAGATTTCATTTCCGGCTACGCCAACTGTCACGACGCCGTCTGCATCAGCTGACACTTGGAACAAATGTGTCAAGGCACCCAGGATCACCGAAAGGCGCCGCTGCGTTGACAGGTACCCAAGATCCGAAGGATCGGGCGACCAAGCAACATGGAGGTTGCCCGCTGGTGGCGCCCAATAGTTGGCAACCGCGTCGTGTATGGTCAACCGGGTTGACGCCACAGCCCCCGGATCCGCTGCAACACGCGCACCGATACCGCCCCCTATGCCGCCGCCGATGCCCCCACCAATGCCGCCGCCGATGCCGCCGCCAATACCGCCACCGATGCCGCCGCCAATGCCTCCACCGATACCGCCGCCAATACCTCCACCGATACCGCCGCCAAGCAAAACACTCCGATAACCCATCATTTCCCCCAAAAATTTTGAAATACACTTTATGCAGAATAAAAAAAACGCGATGGTTTCCCGTCAACTGATATCTTAGAAAATCACGCTGAGTTCACGAAAAGGCTTTTCGCTTGCTGCGCACTTGTCTTAAGGTAATCGAGCCGGGTAAAGGCCAGAAATACTTGGGTCCGGTCAAAGAAGAACGTCCTCTTATAGGCAAAAGAAGTTGACCGACGAGCCTGTCTTAACTGTGCAATTGACTGGCCCATTTCGGGTAACCGGTCCTGGCGGTCAAGACCGCACACCTAAGTCTCGCAAAGCCCAAGCGTTGCTGGCTCTGCTGGCGACATCACCCAATTTGCGCCGCACCCGTTCATGGCTGCAAGACAAACTCTGGAGCCAAAGCGACGCTGCCCACGGAAGCGCCAGTTTGCGCCAATCGCTATCATCCTTGCGGCGCTCTCTGGGCGAACACGCACGGGTCTTGGACGCGACAAGGCAAGATGTCGGGCTGGATTCGGACCTTGTCTGCGTCCTTTGGAAAGAAGCAGACAGCGAGAGCACAGGCGAATTCCTTGAAGGGTTGGATATTGCCGACCCCGAATTTGGAAACTGGATTCGGTTCATGCGAAGAGGGAGCAAGTCCCATTCGCAGATGCCTGTTCTAGCGGATCAGTTTTCATCACGCTGGAAGGTCGCATTGATGCTGGATCAAAGCGGAGGGCAATCTCCGCTTCTGCAAAGCTTTGCAGACATGATCAGCCGCGTTTTGCGAGAGCAAGGAGAACTGGAACTTACGGAACATGTCGACGACAACAGTGTGGATCGGCTTGTAACGGTTACCATTGGTTTGATCTCGGGAACCGAAAATGCACCTGCATTGCGGCTGGTTGCGCATGATCCAAATTTAAATCGGCAGGTTTGGTCTCGCACATTGCCGGCATCACCTGGCGGTCAAAGCGATCAACCGGATATCGCGCTTTTGGGGGTCGCCTTCCAACTACAGTCCGAACTGACACGATACCTGGCCCAATCCCGCAATTTGATTGGTACAGATGCTTGCCCTCCCCTTGTTCTCGGGGCGGCAATACCGCGGATATTCTCTTTTCAACCCGAAGAGATGAACCAAGCTGCACATATGCTGTCGGACGCAATGGATAGCAAAAACGCGGCGCAGTTCTTGGGTTGGCAAGCCCAGATCGCGGTTATCAATCTTATCGAGCAATTCACGGACGCCCCCGAAGCATGTGTCGAGCGCGGCAAGATGCTGGCCGCCAAGGCGATCGAAATGGACCCCATGAATTCCGTCGTCCTTTCAACGGCTGCAAACGCACAAGTTTTGCTTGAACGCGGGAATGCGGCCGCGGGTGCCGACCTGGCAAAGCTGGCGGTCAAGGTAAATCCGGCCAACCCTTTGGCGTGGTGGGCTTTTGCCAATGTAGCCATTTACGCTGGCAAGACTGAGGACGCGCTGCGAAGTGCGCGGGTGGCCTCTCGCCTGGCCGCCCGGACCCCATTGCAATTCTGGTGCGAATTTCAGCTGGGACTTGCGGCGTTCAAGGCGGGCGACATTGTAACCGCGAAACGAGCACTGGAAACGTCGGCATGTCTGGCACCGCAATTCCGTCCTCCAAGGCGTTACTTGCTGGCGATTTATGCTGATCTCAGAGACTTCGAAAAAGCAGAAAGCATACTGGCCCAGTTGAAAGAGCTGGAGCCCGGGTTCTCTCTGGATCACTTTGTCAATGATCCTCTTTACCCGATCAGCCTGGCACGTGAGAAAAACATGCTCACTTGGGATAAATTCCAGGATCTCAAGATCATAGGTTAAGCGAAGGCACTTGGCCGCGCGCCAGCATCACTTTCATACCGTTAGAAGATCCTGCCGCTCTCCTTTCCCGTGCCTCGGCGGTTCGCCTCAAAGGCCCATAGAGCAGGCATGAGGCCCTGCACCCTTTCGGCAAAATTCTAGCCTCAAAATACAGCCCACCAGAAGGATACATAGACAGGTCACGAAACACTGAAGGACATTGAGCAAACAGGACAGAACACTGTCAAAACCACACTTCAAAAAGGCTGTGGCGACCCCGGCAGGATTCGAACCTGCAACCTGCCCCTTAGGAGGGATGCGTTCATAGCGCTATTCCTTTCGTAATTTCTTACTGTTGGGTGTTTGTACAGTGTTATCCTGTACATGGTTTGTACGAAAACGGGCCCTGATGTCGGCCTCATCGGTCTCGGCGTGGGCATAGATGCGCATGGGCAAATTGGGGTCGGACCAACGACCGGCTTTGGCTGCAGTGACCGGATCAACGCCTTGGCGAACAACCAACTCGGTGAAGAAGCCGTGCCGTCCAGCGGGGTGAGCAGAAAGGTACGGGATGCCCGCGCGCTTGCAGATTGTCTTCCAACGCGTGTTGTAGCCGGTGGAGCTGCCATAGCCGAAAACACGGGCTTTCATCAGCTTGCCGGTCTTGCGGTTCTTGGGCCGTTTGGCTGGCAGTGCGAGAAGCTCGTCCATCATCTGAGGCGAGACCGTGATCCAACTTTCCGGATGTCCCTTCTGCGCTTTCACGCGGACTTTGTTTTCATGCGGTCGTAGATCATCAGGCTCCAGTGATATCGCCTGATCAATCCGTGCAGCTGTCTCGAACATGAACCGAACCAGCGCGGCGTTGTATGCGTCGGCCACACGGCAAAAGGCTTCGATCCATTCCTTATCAGCGGGCGTGCGCTCGACGCGGCTGAGCTTCCCGCGCCGCTTGTCCTGCGCGATACGCTCGAATTTGTCATAGGGCTTCACGCGGATGAGAGGCGTGCCTTCCAGCTCATGTGCATTGTTGATCACTGCACTCGCGGGCGTCACAATTTCGCGCCACCAGGTATCGGTCGACGCTTTGGGTTTCAGCTTCGGCCCAAGGCTCTTCAATAGTGCACCTGAAATCGCACCTAGCGACAGGTCGCCGATTGCTTCGACAATCGGGATCAACTGCTTCGCTGCCTTAGGCGATGCGTGGTAGATCATGATTGCATCGGAGAACGTCTTGCTCGGCTCGTCACCCACGACATAGCGACGGATCTGACGTTCGGTCTCATGGTTTATCCAGTCCCGTGCGCCCGCTTCTGAAGATGCCTTAGTGCTTCGCCTGTATGGGCCGGCGATTGGCCTGCCGTTGTATTCAATCCACCCTTTGGCCCAGTAGACACGGCCCCTCTTGTAAATTTGGAGCGGCATGACTGGCCTCCTTCAAAAATCGTATCAATCTGCGCGGGCGTAATCAGCATGGTCCGGCCAAGTCGATAAAATGCGCCGGTCTCATTTGCCCGCTCGCGCAAAGTGCGTTCCGAAATATCGATCCCCATCCCGGCCATAACTTCGACCCATTGGGCGGGCGTCTTCCCAAGCCCCAGGATCTGAGAGCTGTCTGAATAGTTGGTCTCTGCCATTTCAGTTGTCCTTGTCCGCGTAAGTTGAATCGGCGACACGCATGGAATCGCTTGTTCTGCACCTTCTGACGTGGTCAGATGGGTCAAATCGTAAATATGCGTCATTTTGTGCTATGTTTATACAAAATTGCGCACTCGTCAATTGGGAAACTTGCATGGTGCGAGATGACGCTGAATTGTTTGCAGAGATTGGCGCTCGCCTCGCGATCTGTCGCAATGAGATAGGCGTCTCGCAGGCTGCTATGGCTGAAGCCATTGGCGTCTCACATCGCGCCTATCACAGCTATGAAAAGGGCAAACGCGGCGTCCCGGTCGAGGCCCTCGTCAAGATGCAAAGCCGCTACGATGTTGACGTCGCCTGGCTACTGCTCGGCACCAAATCCATTCGGGCTGGGCATGATTTCGAGGCCCTCAAACACATCGAAACCTCGCTGGATAAGCACCTCACCGACGAGGGCATAAAAGTCAAAAGCGAGAAGCGCGGGGCCATCGTCGCGCGTTGGTATCAATCGCATGTCGAAGGCCGTGAAGTGACGGATGATGACGTGCACACATGGATCGAGCTGGTAAGGGAGTAATCTGGTGAACAAGGCAAGCAAACGCTGGAACATGTTGCGACACTCAGTCTTGGAGCGCACCCGTCGTGAGGTGATTGAACCCTTTGGGCCGCTTTACCTGATCTTCCTGGGTACAAGCGTCTTCTACCTGATTGGCTTGGGTCGACTATCATTGGCACAACAGACCGCCCAATACTCAGTTTCGGCCACCATCATGATTTTCGCCATCGCCGCAGCAGGCTTAGCACTTCCATTTTTGACAGGTGCGGTGCTGACCCTACGCGCGGCCGATCGAAAATTGGAACGCCTACAACGCAGGTGATCCGATGGCTTTCGGCATCTTCATCCACCGCAGCGACTCGATCTACGACGACATTTCCTCGGAGCGGTATCAGTTTCCCAAGCAATACCTCTCACGTGCCCAACAGTGCGAAGGGGATTGGATCGTCTACCTGGAGCCAAGCAAAGTCAAAGAGACCAAAGGGTACTTTGCTGTCGCCAAGGTTCAGGAAATCATTCCGGATCCAAGGAAGCCAGACATGTTCTTGGCGGTGATAGAGCCAGGAACGTATCTTGATTTCGGCGACCCAGTTTCATTCCGGGACGAGAATTCAATCATCGAAAGAGGATTGCTGAACGATCAAGGCAAGATATCCGGACGCGCGCAGGCTGCAGTAAGAACCCTTTTAGCTGAAGACTTTGCCCGAATCTTCGAACGTGGACTTGGGCGAGATGAGGACATCCTGCCTCGCGTTGGTGACTCGATGCAGCTGCCAGGTTTTCAGGACGCGCAAACACCTTTCCAACACATGCCCGCACGGGAACGCGTCAACCAACTGACCAATCGGGCGGTTTGCGATCGTAATTTCAGAAAGAACGTCCTGCGCGCCTATGGCGAGCGCTGCGCCATCACTGGTTTACGTCTGATAAATGGCGGTGGTCGAGCTGAAGTGGAAGCCGCTCACATCAGACCTGTAGAGCATGACGGACCCGACATCGTCAGCAACGGGCTCGCCCTTTCTGGAACGGCGCATTGGATGTTGAGCGGTAGAACCTTCTTCAGAAACGATGACCCTGGGGCGGACCGTGTTCAGTTCGAAATCTGAGCTCTGGGATTGATTTTCTCTTGTTTCGAAACACTTATTCCAACTAGTCTTTTATTTCGTCCAGATCAGATGAAAGAATCGAATGGTTACTGGCACGGCACCGCAAATTGGACGATCAGATCACGCGCTTGCTGCGAGGCCGCACGCGCGCGCTTTTGTGGGCCTTCTCTCAGTGGGAATAAACGCGCTGGCATTGGCGCTTCCTCTGGCGCTCCTTCAGGTCTACGACCGCATTCTTCCGAACCAGTCGGCCGGGTCGGCGATCGTCATTTTCTCGGCGGTTATCGTGGCCTTGCTACTTTCGGGAACGCTCCGTTACGTCCGGACCGGCATCTTTGCGCGATGGTCAGCGCTGGAAGAGCACAGGCTTTGGTCTCGAACCGCCCGGCAACTGATTCAGGGTCATCACACACTGGAGGAAGCTCTTCTCTTAGCCTCGGCGCCCGCCAAGGCGCGGGATTTGAATGTCGGTCAAACGCTGCTCGCGCGGTTTGATGCGCCTTTCTCCATCGTTTTCCTTGCTCTGATTGCGTATCTCGGAGGAATCGTTGTTGCCGCGCCCCTACTGGTCGCTGCGGTTTCGGTGATCGCGTTCCTCGTGGTGGCGCCGCGGAACAGATCGGCACTGGAGCAGGAACTGCTGACGGGCGCGCAATACGAGGCCGGTGTCACGGCGCTTGTGAATACGTCCTCGAACACGACGACCCTGGCCAGCCTTGGTTCAGCATTTTCCCGTTTGGCTCATGCGCGCACGGTTCTGGCGAAAGCAAACAGGACGACCCAGAACATCAGCAGCTTTCAGTTGGACCTGTTGCAGAGCGGAGCGCTGATATCGACCGTCGGTGTTGTCTGGTTGGGCGCCTCAGAGGTGCTCGCCGGGCAAATGACAACCGGCGGCCTTGCGGCCTGCACGTTGCTGGGCTCCCGGGCGGCATCCCAGCTTGTAGGCGTAGCGGCGACGGGCCTGCGCGCCCAGCCCGCGGTTGTCGCGGCACAGAAATCGAAATCGATTCTTGAATCCAGTGGAGAGATCGGACGTCAACCATCAAAAGGCACGGCAGAGATTCTGAACACGGCAGGCGGTGGCGTCTGGATGCTCGAAGCTTCGCCGCGTCAGACAGCGACCGAAAAGCTGGAAGCCATCATCGATCACATGTCGCGCAACCTGACAGACCCGGAAACCGTCCGGATCGTGGCTGCCCGTCCGCGGCTGTTAACCGGTCGCCTGATGGATAGCTTGTCCCGTCTGGACAGGGATCTTGAGGCGGAAGCGCTGAAACTGTCGCGCGACATCGGGTTGGACAGCCTCGTTAGCCGGCTTCCCCACGGGTATGACACGGAACTTGCGTCTTCCGGCAGGCCACTGCCGGATGGCGGCACCAAGCGCGCCGCAATCGTCCAGGCATTTGCGGGCAGCCCCGGGCTGGTCATTCTCGAGGCGCCTGAAGCGTCCCTCGATGTCGATGCGGTGAAGAAGCTGTCGGAATTTCTCCTGTCCCGCTCGGACGCGGTCAAGATCCTGTTGCAGACGTCGTCGGAGGATCTCCGCGACGGCCTGAAAGATGCCACGCGCCTCGAGAACCCCGGAAACTGGATCGAGGGGGTCGAATGATGTCTGATGCAACCGGCTTCCTCCAATCCGTCCTGAAGCATCTCGACGGGCGCCATTCCGATCTGGCCATAGAAGCGGCATTCGGTGGTTTCTCGTCATCGCTTTCTGACATGGCACGGGCCAGCAACCTGATCGGGGTGGACGCTTCCATTCACAAGGGCGTTCCCGCATCCTGGCGCGACGGTCATGATGGCGCCCTGATCGCGAGAGACGGCACCAACTGGACCGCGCTCGTGCGACGGGATGGTGATCTTGTTTCGTTCCCGGAGAACGACGAAACGGGGCAGGTCCGCCCCCCCGCAGGTCCGCTCCTTTATCTTCGCATGCTTCCCGAAGCCGAAGCCAGCAAGGTCACATTTGCCAATATCTCGTCTCGCGCGCGCGACTCCTTCGTTCATGTTGCCTGGCAATCCCTGGTCATCAACCTTTGCGCTCTTGCCGTGCCCTTTTTCACCATGGCCGTCTACGACCGGGTGCTGGGAGGGGGTGCTGCCCATTCACTTCCGGCCCTGTTGTCAGGTGCAGTGATCGTTCTGATCACGATGCTGGCGATGCGGCGGGTGCGGTCCGGGCTTGCTGCCACGGAGTACGCCTCGCTTTCGGGCAAGATCTCGACATTGCTCGCCGGCAAGGCACTCCGCTCGCCCATATCGAACACGGCAGGGACCTCGGGCAGTGCAATCGTGGCAAAGATCCGGCAGGGCGAGCGCGCCGCCGACCTGTTCGCCTCCCCGAATATTGCGGCGATCTATGATGCGCCTTTTATCCTTCTGACCTTTGCCGCCCTGGTGATCGTTGGCGGGGGCATGGCGATCATTCCCGCGATCTACCTGGTACTGTTTTTCGGCTTCGGCCTGTTGATGAACGCTGGAACCGGCAGCAGGGACCCGTTTGCCGTCCGCCAATCCCAACGACGTACGCAGATGATCGGGGAGTTGGTCGATGCCAACGGCGCCATTCAACGCGCCGGGCTGGGCGAGAAATGGCTTCAGCGATTCGATGCAACCCTGCGGTCGAGCGCGCGGGACACGCACCGTTTCATGACGAGGACCGGGTCCCAGTCGGCAATCGCTACCACGCTCGGATCCGGAACCGCGCTCGTGACATTGGTCGTCGGAATCGATCTGGCCTTGAATGGTCATTTGTCGGCCGGTACGCTGATCGGGACCATGTTGCTGACCTGGCGCATCACTGGCCCCGCGCAATCGCTGTTCCTGGCAATACCACGCCTCAAGGCGATCCGCAGCGGCTGGACCTCCCTTGAGGCCCAGCTCCAGGCACCCACGGTGGGCAAGGAGTCTCATCTTCAGATCGCACTCGAACCGGAGGCACCCGCTGTGGCTGCACAAGGGCTGTTCTACCGTTATGAAGCCGGTCAGCCACCTGCCGTTACCGGCGTTTCATTCGATGTGGCCCCCGGCAGTATCGTCATCGTGATGGGGCCGAACGGGTCCGGCAAATCCACCTTGCTCCAGCTCATCGCAGGGGATCTCCGGCCACAATCCGGGCATTTGACGCTGAATGGTCGACAGATGTCCCATTACGATCCCGACGAGATCGACGCACGATGCGCTTACATGGGGGGCGACAAAAGCGTCTGGCTGGAGCAGAGCAATATCAAACCCGGTATCGGGTTTTCCGCAGAAGCACATGTGGAACGCGCCGCGTGGAGCGTGATTGCAGGGCATGACAGCAGGTTCTTCGTTCTCGATGATCCTCTCGCTGCGACTGGTAAGGATGCCGTGACCGAGATCGGGAATTTCATCAACGAAACGCGTGGCAAGGCAACGATTTTCCTCGCCACCCATGACACGAAACTCGCGGCGCTGGCCGATATCGCCATCGTGCTCGACGCAGGCAATGTCGTCTATTGTGGGCCGGTTCAGACAGAAACGCCAGAGGTGGAAGCTTCGGCTAAGGAGAAGAGCGATGAGTGAATCTCGCGGAGATCAATCTTTCGACCTTGACGATACGTCGACCTTCGTATGGATGCGTCGGGCAGCCGTCGTCATTCTGCTTGGGCTGACTGCGCTGGTGATCTGGATGGTCTACACACCTGTCGACGAGATCTCCAAGGCGCGCGGGGAAATCGAACCCATCGCCCAGGTGAAGCGCGTCGAAAGCCGGCATGGTGGTCAGTTGGCCGAACTGCGGGTCACGCGTGGTCAGATGGTGGAAGCAGACGAGATCGTAGCGCTTTTGGATCAGACGGAGGCGCAATCGGCGCTTCGGGCTGCCGAGGCGCGCATCACGGGACTGTCCCTGGAAGTCGAACGCCTTCTGGCGCTAGCAGAGGGGCGGGAGCCGGATTTCGCGGCCCATGCCGAGGATTTCAATGATCTCGTGGAACGCGAGACGGCTGCGCTTGCGGCGACGCGTGCCTTTATTCGCGCCGAACGCTCGGTGATCGGGTCACAGATCGAAGAGAAGCGGGCCGAGATTGCAGCCATCGACGAGCAACGCCCCCAACTCATTGAACAGATCGCTGTAGCCGAGGAGGAGCGCGCTGTTCAACAGGACCTGCTGGATCGGGGCCTTAGCGCGCGCGCAAAGCTTGCTGAACTGCGCGAGCAGGAAGCGCAGTATCGTTTTGACCTTGCCCAACTTGCCGGTCGCCGGACCATTGCCGAGGCTGAGGTTGCCGAGCTTCAGGCTTCGCTGACCCAGGTGGAACTGGATGAGTTTGCCAAGGCAAGGAGCCGGATTGCAGAAGCGGACTCCCAACGGCGCGCCTTGCAGGCTGAAGCCGCCGGTTTGCAAAGCCGCGTCGCAGAGACGGAGATCCGGTCGCCCATCGCCGGGGTGATACAAGCCATCCCCGACGATACGATCGGCGATGTCATCGATCCCGGCGGCATGGTCGTCACCATCGTCCCCGCCGATGGCGGCTATCGTTTCAGCGGTCGTTTGTCCCCGCGCGATGTCGGCTTCGTCTCGGTCGGGCAACCCGTTCGATTGAAGATAGACAGCTTCGATTACAGCCGCTTCGGCGCATTGCCCGGCACCGTCGAGGAAGTTTCGCCTACAACGGCAGTCGATGAGCGTGGAACAGCGTTTTACGAAGTCCTTGTGCAGCTGGACAGCGACCACTTCCGGAATGCCGAGGACGGTCTCACATTGATCGCGGGAATGACAGGTGAAGCCGATATCAAGACCGGCGCCAAAACCGTGTTTCAGTATGTCTGGAAGCCCATCTACACCAATCTCGACCAGGCATTGACCGAGCGGTGAGGAGAGACGCGATGTCCGATCAGAACCCGAGCAAGTCCCAAACCTCCCGCTCCGCCGCGGATCCCAGGGATGAGTTGTCCGAAGAGGTTTTTGCCTGGGTTGTGACCGACACGAGCGAGTTGCCGGAAGTTCAGACCGAAGGCTCCCATGCCGCGCCGGACGGCAGAGTGCAAAGCGGCGGCGGTTCCGGCAACCGGCAGTTGATGGTCTCATCGCCCGCCCTGGCACGGCACATGGGCGTGGATCTTTCCGAGTTGCATTCCGAGCCGGGTCGGCTGGGGGCGGAACCCGGCTCCGACTGGTTGGCCTCGTCCGGGCTCGCGCCACTGCCCCCGGCGCATCTCCGAGGCTCGGGCGCGGGCCATCCCGGTTTCACCCATGCCTTGCCCGGCATTGGTACAGGTCAGAATGTCGGACATGCGATCATTCCCATTGCGCCAACCGGCGGTGGCGGTCACGGATCGGGACAAGCGCCGAGCCATATCGTGACGGGCGGCCAGCCGAGCGGGCCTGCCATCGCCGGATTCATTCCCGGCGGCAAGGAAGGCCACCCCGTCCCGGTCCTGATCTCCGTTGTGAATGGAAACAACACGCCCGGAGGATCCACCGTGACCCTCGGTGGGTTGCCCCCCGGAACGACCATGAACCAGGGTCATGCAGGCCCGGGCGGGACCTGGATCCTCAATCCGGGCACTGATCTGAAGAACCTGACCATGACGCCCCCAACCGACTGGTTCGGATCCGGGCACCTCACGGCAACTGTCGTTGGTCCCAACGGCCACTCGGTACAGGTTCAGTTGCCGTTCAATGTGTTGCCACAGCCCGACGCTGCCAGGATCTCGGGAACGGATACCGGGACAACATCCGAAGACCATATTCTGACGGTGTCCGGCGCGTTGACAATTGTCGATCCGGATCCGGGAGAGGCGCATTTTCAGGCCTCTTCCTTGACTGGAAGTTTTGGTCACCTACAGATCGATCAATCAGGTCATTGGACCTACTCTCTCGACAACAATTCCCCATCGGTCCAGGCGCTGGTCTCTGGGCAGAGCGAGCGTGAAACCTTCACGGTCCATAGCGTGGATGGAACGAGCCACCAACTGGTCGTGAACGTGATGGGCACCGATGATCGTGCAATGATCGCCGGTGCATCTCAGGGCGCGGTGACCGAGGACAAGGTTCAGAGCACCGGCGGCAAGCTGGACGTGACCGACCCGGATGCGGGCCAGGCGAGCTTCGTGCCGCAGAGTGGCGCGGCGGGCGCCCATGGCAGCTTCACGGTTCAGCCCGACGGCACCTGGAGCTATGCGCTCGACAATGGCCAGCCGGCGGTTCAGGCGCTGAAATCCGGCGAGCAGCTGACCGACACGCTGACCGTCTCCAGCCTCGACGGCACGACGAAACAGATCACCGTCACCATCAACGGCACCGATGACAAGGCGGCGATCTCCGGCACCGCGGTTGGCGCGGTGACCGAGGACAAGGTTCAGAGCACCGGCGGCAAGCTGGACGTGACCGACCCGGATGCGGGCCAGGCGAGCTTCGTGCCGCAGAGTGGCGCGGCGGGCGCCCATGGCAGCTTCACGGTTCAGCCCGACGGCACCTGGAGCTATGCGCTCGACAATGGCCAGCCGGCGGTTCAGGCGCTGAAATCCGGCGAGCAGCTGACCGACACGCTGACCGTCTCCAGCCTCGACGGCACGACGAAACAGATCACCGTCACCATCAACGGCACCGATGACAAGGCGGCGATC